>DBGBLM010000108.1:0-4993 GCA_048448865.1 Collinsella sp.
GACTACTGCAAGCACCTTTCCGAGGTTGCCGGCGTTGAGGTCAGCGACTTTGAGGGCATGAAGGCTGCCATTTCCAAGCGCTACGACGTTGCTCACGAGCTGGGCTGCCGCGCCTCCGACCACGCACTCGATTACGTCATGTACGTCCCGGCTACCGCCGACGAGATCGAGGCCATCTTTGCCAAGGGCCTGGCTGCTGAGCCGCTCACCGAGGAAGAAGTCCTCAAGTACAAGACTGCCTTTATGCAGTTCGTTGCCGGTGAGTATGTCCGTCTGGGCTGGGCCATGCAGCTGCACTTTGGCTGCAAGCGCGACAACAATCGCGCCATGTTCGCCAAGCTCGGTCCCGACACCGGCTACGACTGCATCTCCAACTACACGCCGTCCGACCAGCTCGCCGATTTCCTCAACTCCATCCAGGAGACCTGCGGCCTGCCCAAGACCATCCTGTACAGCCTGAACCCCATCGATAACACCATGATCGATACCGTCATGGGTTGCTTCCAGGAGGCTCCGACTGCCGGTAAGATCCAGAACGGCTCCGCCTGGTGGTTCAACGACAACGAGGTCGGCATGCGCGAGCAGCTTACGGCTCTGGCTAACGAGGGCGTGTTGGGCAACTTTGTGGGCATGCTTACCGATTCCCGCTCCTTCCTGTCCTATCCGCGCCACGAGTACTTTCGTCGCGTGCTGTGCAGCGTGATCGGCGAGTGGGTCGAGCAGGGCAAGTACCCGGCCGACATGGAGCTGCTGGGCGAGGTTGTGCGTGACATCAGCTACAACAATGCGGTCCGCTACTTTGGCTTTGACCTGGACACCGACGAGGCCTAAATCCAAACCTGGTTCCGGGAGCGCCGTCGCCACACGCGGCGCCCCCGTTTTGCTTACACGCTAACGGCTATCTAAGGAGACACATAGATGGAGAACATCAGCTACGATACGCTCGAGAAGATCGGCTACGAGGGCTATCTTCTTCCCAAGGACGCGCCGGAGAAGGTCCTGCAGTTTGGCGAGGGCAACTTCCTACGCGCTTTCGTTGACCGCTTCTTTGACATGGGTAACGAGGCGACCGGCTGGAATGGCAAGATCGTCATGGTCCAGCCCATCAGCGGCGCCTTTGGCTTTGCCGACGGTATCAATGCCCAGGACGACCTGTATACCGTGCTGGTGCGCGGCAAGGAGGACGGCAACACGGTCGACGAGTCCCGCGTGATTAGCGCTTGCAGCCGCTGCATCAACCCGTATCGCGAGGACGACTACCGCGCCATGATGGAGGTCGCCGTCTCTGACGACCTGGAGATTATCGTCTCCAACACCACCGAGGCCGGTATCGCCTATGACCCGTCCTGCAAGGCCGACGACATGCCACCCGCGAGCTTCCCCGCCAAGCTTGCCCAGGTGCTCCACACCCGCTGGGCTGCCGGTAAGCCGGGCGTCATCGTCCTCGCCTGCGAGCTCATCGATCACAACGGTGAGGAGTTGCTGCGCATCATGAACCAGTATGTGAGCGACTGGGGCTGGGAGGACGAGTTTGCGCAGTGGATGGCCAACGACTGCACCGTCTGCACCACGCTCGTCGACACCATCGTACCGGGCCGTATCCGCGACGCATCCGAGGCCGCCGCGGTGGCTGAGCGTCTGGGCTACGGGGATCCCTTCCTGGCCGTGCGCGAGCCCTTCCAGATGTGGGGCATCCAGGGCGACGAGTCGCTTGCCGAGAAGCTTCCCTTTGTGAAGGCTGGTCTTCCGGGTGTCTTTGTGACTCCCGACGTCACCCCGTACAAAAAGCGCAAGGTCCGCATCCTCAACGGTGCCCACACCGCCTTCGTTCCGGGTTCCTGGGTTGCCGGCTTTGATATCGTGCGCGACTGCATGCATGACGAGACCATTCGCGGCTTCATGAACACCATGCTCTACGACGAGGTCATTCCGACGCTTGCCGCCGACTTGGATGTCGAGGACTGCAAGGCCTTTGCCGCCGCCGTCGAAAACCGCTTCGACAACCCGTTTATTGATCATGCGCTGCTCTCCATCTGCCTCAACTCCACGGCTAAGTGGCGCGCTCGCGACCTGCCCACGCTCAAGGACTACGTTGCCGAGACCGGCAACCTGCCCAAGTGCCTGGCGACGAGCCTCGCTACGCTCATCTCCTTCTACACGCAGGAGCTCGTGTCCCGCGAGGGCGACGGCCTGCACCTGCGTCGCTCCGACGGCACCGAGTACACCGCTCAGGACGACGCCTTCGTGCTCGACTTCTACGCCGCCCATGCCGGCGCCGACGATGCCCAGCTGGTGCACGACGTGCTCACCAACGAGCAGATGTGGGGCGAGGACCTTACGCAGATCGCAGGTCTTGAGGAGTTTGTCGTCAGCGCGCTCGCCGTCGTGCGTGCCGAGGGCGCCAAGCAGGCCTTCGCCAACGCTCAGGCGTAAATTTCCGGCGCAGACGCGGGCGCGGGACGGCGTGCCCGCGTCTCGACTTCTGCTCAACTTGTAGGGTTAGGACCATTTGCAATGAACACTATCCAGATCAATCCGGCCGACAACGTGATCGTCGCGCTGTCGCCGCTTGCCAAGGGCACCGCCGTCGCGGTTCCCGGGGTGGGCGAGGTCGTGGCCGCGGAGGATATTCCGCAGGGTCATAAGATGGCCGTGCGCTCGATTGCCGCGGGGGAGGACGTCATCAAGTACGGCCTTCCTATCGGCCATGTGACGGGCGATGTCCAGCCCGGTCAGTGGCTTCATACACATAATGTCAAGACCAACCTTTCGGGCGAGGTCGAGTACACCTACAACCCCACACATCCGGTCGTGGATCCGGTTGAGCCCGAGACCTTTATGGGGTTCCGCCGCGCCGACGGTCGTGCCGCGACGCGTAATGAGCTGTGGATCATCCCCACGGTCGGCTGTGTCAACGAAGTCGCCCGTGCCATGTGCGAGCAGGCCCAGGATCTGGTCGATGGCTCGCTGGAGGGTGTTTACTACTTCCCGCATCCCTTTGGCTGCTCGCAGACCGGCGCCGACCATGCCCAGACGCGTCGTCTGCTGGTGGCGCTCTCGCGTCATCCTAATGCGGCCGGCGTGCTATTCCTGTCGCTTGGTTGCGAGAACTGCACGCACCAGCAGGTGCTCGACGAGCTCGGTGACTTCGATCACGAGCGCGTTCGCTTTCTCACCTGCCAGGATGTAGCCGACGAGCAAATCGAGGGCCACAAGATTCTGGCCGAGCTGGCTGACCTGGCCAAGCAAGCCAAGCGTGAGCCCATTTTGGCCTCCGAGCTGGTTATTGGTCTTAAGTGCGGCGGCTCCGACGGTCTTTCGGGCATTACCGCCAACCCCACGATCGGTCGCGTGAGCGATATGGTCGTCGCCCGCGGCGGCACGTCGGTGCTTACCGAGGTGCCCGAGATGTTTGGCGCGGAGAGCATCCTGCTCGACCGTTGCGAGAACGAGCAGGTCTTTAACGTCGCCTCCGACATGCTCAATGGCTTTAAGGACTACTTTATTAGCCACGGCGAGGTTGTCTACGAGAACCCGAGTCCCGGCAACAAGGACGGCGGTATTACCACGCTCGAGGACAAGAGCTGCGGCTGCGTGCAAAAAGGCGGATCTGCCCCCATCGTCGACGTGCTGCCGTATGCCGGTCGGGCAACTAAACACGGCCTGAACATGCTGTGCGGTCCGGGCAACGACATGGTATCCACCACGGCGTTGACGGCTGCCGGCTGCCACGTGATTCTGTTCTCGACCGGCCGCGGCACACCGTTTGGCGCGCCGGTGCCTACGCTCAAGGTGTTCACCAATCAGCGTCTGTGCGACCACAAGGCCAACTGGATGGACTTTAACGCCGGCGTGATTGCCACGGGTGAGCGCACGCTCGACGAGGCTGCTCACGATCTATACCAGCTGGTGCTGGAGACGGCGAGCGGTAAACTCACGAGTGCCGAGCGCCGTGGCTGTCACGAGATCAGCATCTGGAAGGACGGCGTCTGCTTGTAGCGGCAAGTGCGCCCAAGCATAGCGAGATGTCATCGGCCCCATCGGGAGTGTTCCCGGCGGGGCTTTTTCGTTTCGTGGTTAAGTGAATATGTTGGAAAATCTGATAAACGTTCACCTATCTCATGGCTGTCCAGCATGGCACCTTTACCAGCAGAAAATAGGTGTGAGGATCTCAATTGTGTCCGTTCAGCGGTAAAAATCGACCGTTCAAGGATATTATTCAAGTGAACGTTCACCTTTCGTAAGGAATCGCGCATAATCTAACTAAACGTTCACTCTGAACGCTGGGCAGACAGATGTCAGTGTGGACTCAAATGTCTTGTTACAAGACAATCGAGAAAAGAGAGGGAGCTCGATGACTAATAGGATCGGAAAAAAGCGTAAGATCACATTCTGGACGCGCTTGGGCTTTGGTATGGGCGGTATGCTCAATTCCGGTGCCCTGACCTTTACGCACAGCTACATGGTGCTGTTCCTGTCCACGGAGTGTGGCCTGTCCGCAGGCGAGGCTGCACTGATCAGCTCGTTTGCCATCTATGTCAACGCTATTCTTTGCCCGCTGATGGGCTTTGTGGCCGATAACTTCTATGCCACCAAGATTGGCCGCATCTTTGGTCGTCGTCGTTTCTGGATCTTGCTGGCCATCCCGATGATGATCGCCGAGCCGCTCATCTTCGTGGCTACGCCGTTTGGCTTCCCGTACTACTTTGTGCTGTACCTGATCTACAACGTCGCGTATACGTTCTGCACCGCCAACCTGTCGCCGCTTACCATCGAGATGACCGACGACTTCAAGGAGCGTACGTACCTCACCGGCTACAAGCATCTCTTTGGTAACGCCGCCGGCTTCCTGATGGCTGCACTTGTGGGCTTCGGCTTTGGCACCTTCGGCGAGACCAACCCGTTCAGCTACTTCATCATCGCTACGATCAACGCTTCGGTCATGGCAATCTCGCTGCTTTGTGTGTACCTGTCCACGTGGGAGCACACCCCC
>DBGBLM010000109.1:0-2698 GCA_048448865.1 Collinsella sp.
AGCCGCGGTCGTGGTCGACGACCACCGTGACGTACTTGTGGCCCTTCTTGTACGACGTCTCGTCGATGCCGATGCGGCGCACGCCGTCGAACCTCGAGGTGTTTTTGATAGCTTTTATTTTTAGGAAATCACGAGATAAAAGTTTCGGGTTTCACGACGATTGTTTCGCCTCATAAGCAAAGGCGCCGACCACCTCCAACGGATGGCCTAACTTAGTCATTGCTTCGGTAATCGACTCAAGGAGGCCGGAAAGGAAATGATCGGCATGTCAACTATTCTAGCAATCAAGCAGCGCGCTGCCCGTGGCGACAGCGTCGCCCAGATAGCCAGGGAGGAGGGAATCTCCGAGCCCACGGTGCGCAAATACCGCGACATGGACGACTTCTCCCCTCAGGTCAAGCCCAGGAAGAGGCGCGGTTCGAAGCTTGACCCGTTCAAGGCGACGATAGATCGTTGGCTTGCGGAGGACAGGAAGCGGCGCCCCAAGCAGCGACACACGGCCCAGCGGGTATTCGACCGGCTCGTCGCGGAATGCGGCTACGACGGCAGCTACACAATCGTCCAGGCCTACGTCAAGAAGCGCAAAGCCGAGCTCAAAGGCGCCAAAGACGAGTTCCTCAACCTCGAATGGGCGCCCGGCGAGGGGCAGGTCGACTTCGGCGTGTGCGACTTCAGGGTGCTGGGCGTCATGCGCGAGGTGCACTACCTGGTGGTCACCTTCCCGTTCTCCAACGTGTCGCTGGCGCAATGCTTCTGGGGCGAGACGTCGGAATGCGTCTGCGAGGGCCTGAAGGCCGTGTTCGAGTTCTGCGGGGGCGTGCCCACCCGGTTGGTGTTTGACAACGCCACGGGCGTCGGCAGAAGGGTCGGCCAGGTTGTCAGCACCGCCGACACGTTCACGCGCTTCGCCGCCCACTACGGGTTCGACTTCTCCTTCTGCAACCCCAACTCCGGCCACGAGAAGGGCTCCGTGGAGAATGCCGTCGGGGCCATCCGGCGCAACCTGTTCGTCCCCGTTCCCCGCATCGACAGCCTGCCCGCCTACAACAAGCGGATCCTCGGCAGGTGCCTGGATCGCGCCGGCAAGGACCATTACCTCAAAGGGGAGCCCGAGCGCCAGCTGTTCATGGAGGACTGCGTGGCCATGGCCGACCTGCCGGCGAAGCCCTTCCGCGTCGCGAAGATAGTCACGGCCAAGACCGACAAGTACGGCGACGCGTGCCTCGACGGCAGACACCGCTACCCGCTCGGGCCGGACCACGGCGAGGAGAGGGTGATCGTCGAGCTGGGCGCATTCCGGGTAGCCTTCTACGACGGCGAGGGCACGCAGATCGCCGCCTTCGACCGAGCATACGGGGATGCGCCCACCAAGGCCAGCGACCCCATGTCGCAGCTGGCGCTCCTTTGCAGGAAGCCGGGCGGATGGCAGAACAGCGCCGTCAGGGCGACCTTGCCGAAATCGCTGGCCAGGTCGATGGATTCCATGGGCAGGGCCGACAGGGGCACGATGCTCAGGATGCTTCGCGACGTCAGCGCGGATGCGGGCTACGAGGCCGCGGTAGCGGCGATGGCCGCGCTCGGCGCCGACGGCGGCGTCCCCAGCCGCGCTGACGTCGCATTGGCTGCCGCATGCACGGCGAACGGCCAAGGGTCCATCGCATACGACGACAGCCCCGACCTCGGGATGTACGACGCCGTCTTCGCAAAGGAGGCCTAGCCATGGACATCGAGCAGATGACGAGGGGCCAGATCGAGGCGGAGTTCGCCGCGCTGGCCAGGACCATGTACTTCACCAAGTCGACGATCGCGGCGTTTTCCAAGGATGCCACGCGAGGCCAGCTGGTGGCTGCATGCGAGCTGATCAGGAGCGAGAACGCCACCAGGGAGGAGAACAGGAAGGCAAGGCTCATGAAGCAGGCCAAATTCCCGGCCGTGAAGTCGGTCGCGGACTTCGACTTCGGCGAGGTGTCCTTCCCAGACGGCTACACCGTCGATGACCTGGTGTCATTGGAGTTTGTCCGGCAGGCCCAGGACTTCGTGTTCTACGGAGGATGCGGACGCGGAAAGACCCACCTGTCGATCGCACTGGGCGTGCTGGCGGCCGAGCGGGGCTACAAGGTCAGGTACTTCGAGACCGCGTCGCTGGTGCTGATGCTGAAGGCGGCCGTCGCCGACAACAGGCTCGAGCAGGTGCTTCGCGACATAGCCAAGGCGGACCTGCTGATAATCGACGAGTACGGCTACATCCCGATAGACATCGAGGGCGCTCGGCTGCTCTACCAGGTGATGTCGGCAACGTACGAGACGAGGAGCATGATCGTCACAACCAACATAGAGTTCGGCAAATGGGGCACTGTGCTGGGAGACGCGCACCTGGCCACGGCGACGATTGACAGGATCATGCATCATGGTCGGCTGGTTGAGTTCGGCGGGCAGAGCAGAAGGTTCGAGGAAGCCTTGATGATGGGAAGATCGGACAGTTAGCGAAGAAAGGGTGCGGCACCTTTGCAAAACGGTGAAACCCGAAAGAAATTAGTCGTGAAATCCTAAATTTAGTTGTTGTGAAAAACACATGTCGAGGTCGCCCACCACCGAGCGCGAGGTGGCGTCGGGCAGGCGGAGGTAGAACTGGAAGGACGAGGCGACGAAGTGGACGGAGAGTATGCGGGCGGAGTTTCCCGCGCGCCCCACCACCGAG
>DBGBLM010000110.1:0-6784 GCA_048448865.1 Collinsella sp.
GTGATGCGGCTCGTCCGATAACCCGTGCCGGGGAAGTATTCGTCGCTCTCCAGCCGCACGCGCCGACCGACGTCGAGCGTAAGGCGCCGCCGGGCGACTCCTGGGGCTTAGCGGAACCAGACTTGAGGTTCAGCTCCTTCTTGATGAGGTGAGCCGCCGGCGGGGTCTTGGTGATGAAGGAGAAGGACTTATCCTCGTAGACAGAGATCTCAACGGGGATGATGTCGCCCTTCTTGTCCTGCGTCTCGGCGTTAAAGGCCTGGCAGAACTGCATGATGTTCACGCCAGCAGCGCCCAGGGCGGGGCCGACGGGAGGAGCGGGGTTAGCTGCACCAGCAGGAATCTGGAGCTTAATGACGTTGGCAACCTTCTTCTCAGCCATGGTCATTCCTTTCGAATCACGAGTGTGAAGTACTTGCTATATCGTAAGCACGCACGTGTTAGAAGCACTCCTGAGATGAGCAGTCACAGAAGAAGCACGCTCGCGCGAACGGACGAAAACTTAAGCGATGACAGCGACCTGGTTAAAGTCGAGCTCAACCGGCGTCTCGCGGCCAAAGATCATCAGGGTGACCTTAAGCTTGCCTGCCTCGGTGTTAACCTCGGAGACCTTGCCATCAAAGTCGGTAAGCGGGCCATCGGTGACGCGGACGGACGTGCCGACCTCAATATCAACCGAAGTGCGCTTGGGCGAATCGCCCTTACCGGGACGACGAGTCATCTTGTTGTACTCGTCGCGGGAAAGCGGAGCGGGCTTGCCGTTGCCGCCCAGGAAACCGGTGACGCCAGGCGTGTTACGAACGCACGTCCAAGCATCATCATCCATCTCCATGCGGACAAGGACATAACCCGGGAAGATCTTGGAATCCTTGGTCTCACGCTTGCCGCCCTCTTTAATCTCGGTGACACGCTCCATAGGAATCTCGATATCAAAGATACGGTCCTGCATGCCCATAGTCTCGATGCGATGCTCGAGATCGGACTTAACACGGTTCTCGTATCCAGAGTAAGTGTGAACGACGTACCAACGCTTAGACATGGTTTAGCCCCTCAATCCAGAGAACAGAGCAAGAGCCTCGCCAAAGCCAGCATCGAGCAGAGCGATGACGACGCCGACGACGATCAGAGAAGCGCAAACGACAACCGAGTAGTTCACGAGCTCCTTCTTATCGGGCCACGTGACACGCTTCATCTCGGACTTGACCGAAGCGAAATACTTCTTGGTGCGGGCGAAGAAACCAGGCTTCTCGTTCTTCTTGGACTTCGCAGCCTTCTCGTTCTTCTTGGCAACGGCCTTCTTGGCCTCAACCTTGGAGTTGGCGGCAGCTTTGTTGGCAGGTGCCGGCTGCTGAGCCTTCTTCTTGTTCTTCTTGTTGGCCATTTGGGTTACCTCCGCGCAATGCGCTTATACATGAGTAAACCGTAAGCCCCCAAGTGGGAGCTTACGGAATAATGACTGGCACGCCAGGAAGGACTCGAACCCTCAACACTCGGTTTTGGAGACCGATGCTCTACCAATTGAACTACTGGCGTATGTGACTAGAGACTAGCGAGTCTCTTTGTGCAGCGTGTGGTGACGGCACCAGGGGCAATACTTCTTGATCTCCATACGATCAGGCATGGTCGACTTGTTCTTGGTGGTCGTATAGTTGCGGCGCTTGCACTCAGTGCACGCAAGAGTAACTAGAGTACGCATGTATCCTGAACCTTTCATTTCCGCCCCGTACGGGCACGAGTTGTTACTTTATCAGCTCCACGTAAGTGCTGTCAATGAAAACCTCGAGTCAATTGGTTCTCGGTGGATCCATTCATATTTGGAACACATCAATGAAGCCATCGAGAGCTAATCGACGGTGCATCCAGGACCATTATCGATCCTCTCGACACCAGCAACGGCTCAATATCCATTGCAGAAAAGAACCCGGCACCCATATAAGTGCCGGGTTCTCTAAGTCAGCTATATCAAAGAGCTAATTTACTCAATGATCGTGGAGACGATGCCCGAACCGACGGTGTGGCCACCCTCGCGGATAGCGAAGCGCAGGCCCTCCTCCATGGCGATCGGGTGGATGAGGTCGCCCTCGATGGTGATGTGGTCACCAGGCATAGCCATCTCGGTGCCCTCGGGGAGCTTGACCGTACCGGTAACGTCGGTGGTACGGAAGTAGAACTGAGGACGATAACCATCGAAGAACGGGGTGTGACGGCCGCCCTCCTCCTTGGTCAGAACGTAGATCTCACCGGTGAACTTGGTGTGCGGGGTAACCGAACCGGGCTTGCAGAGAACCTGGCCGCGCTCGATGTCCTCACGCTTGATGCCGCGGAGCAGCAGACCGACGTTGTCGCCAGCCTCGCAGAAGTCCATGGACTTACGGAACATCTCGATACCGGTAACGACGGTGTTCTGGGTATCCTTGATGCCGACGATCTCGACGGGCTCGTTGAGCTTGAGCTCACCGCGCTCGACACGGCCAGTAGCAACGGTACCACGGCCGGAGATGGTCATAACGTCCTCAACGGCCATCAGGAACGGGAGGTCGTTGTTACGAGCAGGCGTCGGGATGTACTCGTCGACGGCCTTCATGAGCTCGCGAATGGCGTCCATCCACTTGGCGTCGCCCTCGAGAGCGCCCAGAGCGGAGCCACGGATGACGGGGATGTCGTCGCCGGGGAAATCGTACTCGGAGAGGAGCTCACGGGTCTCCATCTCGACGAGGTCAATGAGCTCGTCATCGTCGACCATGTCGCACTTGTTCAGGAAGACGACGATGTAGGGAACGCCGACCTGACGGGCGAGCAGGATGTGCTCGCGGGTCTGAGCCATGGGGCCGTCGGTAGCGGCGATGACCAGGATAGCGCCGTCCATCTGAGCAGCACCGGAGATCATGTTCTTGACGTAGTCAGCGTGGCCCGGGCAGTCAACGTGAGCGTAGTGACGGGCAGCAGTCTCGTACTCGACGTGGGAGACGGAGATCGTAATGCCGCGCTCGCGCTCCTCGGGAGCCTTGTCGATGTTCTCGAACGCAGTGAAGTCAGCCTTGCAGCCCTCGGTCTCGGAGAGAACCTTGGTGATGGCAGCGGTCAGCGTGGTCTTGCCGTGGTCGACGTGACCAATGGTGCCGATGTTAACATGCGGCTTAGTGCGCTCAAACTTCTCTTTGGCCATAAAGCCCTCCTCTAAACAGGTCGTCCCCGGACGGGACTATGCCTTTATACCATAGTGGCCTCTCAACATACTATTGAGAAGCCACCGTGTTACCTATGGTAGCGGTGACTGGATTCGAACCAGTGACGCCACGGGTATGAACCGTGTGCTCTAACCAACTGAGCTACACCGCCGGATGGAGCCTGCAACCAGACTTGAACTGGTGACCTCTTCGTTACCAACGAAGTGCTCTACCGACTGAGCTATACAGGCACTTGACGGGTGGGAGCTATAGGATTCGAACCTATGTAGGCAGAGCCAACGGGTTTACAGCCCGTCCCCATTAACCACTCGGGCAAACTCCCAATCGTTCAAGTATCCGCAGGTCCTTTGGTCTTTTGGACCGCCGCCCCCGCGAACGAAGAAGATAATACGATGCCACCTTGGGGGCTGTCAACGAAAACCTCTAGATACACGGCCCCGGGCGTATCTATATATCTTTGACCTGCGGTTTTACTGAGTTTGGATATGAAGGACGATGGATTTGGCTACGCTGGTGACATTTCCCGAGGGAACACTTTGTCACGGTGGAGTACATCTGCAGCATCGACCTTCGATACCGACCCTCTTGCACTATTACATAGGTCACGATCGTGCTTCCACGGCACGTTCAAGCGTGGATAATCTCCCGTTTTTAGCGCGGCTCTAAGCCCAAAGCGGAGATTATCCACGCTCATTCTCCAGACGGGAGAACTATAGAGCCGCTACTGCTCGGGCCAGACCAAAGTAGACCCATAGAGCGGCTCCCCCTTGGTGCAGGGGTAGCGACTCAAGTAACACGACGATAGCAAGTCGAAGAAATAGGTCATGGCGTATTTCGAATAAACGCCGAGTCGGTCAATTCTGTTTCCCGCATTACCAAGACGATATACACGGTCAAAAGACCTCGATTTGTCATCGTTGCTAAACGCAGTAATTAGAATCTTCCTGCCCGAACGGCAATCAAGATACTCACGCGCCTGGGACGCAAATAGCCCGGAGACCGATACGAGAATTATCAATGACTGCGAAGCGTCTCCCATGTTTTTCAATTCCGCGACGTTAGCCCCAGCAACTATGCGAACTATCTTGCCCGCATAAAACATTTCCTGCTGAAATCGTACGAGATTGGCGCTCACATTATTGGTGCACCAGATTTCAACGTTTTTATGGCCATCAATTTCGTCGGCAAGGTGCTTAATAGCGATATCGGACACGCCGCTTTCAACCTCAGCGAACATCTCGATCATGCGAACGTCGAGCTCTGCCCTGTACTCCTCGTAGCCAAATTCCTCCTCTCGATGGCTTAAGTCGCTTGGAAAGACTGATTGAGTAAATGATTCTTTCAAATCGCTAAGAGACTGGTAGCCCAATCGATTGCAGAAACGACGAACAGCGGAACGGGTCACGAATGCATCGCGGGTTATTGTGGCAACATTGATTTCGCTCGAACGCCTAATGTGAGCGATGAGATATCGAGCGATGGCGGCATCGTTTGACCCAAACTCGCTGTTGATGATGGAGCTAATGCGATTGAGCACATCGAAGTCATTGATATTCACGTGATCCCTCTTTCCGCTCTCCTCGAAATCATAGTTCATTTATTGAATCAAACAGCTTTGGTCGTTCTCCTATGATTCAAATCAGTTGACGTCATCTTAATCGTAATTCCGCCACACGTATCCACCGTGTTGAATGATGGAAAGGGGATTCATGGGCAACGTGAACAACATCCCGTTTCTCTGGGGTTCCGCCACGGCGTCTTATCAGTGCGAGGGTGCCTGGAACGAAGACGGCAAAGGCCTTGGCGAGTGGGATTTCTTTAACCACACAAGCAATAAGAACATCAACCATGTTGACGGTGATGTATCTTGCGACTTCTACCATCGCTATGAAGAAGATATCCGCATGATGAAAGAAGGCGGACAAAACACCTATCGCTTCTCTCTTTCATGGAGTCGAATCATCCCCACCGGTATCGGCAAAGTGAATGAAGAGGGTATCGATTTTTATAATCGGGTCATTGATTGCTGCCTCGAAAATGGCATAGAGCCCAACGTTACGCTGTTCCATTACGATCTGCCATTCACGCTTGCTTGCAAAGGCGGATGGCTGAACAACGATATGGCAGAATGGTTCTGCAAATACGCCAAGATTTGCTTTGAGCGCTTTGGAGACCGCGTCAAAATCTGGGCTACCGTTAACGAGCCGCATTTCTACAGCTACTGCGTAAACATGTTGGGCAACTATCCCCCCAATCGATCGCTCGACGTTCAGTCGTACATGCAGTTTCAGTACAACCTGATGCGCGCAAGCGCACTCGCAGTCCGAGCATATCGTCAAATGGGCTACGACGGCATCATCGGCGCCGTCCACGATGGCGGCGTTGTCGAACTCGACCCGGCAACCGAGCACCCCGATGACGTATTTCGATACGCAGACTTTTTCGCCAATCGCATGATTCTGGCACCAGCACTTCAGGGTCAACTGCCGCCAGAAATGGACGAAATCCTTGAAAAACTTGGCGTCTCGCTCTATCGATCCCCAAATGACGTAGAAGAATTCAGAGACGGTAAAGTCGATTTTATTGGACTCAACGTGTATTGCCGAGAGTATGTAACCGACTGGCACGGTGGAGAGCTTGCCGTTTCGGCGAACAATAAGGGCGGTTCGAGCAAAAAGGTCGAAGGAAAATGCATTGCGCCCTTGTTTGAAAGCGCCCGCGACAGCAATGTTCCCCGCAATAAATGGGGCCGCGAAATACTCCCAAGTTGCATGTATTCAACCATCATGGATGTCCACGAGCGCTATGACGCGCCCCGCATCTTTATTACGGAAAACGGACATGGCGCCTATGAGCAACCAGACGCAGACGGAATGATCCACGATGATGACCGCATCGAGCTTCTGGGCCAGTTCATCGAGCACATGATGAGGGCTAAGCGCGACGGCGCGCGCGTTGAGGGCTACTACCTCTGGTCGACGATGGATCTGTATAGCTGGATCAACGGCTACGAAAAACGATACGGACTTGTCCATATCGACTTCGAGAACAATCTGGAGCGCACCCCCAAAAAGAGCTGGTATTGGTACCGAGACCTTATCTCGAAGTATCAGGAGCAGGAAGGTTAGGAGAAAGAGATGAAATATCAGGCAATGTCCGAAACAGTCCTAAAGGCTGTTGGCGGCAAAGAGAACATTACATCGGTAACTCATTGTGCGACGCGCCTTCGCATCGACGCACGAGACACCTCGATCATCGATCTCCAGCTCGCCAAATCGGCTGACCAGGCGCTCGGGGCAGTAGTCAGCGGTGGCCAGCTTCAGGTGATCATCGGCCCCAACGTCACCGAGGCCTACAACGACTTCCTCGACTTCGCGGGAATCGAAGTCGGCGGTGGCACGGTTGCCGACGATGCCCAAACCGCCAAAGACCTTGCAGAAGGCATTAAAAGCGGTAACACCGCCATGGGCTTGATTGAGAAATTCGGGAACGTCTCTGCACAGGTATTCATGCCCATCGTCCCGGCGCTCATCGTTGGCGGACTCATTCTTTCGATCAAGAATCTCCTGGTCAATTATTGTGGATTGAGCACCGAT
>DBGBLM010000111.1:0-18471 GCA_048448865.1 Collinsella sp.
TTCCCTGCTCGGACAGTCCTGCGCAAGACGGGGGCCACATTAAGTGGCCCCCTTTGCGTGCGGAACTCGCGATGAACCTTATATGCCTCCGCCCGGACAGACGCCCTGTTGTTGGAGCGCGGCTTGTCATGGGTGTATCGCCGAACATATATAAGTTGAAGGCCACGTCTTGTGGCCTTTTTTGCATCCGGAAACCGTGTCCCAGAATTCACGTCCGGAGTGGGATGCAGTTTCCGCTTACGGCCCCGTTGGGAAACTCCATCCCATTCCAAAGGCAAATTCTGGGACGGGCTTTCCGAAACCCCATCCATCCGGAAAGCCCGTCCCACTCTGAATACATCCAGCGAACATATGCGAGCGTGTTGTCCAGAACGGCCTCGTCATCGGGGTGATGGAAAATATCGTCCCAGACGCTTGCCATCGTTGCGCCCACGAGTGTCAAGAAAAAAGCCTCGAGGATTTCGAGGCTTTCACCATTTGTATTGTTTTGCACGAAGGACCGCGAACGGCGAAGCTACTCGCCCAGCACGGCCTTCTTTGCGGCTGTGGCCATGTTGTCCAAATCTTCCTTGGTGGGATGGTCCTTTGCGGCAACCCAGTTGTCGAGCAGCATCTTATAGCGCGCGTTTTCGGGTTCTTGCTCAAGCATCGCCTCATAGCGCTGCTTAACCGCGGGGCCCATCTTGCCCTGGCACATCGCCCAGCCCGCCAGCTCGGCATCCCCAGCCAAATTAGAAGTTACGCGATCAATAATCTGCTGGTAATAGCTCTGGTCGGCGCCAAAACCGCAGGTGCCAAACAGGAAGACGCGCTTGCCGTGCAAGGTGGAGAGCAACGTCGCGACCGAAGGCGTGCATGCGCCCTTGTCGCACCAAAAACCGACGAGCACCGTATCGGCCGCGCAGGCGCCCTGCGCCTCGAGCGCAACCTGATCTGCATCCGCATCGTCGCTCAACGCCGCGGCATGGACAAACTCAACACCCGCAGCCTGCAGAGCGCGCTTGATCGCGCCCGAAACCATCCTGGTATTACCGCTCTTGCTGTTAACCACCAAAGAGCACGTCATAGTCACGTTGCCTCGTTTCCCCCAAAACTAAAGCCACTAATGCAATTTATTAGATGAATATCTTAGTACTAACGTGACAGATGTAAACCACCGTCTGTCGATTGATTAATTTGCCCCACGGGCTTCCTCACTGGGCGAATTGGCTGCGGTAGAGTTCGGCGTAGAAGCCGCCTGCCGCTAGCAGCTCGTCGTGCGTGCCGCGCTCGATAATCTCGCCGTCGCGCATCACCAGAATGCAGTCGGCGTTGCGGATGGTGCTCAGGCGGTGCGCCACGACAAAGCTTGTGCGGCCAGCCATAAGCTCGTCGAATGCCGCCTGAACCTGCAGCTCGGTGCGGGTATCGATGCTCGAGGTCGCCTCGTCCAGCAGCAGAATCGCTGGGTCGGTGAGCATGACACGCGCGATGCACAGCAGCTGTTTTTGACCCTGGCTAAACGTGCCGCCGTCCTCGCCGATCACTGTATCGTAGCCGCCTGGCAGCTGCACGATAAACTTGTGTGTGCGCGCGCGCTTGGCCGCCTCGACAACCTGTTCGCGCGTGGCATCGGGACAACCATAGGCGATATTTTCCGCCACCGTGCCCTCGAACAGCCACGTATCCTGCAGCACCATGCCAAAGGCGCGGCGCAGGCTTGCGCGCGTGTAGTCACGCGAGGAACGGCCATCGACCGCAATGCGACCGGCATCGATATCGTAAAAACGCAGCAGCAAATTGATGAGCGTCGTCTTGCCACAGCCCGTAGGACCGACAAGGGCAAAGCGCATGCCGGGCTTAGCCTCGATGCAGATGTCCTGCAGCAGCTTGCGGTCGGGCACATAGCTAAAGTCCACGTGTTCAAAAGTCACCTCGCCCTGCGGGGCGGCAAGATCCACGGCATCCGCCGCATCGGGCTCCTGCTCGCGCGCATCGAGCAGCGCAAACATGCGGCGCGCCGAGGCGTACGCGGTCTGGATCTGCGTAATGACGTTGGTGACCTCGTTGAACGGCTTGGTGTACTGGTTGGCGTAGGACAGGAAGATCTGCACGCCGCCCACCGTAAGCGCCGCGGGCACGCCCGTGATCACGCCCACGCAGCCGATCACAGCGACCACGGCATAGATGATGTTATTGATAAAGCGCGTGCCGGGGTTGGAGAGCGAACCCATAAACTGTGCGCGCTCGCCCGCGGTGTAAAGCTCGGCATTGAGGGCATCGAAGCGCTGCTGGGCGTTGGGACCGTAGGCAAAGGCGTCGACAAGCTTCTGCTCGCCTACGTACTCCTCGATATGACCACCGAGCTGCCCTTGAATACGCTGCTGTGCCGTAAAACTTTTGTTGGAAAGCTTGGCAATGGCACCGGCTGCAAAAATGGAAAGCGGCGTGACGAGCACCACCACGAGCGTCATGGTCAGGTTGATGGAAAGCATAAACGCGAGCGTGCCCACGATGGTAATAACACCGGTGAAGAGCTGCGTGAAGCCCTGCAGCAGACCGTCGCCCACCTGATCGACGTCGTTGACCACGCGGCTCATAAGGTCGCCGTGGGCATGGCTGTCGATAAAGCTGAGCGGCATGCGGCTGAGCTTATCGCTCGCCTCCACGCGCATGTCGCGCACCGTCTCGTAGGACAGGCGGTTGACGCAGTAGCCCTGCAGCCACTGGAAGGCCGCGGCACCTACCACGACGAGCGCGAGTTTGGTAACGAGCGGCAGCAGCGCGTCGAAGTCCACCTGCCCGGTGGCGACGATAAGGTCGATGCCCTCGCCGATGAGAATGGGCGTGTAGAGCTGCAGGATCACCGAGATAGCGGCGCTCACAAACGACGCCGTAAACGAAATACGGTGCGGACGGACGTAGCCCATCAGGCGGCGGGTCACCGCGCCCACGGGATAGCGCTCAGGGTCGCCGGGCTGGCGCGGACCGTCGCCCAGGTCGTTGAGGTTATCGTTACCGGACACGTTGGCCGTCATCGTGGCGACCGAACCGGAGGAAGTGTACGGATTCATTTAGCAGCCCTCCTTTGCGCAGACGGATGCGGGGGCGGTTGGAGCGGACGCGGGCGCCGAACTCCCCTGCTGGCCCTCGAGCTCCTCGCGGCGAAGCTGCGACTGGCAAATCTCGCGGTAGAGCCGGCAGGTCGTGTAGAGCTCATCGTGCGCGCCCAGGCCCGCGACCGAACCGTGGTCAAGTACGCAGATCATATCGGCGTCGCGCACGGTCGAAACGCGCTGGCTTACGATCACCGTAGTCAGCGGCAGCCCGCCCTCGGCGGCACCGCGCACACTGCGCTCGCGGATGGCATGGCGAAGCGCCGCGTCGGTCTTAAAGTCGAGCGCCGAGGCAGAATCGTCCATGATCAATATCTGAGGCGAGCCCACCAGGGCGCGCGCGATGGTCAGGCGCTGGCGTTGGCCACCGCTGAAGTTCTTACCGCCCGCCTCGACCGGGGCATCGAGCCCCTGCGGCTTGTTGCGCACGAACTCGCTCGCCTGCGCCATGTCGAGCGCCACCCAGAGCTCCTCGTCGGTCGCAGCCTCGTCGCGCCAGGTCAGGTTGCTGCGGATGGTGCCGCTCACCAGCGACGCGCGCTGTGGAACGGTCGCGACCACACGGCGCAGCTGGTCGAGCGGCCAGGTGCGCACGTCGGCGCCCATCACGCTCACGCTGCCGGTACTCGCATCGTACAGGCGCGGGATGAGCGAGACGAGCGTCGACTTACCGCTGCCCGTGCCGCCGATAATGCCGAGCGTCTTGCCCAGCGGCAGCTCCAGGGTCACATCGTTGACGGCGTTGGCAGCGCCGGCGCCAAACGAGAAGCTCGCATGGCTCAAGCCCAGCGCAGGAACGGGAGCGACATTGCCCGGCTTGGGCAGCGCGACCGGCTGGTTGCCCTCGTCGGTGATGCTCGGCACGCAATTGAGCACCTCGTTGATGCGCGACGCGCTGGCGCTCGCCTTGGTAAAGACCACGACCAGGTTGGCGACGTACACGATGGAGGTGAGGGTCTGCGTCATGTAGTTCACAAACGCCATGACCTGACCCTGCGTGAGCTCGCCCACGTTGACCTGGATGCCGCCCACCCACAGGATGGCGCACACGCCCAGGTTCATCACCAAAAACGTGACGGGATTAAGGATTGACGAGAGCTTGCCCACCGCGATGGCGGTATTGGCCTGGTCATCGGCGGCTTGGGCAAAGCGCTCGCGCTCGTGATCTTCGCGTACAAAGGCGCGAACCACGCGGGCGCCCGAAAGCCCCTCGCGGCAAATGAGCGCGATGCGGTCGAGCTTTGCCTGCAGCTGCTTGTAGTACGGAATGCAGCGCGCCATGACAAACCAAAACACCAGGCCGATGGCGGGCGTGCAAATCAAAAAGATGATGCCGAGCTTAAGGTCGATGGCAAGGGCCGCGCACATAGAGCCCACCGCCAAGAAGGGCCAGCGGATGAGCATGCGCACGCCCAGCGCCACGGCAAGCTGCACCTGGTTGACGTCGTTGGTGATGCGGGTGATAAGCGACGGCGTGCCAAAGCGGTCGAGTTCGGCATAGCTCAACTTGTTGATGTGCTGGTAGAGCGCACCGCGGATATCGGTGCCCATGCCCTGCGAGGTGAGCGCCGCCATCTTTTGGCAGACGAGCGTAAACGAGATGCCGATCACAGCCATGGCGCCAAGCAGCATACCGTAGTGGACGACGGCGTTGACATCGTGTGCGCCAATACCCTTATCGATCATCTGGGCAATCACCAGCGGCGTCAGCAGGTCAAAGATCACTTCGATCAGCTTACACGCAGGGCCAATCACCATATACCGGCGAAACTTACCACCAAAACGCCTGAGCAGCTCAATCATGTATAGGCGCTCCCTATCATCATCCACATTCAATTCGAACCATGATAGTACCGCCACCCCAAAAGAAGCGTAAACAACTCGTCATTTCTAACGGGATTCAGTTTTCAGAGGGGTATACGCGCACACCCAGCCAGTGTCGGGTCAACTAGCATGGTATATTTACATTAGTGCTACCAAGTTAGTCGCCGACCCTTGAAATGAGGTGCCGAGATGAACGACATTCTCGCAAGAAGAGCAAGACGAGCAACTGTGGGCATCGCCCTTTCCGCGGCACTTGTCGCGGGAATCGCCCCCGTAACGGCGATCGCGGCAGAAACCAGCGCCCCCACCGGTGCAGTTGCCTTGCAGACGGAAGACGCGGCCGCCGCAAAAGAAAAAGCGTATGCAGCCATGCAGGAAGCGCTCAAAAACCTCGAGGCCGCAAAAGACGCCGCAAGTCCCGAGATAATTGCGGAAATCGATGATGACATTGCCGCATTTCAAGAACTCTACGACATGGTGGTGGCGGAAGCCGCCAAACAGAGGGAACCCCTTCCCGCCATGCAAGCGAACGTCGATGCAGCCCAAGCCAAATACGATGAGGCCCACAACCGGACAAGCGGCCTTCAGGCAGAATTAGATAAGGCACTTGAAGCACTCGGCGGCGAGGAGCCCAGCACAGCTATTAAGGAGCATATTAAGCAGTTGCGCATGGAGATCATGACGGCAGAAAGGCGAGAAGAATCTTGTGAAGATGATCTTCACCGCTACCAACGCCGGCTCGAAAGCCAGGAAAAACAGGTTCAGTATTTCGAAAGTGAGGCAAAGGAAGCTAAAGCCCACATCGACGAGGACATAGCCAAGCGAAATGCGCTCCTCGGCGATTTGGAAAAGGCGCAAGCGGCCTATGACGACGCCTGCAAGGCATACGAAGAGGCAAAGGCCGCGGCAGACAAGGCCACCTCGCCCGAGATAACGAAACCGACCGAGACGACGCCTCCCTCCGGCTCAACGCAACCCGCCGAGGCGACACCGCCCGTTGCCTCACCTGCAACCGGCAAAGACGCCCTACCAAGCTCCACCAAGCAGGCGAACTCGAGCAGCGGCAAGCAAGCAAATACGACCGCCAGCAAGCTCGCAAACACAGGCGACACAGCGCCGAGCGCAATCGCACTCGCAGCAGTCGCCACCGCAGGCCTCGGAATAACCGCCACAGCCACACGCCGCATCAGGAACTCAAAATAGCTGCCAACGGTTATTGTCTCCGCCAATTCACAAGCCCAGAGACAAAAAGAGGTCCGTTTCCCCACCTAAGGAAACGGGCCTCTTTAACTGCAAAAATTCAAGCAACAGCACCGCCGCCTCTTGAACCACGTAGCCATCAATGCCCAGACAACGCCAGCAAGCCGCATTCCGCAAGGGATAGATTAAATTAGATAAACGCGCCTTTACGGGTGATTTTTGGACGACGGGGCCCGGCCGGCGGCGAGGTGTTTGGTAGTCGAGCGATCCCGCAGGCGAAGCCGAGGACCAGCGGTCACGCCCGAGCCACGCGACCTTCAATGTTTTGGCGCAGCCAGCGAGCGACATCCAGAGCGAACAAGTTGGCATGAAAAAGGCAAGGCATAGACCTTCTGGTCATGCCTTGCCTTTTGAATGACAAATTGTCGCTCTGGGTGGCGCGCAGCGTCGAGCATTGCGCGGTTTGGTAAAACCGCGCAAAAAGAAAGCCCGTGCGCTCGATGGATTCGGATGCCCGACAGAGGCTCCTTATGGCTGCTTCCTTCCGGACCTGACCAGATTCGGAACATGTCGTCATCCGAACCCATCGAACGCGCTAGGCGCTCGGTATATCTTACCTGCTCCCGCCCGCCAGAGCAAGGTAGCTAATTTGGGACGGAGCTTTTTTGACTACTTTTGCAGCCCGATTGCCAGAGCAGCCAATGAGTAGTCAAAATAGTCCGATCCCAAAATGACCGGCTTGGTGCCGCACCACAGAAAGAGCCCATCTACTACGTTTAGGCCGCAGGGGTCAACCATAGCCGGCTTTTCGAAAATCGGCAAGCTTTCTACCTGCGGTTTTGTTTTTGCAAATTCCGGGATGGTCGAAGGTGGCCGGTTTAACGTAGTAGATGGTCGCATTTCGTGGCAAACGGTCCGACCCAAGGCACAAGGCGGCCAACCTCGAATGGCCATTCTCGAAGTTGCGGTGGAATACGGACTGAATTGGCACCTTAAAGGCAAAAACACTCCGTATTTCACCGCAACTTATCGAGGGGATGGGTTTTAGAGGCGAGCGAGGTCGTAGGCTTGGGCGGCTGACTCACCGGCGAAGATGAGGTTGGTTGTGGCTTCCCGTGGTTCGAGCGCCTGGTCGAGGGGCATGGGCTTGCGGCAGATCGGAAGCACCAAGCCGATGCCCTGCACACACACCACATCCAGGTTGACGGCGCGACCACCCACGACGGCAACCACCGGTTTGCCATATCGCTTGGCGCGGCGAGCCACACCAACCGGCGCCTTTCCAGCAGCGGACTGTTCATCCATATTGCCCTCGCCTGTAATGACCAGGTCGACATCGCGTACGCGCTCGTCAAACCCAATCAGATCGAGCACCGTCTCCACGCCCGAACGCAGCTCCGCACCGAGCGCCAGTAACGCCGCGCCCAAGCCACCGGCAGCGCCCGCGCCGGGCACGCCGAGCACCGAGCCAAATGTCCGTGCGCCCTCGGGCGTGCGCAACAAACCCTGGGCTCGAGCTCCGGCAATCGCCGTATCGAGCAGGCGGCCGTAGCCGACCATCCAGCTGTCGCACCTGCTCAGCGCCTCGGCAGCATCCGTCGGCAGGCCCTTCTGTCCGCCGAACACCGCAAGCGCGCCGCGACGCCCTACGAGCGGATTCTCGACATCCGAAAGCACAACGATACGAGCGCCATCCAAAGCCTGCAGCGCTGACGTCAAATCGATACTCGCCACGTGTTCAAGGCCCGCAAGACCGGGGGCGACATCGCCGCCCTGATCATCGACCACGCGCGCGCCCAGCGCCTGCAGCATACCGGCGCCACCATCGTTGGTGGCGCTGCCGCCCAAGCCAATATAGATAGTCTTTGCGCCCGTGCGAACCGCGCGAAGCATGAGCTCGCCCACGCCATAGGTCGAAGCCGCAAGCGCCGCCGATTCTGTACAGGGCGAGTACCCAATACCCGCCGCCTCGGCCATCTCGATGACCGCGGACTCGCGCTCGCCGTCCACCAGCATCCGGGCAGACACACGATCGCCCAAGGGGCCTGCGACATCGCAGGTTGAGAGCTCACCGCCGCACGCGGCAACGGCATCGAGCGTCCCCTCACCGCCATCCGCCAGCGGCAATGTGCACACCTCGGCATCGGACCAAACGCGGCGCACGCCTTCGGCAACCGCCGCCTCCGCCTGCGCACTCGAAACGCTGCCCTTAAAGGAGTCGATCGCCAGCAGCACACGGCGGGGCCGGCGGCACGCAGGACCAAAGTCAACCACCGTGCCAGCATCCTCACCGACACCTGCAAGCGCTGCGGCGTGAGCGGCGTGTGCTTCAAGATCGGCCCCACAACCGCAATCAGCGCCGCCCGCTCCGCGCAGACCGCCAAAATAGCTACTCAGCAGCTCACGGCATTCATCCGCCAGGACCCCAGCCGTCACGTTAAACCGATGATTCAGGCGCGAATCGGCATTCAGGTCATACAGCGAACCCAGCGCGCCCGCCTTGGCATCAGCCGCGCCATACACGCAGCGCCCCGCGCGCGCGTTAACCATAAGCCCCGCACACATGCAGCATGGCTCGAGCGTCACGTAGACCGTGCAATCGGAAAGGCGCCAGCGACCGAGCGACCGAGCGGCAGCGCACAGGGCCGCGAACTCCGCATGAGCCGAAGGATCCTGGTCGAGCTCGCGCCGATTGTGCGCCCTCGCGACGATCTCGCCGTCGCGCACCACTACGGCTCCGATGGGCACCTCGCCCACCGCCGCGGCGGCGCGCGCCTCCGCCAACGCCTCGCGCATGAACTTCTCGTCGATTTCGGTGATCGTCATCGTTCGCCTTCCCTGTTGCAAATTCAAAACGATGCTATCATTACGACTCACGGAGAGATGGCAGAGCGGTTGAATGCGGCGGTCTTGAAAACCGTTGAGCGCGAGAGCGTTCCGGGGGTTCGAATCCCCCTCTCTCCGCCACTTTTAGTGATGCACCGGTGTCATGGTCCGCTCAAACAGTGCATCGACCACGTCGGCTATCTCAGGTCGACGCTCAAGATCGTGGCCCGATTCCCACCATATCGTGAAAAGTCGAATAATACCGCCGGCGACAAACTCAGACGTCGTCTCGAGTGACACGGGGGCCAGGGCATCCTCGGCAAGCACGTTCATCACACGCTCGCGGATGGAGCGGGCAATGCGGTCGCAAATAACGTTGGTCAACATGCCCGACATGCTGCTCGCCAAAATGTTATCCATGAGCCGCTCGTGCGCCAGAATCAAATCCATGGCATCGTCCAAAATCGCGTGTCGAAGCGCGCGCACGTCCTCGGCAGACACCGCGCCGGCCTCATCGGGCTGTTTTTGCGGCAAGCCCGACATGAGCTCATCGATATAAAAGGCAAAGTAATCGTTCTTGTCGCGAAAGTGCTTGTAGAAGGTCGTGCGGCGAATCATGGCGCGGTCGCACAGCATGGCAACCGTCAGGTCCTCAAAACGATGCTCCTCGAGAAGCTCGGTGAAGGCATCGAACAGGGCGCGGTAGGTTTTCTTAATGCGAAGGTCCACTGGTATCGCCATCCTCAGGGCAAAGACAACACTCGTCAATCTGTCGCATATCTTACACCTGTACCTCGCACGCTTTGCCCCGGTGCCAACCCAGCCGAAAACACAACGCTTACCGGAAAGTTCGGCACGGCAAAACGTTGCGGGTATACTAGTAGCGTTATACCAACGGCAGCTGGCGCATGCCGCCGCGGCCATTCGAAACGGAGACATCATGATTACCGTCATCATCGGCATCGTTGTTGTCATTGTGATTGTCTGCGCCATCGCCGGCATCTACAACAACATGGTCACCAAGCGTAACCGCATCGATAACGCCTGGCAGAACATCGATACGCAGCTGCAGCGCCGCAACGACCTGATCCCCAACCTGGTCGAGACCGTCAAGGGCTACGCCAAGCACGAGCAGGAGACGCTCTCCGCCGTGATCAGCGCGCGTAACACCGCCGTCAAGGCCACCACGCCCGAGGCCAAGATGGAAGCCGACAACGTGCTGACCGGTGCGCTGCGCCAGCTCTTCGCCGTGGCCGAGGCCTATCCCGATCTTAAGGCAAACACCAACTTTACGCAGCTGCAGGCATCGCTCGAGGACGCCGAGAACAAGATTAGCTATGCACGCCAGAGCTACAACGACTGCGTGCTCAGCTACAACAACGCCATTCAGACGTTCCCGGCTGTCATCTTTGCCGGCATCTTCCAGTTTAAGGAGCGCCAGGGCTTCGAGGCCGCCGAAGCAGCCCGTCAGGCCCCGACCGTCAAGTTCTAGTAGTTTGGCAGCGCATCCTTAATCGGCCAAATGCATAAACCGCCCCGTCGAATGCACACTTCGACGGGGCGGTTTCCTTTTTCGCGAAGGTCCCCCTCTAAGCGTCGTGCATTTTTAGGAGTATTCAACATAACCAAGGGCTTCGGGCGCCACGACAAATGCCAAAGACCGCGAATATCCCTGCAAATCAAACGCTGTCAGCCCGTAACCCCACCCATCATTCGTAGAAAACATCGAGAACTCCCGATTTTTTGCCCGAAGCCGGTATGCAGGGGCCTTTGATTGCAGAATACTCGCAAAAATGCACGTCGCCACCGCCCCCACATGGCGCGAAGCAAAACAAAAGGGCGACCTTCCTTTCCGGCGCACTCCGCAGGACGAAAGAACCCCCGCCGCACGTAGTGCGCAGCGGGGGTTCTTTCATGTCCGAGGACGCGCCGGAAAGGAAGGTCGCCCTCGGGCCGGACAGCTAAAACAGCTTACGCGACGGTGTAAACCCAGTTGTGCTTATCCTCAACAGCACCAGACTGGATGCCCGTCAGGGTCTCGCGGAGCTTCTTCATCACAGGACCGATCTCGGTGTAGCCAGCCGGGAAGGTCACAGTCTCGTCGGCACCGTAGACCTTGTTGTCAATCTCGCCGACCGGGGAGATAACGGCAGCGGTGCCGCACAGACCGCACTCAACAAAGGTGCCGGCCTTGACCTCGGCCCACTCGACGGGACGCTGGTCGACGGTCATGCCCAGGTCCTCAGCGACCTGAACGAGCGAACGACGGGTGATGGAGGGCAGGATGGAGTCGGTGTGCGACTGCGGGACGACAAGCGTGCCGTCCTCCTTCACGAACAAGACGTTGGCTCCACCGGTCTCCTCGACATAGGTGCGGGACTCGGAGTCGAGATACAGGTTCTCGGCATAGCCCTCGCGGTGAGCCTCCATCGTGGGCTTCAGGGACATGGCGTAGTTGAGGCCGGCCTTGATGTTGCCGGTGCCGTGCGGTGCGGCGCGGTCGTACTCGGAAACACGCAGCTTGACAGGCTTGAGGCCACCCTTAAAGTACGGACCGACCGGGGTCACGAGAATGCGGAACGTGTACTCAGGAGCGGGAGCCACGCCGATCACGTCACCGGAGCCGATCATAAACGGACGCACATACAGGGTTGCGCCAGAGCCGAAGGGCGGAACCCAGGCGGCGTTGGCAGAGACGACCTGCTTGACGGCCTCGACAAACTTGTCCTTGGGGAACGGGGGCATCTCGAGGCGCTGCGCGGAGTTATACATACGCTCGGCGTTCATGTCGGGACGGAAGCAGACGATGCTGCCGTCCTCGGCGGTGTAGGCCTTCAGGCCCTCAAAGACCTCCTGGCAGTAATGGAAGATGCCACCGCACTCGGAGACATGCAGGGTGTGGTCGGTGGTCAGGCCGCCCTCGTCCCACTCGCCATCCTTCCAATGGGCCTCGTAGCTGTAATCGGTCTTCATGTAGCCAAAGCCGAGGCTACCCCAATCGATATCCTTCTTCTCGACAGTCATATGTCGCTCCTTACATACACGGTTGCATACTCGCGAACCCGCACGCAAGGACCGAAGCCGGCCGCGTCGCAACGTCGCATACCCGGAAGCGTAGAGCCGGGCAGGACACGCGGGCAGCATCGAAGCCGATGGCACGTCGATTCGCATGCAGGTGATTGTACTCCCCGCACGCCTTGGATAAAACGTTTTTCTTTAACTAAGTAAAGTATTTTCATTTGCCTTCAACACAAAAGGCCCGCCATCGAATCCGATGACGGGCCTTGGAATTAACGTCCGAAAACAAACTCGGACTAGGCGTTCTTTTTACCGAGCTTAGCCTTAACCAGGCCGACCACGGTCGGGATGATCGACACGGCGACGATGCCGATAATCAGCAGCTCAAAGTGCTCCTGCACAAACGGAATGCCACCAAAGAAGTAACCCAGCAGCGTAAAGACCGTTGACCAGGTAATTCCACCCAGCACGTTAAAGATGACAAAGTTGCGCCAGTGCATGCCGCCCATGCCGGCGATAAAAGGCACAAAGGTGCGGATGAACGGGAAGAAGCGACCGAGGAAGATGGCCAGATGGCCCCACTTATCCAGGAAATCCTCGGACTTTTTGATGCGCTCGGGCGTCATGGCCTTTACCTTGCCCGAGGCGATGATCTTGCGGCCAAAGAAGTGGCCGATCATAAAGTTGCACTGATCGCCCAGGATGGCTGCGGCCCATGCGGTGGCCAGAAGCGCCACGATGTTAAAGCCGCCGTTGTGGGCAAAGAAGCCCGAGGCAAACAGCAGCGAGTCGCCGGGAAGGAACGGGAAGAACACCACGCCCGTCTCGATAAAGATGATTAGGAACACGCAGCCGTAGGCCATAAGCGGGCCGGCGGCGATCCAGCTGGCGATCGCGGTGCGCGGGTCCTTAAGCAGCTCGGCGATAAAATTGATGAAACCCATGAAGTAAAACCTCTCAGTTGTGGGCGCGGACACGTCCAAGTTGACCAGTATACGGTTGCGGCGCGAGCACGGGCCAAACCCCTCAAAAGTCTTACTTCATTACCAGCAAGTTTGCATAACTGACACTTGTCGCCCAAAGCGAAGCAAGATCGCCCTTCCTAATCCCTAGCGAATCGCTATACTTTATTGAATCGCATTGTCACGGCGCTAAGGGAGGGCGGCCGGTGAGCTTTATCAATACCATTCGCGAGGACATCAAGACCGTCCAGGCGCAGGACCCTGCCGCGCAAAACGGCCTGGTCATCTTCCTTTCCTATCCTGGCCTGCACGCCAAGTGGAACCACGTGCCCGAGCACTGGCTGTGGGAGCACGGTCATCGCTCACTCGCCCGTGTGCTCTCGCAGTTAACCCGCCATATCACTGGTGTTGAGATTCATCCCGCCGCGCAGATCGGCAAGCACTTCTTTATCGACCACGCCATGGGCGTCGTTATTGGCGAGACTGCCATCGTGGGCGACAACTGCGTGCTCTACCAGGGCGTCACGCTCGGCGGCACCGGCAACGAGACTGGCAAACGCCACCCCACCCTGGGCAACAATGTCACGGTGGGCACGGGCGCCAAGGTGCTTGGCAACATCCACATTGGCAACAACGTCAAGATCGGCGGCAACTCGGTCGTCGTCAAGGACGTGCCCGACAACTGCACCGTCGTGGGCGTGCCCGGGCGCATCATCAAGCGCAACGGCTGCCGCGTGTTCGAGGAGAGCTTCGACGCCAAGCAGCATCGCGAGTACATGCCCGACGATGCCGCCGAGCAGAGCGCCCTCAACCGTCAGGGCATCACCGAGAATGCCCGCCGCGTCAAGGAACTCGAGCAAGAGGTGGCCGATCTCAAGGCCCTCGTCGCCAAGCTCGTGGACGAACGCTAGGGCCGCGGACAACCGCCACAGCATGAACGCCAACACAAAAGGCGCGCCGGGGAATCCGCCCCCGGCACGCCTTCTTTTCGATGTGACATGCGGGACTGCCCCCCATGTCACCTTATGCGAACTGGCTTAGGTAGAGGTCGGCATAGGCGCCCTCGGCAGCCAGCAGCTCCTTGTGCGTACCCTGCTCGATGATATTGCCGTGGTCCATAACCAAGATCAGGTCGGCATCCACGATCGTCGACAGACGGTGCGCGATCACAAAGCTCGTGCGCCCACGCATGAGCGCGTCCATGGCGCGGCCGATGGCAAGCTCGGTGCGCGTGTCCACGCTCGACGTCGCCTCGTCCAGGATGAGGATCGCCGGATTGTTGAGCAGCACGCGCGCGATGGTCAGCAGTTGACGTTGACCCTGGCTGATGCTCTCGGCATCGTTAGCCACACGCGTGTCGTAGCCCTGCGGCATAGTACGCACAAAGAAGTCGACCTGAGCGGCACGTGCGGCCGCGACAATCTCCTCGCGCGTTGCCTCGGGACAGCCATAGGCGATGTTCTCGGCAATGGTGCCATCGAACAGCCAGGCATCCTGCAACACCATGCCAAACTGCTGGCGCAGCTCGCCGCGGTCCATGCGGCTCGTGTCCACACCGTCGAGGGTAATGCGACCACCGTCGATCTCGTAGAAGCGCATGAGCAGATTGATGAGCGTGGTCTTGCCCGCGCCCGTGGTTCCCACCACCGCGATCTTTTGGCCCGGCTCGGCGGCAAACGACACGTCGCGCATGAGCGGCTTGTCGGGCGAGTAGCCAAAGCGCACGTGCTCAAAAGCGACGCGGCCCTCCACCTTGCCCGGCAGCTTGGCGGCGACCGCCGGCAACGGATCGGCCTCCATCTCGGTCTCGTCGAGCAGGTCGAACACGCGCTCGGCGCTCGCCAGCGCGCTCTGCAGCGAGTTAAAGGTGAACGACAACTGCGTCATGGGTTCGGACGCCTCGTAAATAAACTGGAAGAACGCCTGGAACACGCCGACGGTCATGTGACCGGCAACCAGCATGCTGCAGCCCACCAGTGCAATCACGATCTGCGCCAAGCGGCCGATAAAGCGCACCGCGGGACCGACGGCGTTAATCATAAAGTCCGCCTTGGTGCTCACGCGCGCCAGCTCCTTCGAAGCCTCGTGTACCTCGGCAGAGCTCTGGCGCTCGCGGTTAAACGCACGGATCACCAGACGGCCCGAGTAGCCTTCCTCGACCGCGCTCGTAATCTTGGACACCCACTCCTGGCGTTCGCCCGTCACATCGTGCGTGCGGCGCGACACGACCTTCGTCACCAGCAGCGAAAGTGCCGTAAAGAACAAAAAGACGAGCGTGAGCGGCACGCTAAACACGAACATCACGCTCACGGCGCCCACCACGGTACCGATCGACACCAGAAGCTGCAGCAAGCCGCGCTGCATGCTCTCGGACATCTTGTCCAAGTCGTTGGTCGCACGGCTGACGACCTCGCCGGGACGATGCACGTCAAAGTAGGCAAGCGGCAGACGGTTGAGCTTTTGTGCGATGCGGTTGCGTAGGCGCAGGTTGAGGCGCTCGGCAACGCTCGACATCAAAAAGCTCTGGAGTGCGTAGAACGAGGCGGCGGCGGTCCAGATCATAAAGTAGATGAAGATGGTCCTGCCGCAGTTCTCCCAGGTAATGCTGAAGGTAGTGTTGTTGGCAAACGCCAGCTTCATGTGTCCCCACAGCTCATCGATCACGCGGGCGCTGTAAGCCGGCGCCGCGGTGTTAAAGATGACATAGAACACGATGCTCGCGAACACGATATAGAAGCGCCAATGGTCGCCGGCGGCTTCGCTCCACAGGCGGCGCACCGTCGCCCAGGTGTCGCGGGGCGTCTCGTCCTCGTCCTCGTCGTCAACGTCGCGCATGCGCTCCGCCTCGGCGCGGGCGCGCTCGTCCTCGGCTCGCTCGTTTTCCTCGTAGAGTGCCTGGCGGCGAGCCTCGCGCTCCGCCGCCTTGGCGGCTTCGTCCAGGCCGGGCGTGGCGCCCGTCTCCTCAACTGTCCCTGCAACCGCGGCGTCATCGGCGATGCCCTGCTTCTTGAGCTCCTCGGTCATGCTACTCACCTCCCTTCATCTGCGATTCCGCGATAGCGCGGTACACCTCGCAGGTTTCCATGAGCTCGTCATGCGTGCCTAGGCCCACGATCTCGCCGTCTTTGAGCACCACGATCTGATCGGCATGCAGAATGGTCGAGATACGCTGCGCGATGATGAGCACCGCGGCATCGCGCGTCTCGTCCTGCAGAGCATGACGCAGGGCGGCATCGGTCTTAAAGTCCAGGGCCGAAAAACTGTCATCGAAGATATATAGATCGGCATGCTTCATGAGCGCACGGGCGATTGCCAAACGCTGGCGCTGGCCGCCCGAAAAGTTCGTACCGCCCTGCGCCACCGGGGTATCGAGCCCCTGCGGTTGGTCGAGTACAAAGGTGCTCTGGGCAACCTCAAGCGCGTGAAGCATGTCGCCCTCGGTCGCGCCTTCGTTACCAAAGCGAAGGTTGCTCGCCACCGTGCCCGAGAACAGCCACGCCTTCTGCGGCACATAGGCAATGCGCCCGCGGATTTCGTCTTGCGTAAGCTCGCGCAGGTCCACACCATTCAGGCGAATGGAGCCCTTGGTGGCATCGTGGAAGCGCAGCAGAAGCTTTGCCACCGTCGATTTGCCCGAGCCTGTCGAGCCAACGATCGCAGTCGTCTGACCGCGACGGCAGGCAAAGCTCAGGTCGCACAGGGTGTCCTCGTCGGCATCGTCAAAGCGAAACGACATGTGGTCGAACACGGCCACCGCATCGGCTTCGTCTTGGGGCTCGCGCGCCCCGTCATCCAGCGTGCGCTCGCCATCGACGATGCTCGGCTCAATCTCCAACACCTGCTGCGCACGGTTCAGGCACGCGGCAGCACGCGGAAGCGTCAGCACCACCATCTGCGCCATCATCACAAAGAACAGGATCAGAATTGCATACTCCAGCACCGCCGAGATACTCGCAATCTGCATGGCGTGGGCGCCTACGCGGTTGCCGCCCACCCACAGCACCGCCACCTCGGCGATGTTCATCAAAAAGAAGCTGGAGCTGTCGAGGCCCACAAACAGGTGGTTGACTTTGATGGCGTTGGCGGCGTATTCGCTAAACACCTCGTCCAGGCGCCGCTCCTCGTGACGCTCCTTGTTAAACGCACGGATGACGCGCACGCCCACGATGTTTTCGCGCAGCACCACGTTCATGCGGTCGATAAAGCTCTGCAAGCGCATAAAGATCGGCGCGGCGTTAGCCACCGTAAAGACCGCCGCTACGAGCACGATCGCAACGACTACGCCCAGAAGCGTGCCCATGGCGGGATCGATAAACCAGGCGAAGATGATGCCCGCCACAGCCAAAAACGGCACGGGCAGCACCAGCTGAATCGTCTGCAGAATCGCCTGCTGAATCACGTTGATGTCGTTGAGCGAGCGCGTGATCATCGATCCGGTGCCAAAGCGCTCAAAATCGCTGGCCGCGAGCTCGAGCGATTTGTCGTACACGGCATTGCGGATATCGCAAGCCACGTTGGCGGCCAGGCGCGCCGAAAGATAGCAGCCCAGCACCGTGCCGCCGCTAGCCATGCTGGTCGCGATAAACATGTATAGGCCGTTGCGTAAAATGTAGTCGACATCGCCCGTGGTAATACCGGTGTTGACCATGTTCGCCAGCATCGTGGGAACCAACAGCGTACCGACGTTATCCACCAGCAGCACCAGCAGTGTCACTGCGACAAGCCCTCGATATGGCTTTAGAAACCTCATTAACAGTCGCACGACTCCCCCTCACGTCGATCTTGCATCTGGCTTGCGGCTGCCACCTGCTGTTTAAATGTCTCGCACTCGTCGCCGAGCACCTGAGAGAATTTGCCGATCAAGCGCATAATCTCGCGCTGCTCACATGGCTCAAGCGCGCCAAAGGCTCGCTGCTCGGCCTTGAGTGCCGGCAGCGCATAACGCTCGGCAAATCGCCTGCCCTCTTCGGTCGGGCTCACAACCTTGTTCTTACGGCTGCCTTCGGCAAACTCCAACGTTGCGAAGCCCCGCGCCGTCAAGGTTTTAATTGCCGAATTGATGGTCTGCTTGCTGTAGAACCATTCGCTTGTCAGACGGCTTACGGCAATACTGCCGCCCGCCGTGCTGGTATCGACGAGCATCCAGTAAGCGCAGTCCGAAAGGCCGCAGGCACGCGAGAACTCCGAATAGATATGGTCGAGTCCATTGAGCAACCGCTCGAAGTCGACCAGTTTAACCGCACCATTCATCTATCCCATCATTCGATTGTCCGATTTTTGACCAATTTTATGTCTCTAGATTAGTCCGAGTTTTGACTATCGTCAACAGCCTCTCCGCAAATGCGTGCACTTTTATGGCCTATCGGCAGAAAAAGACCGCCGGCGCGGGGGCGGCGCCAGCGGTCACGTGAAAATCGGGTTTTATTGCCTGTTAAGCGGCGACGGCCTCATAGACCGTAGCGCCCGAGAAGCTGTCATGCAGGCTCTTGCCGGCAATCCACGGCAGCTCGACGACCTCGCAGACCGTGTTGACCAACTCAGAACAG
>DBGBLM010000112.1:0-3314 GCA_048448865.1 Collinsella sp.
TCACGCTTCCTGTACGCCGTGGCCGTTGTCCTGACCGTTATCTCGGGCGCTCAGTACTTCTGGAACTGCCGCAAGATCGTCTTTTCGGTCTAGGTCCTGGTGGGTATGACGGACTCTTTTGAGCAGATTTCCGCACATAACGAGGAGCTGGCGCGCGATATTGTCGAGCGCGCGAGCGCTCGGGGCGTGACGGTTTCGACGGCTGAGTCGCTGACGGCGGGTATGATCGCCTCGACGATTGCCGATATCCCGGGCGCCTCGGCTGTGCTGCGTGGCGGTGCGGTGACCTATTGCGATGAGATTAAGCATCGTGTTCTTGGTGTTGAGCAGGAGACGCTCGACCGCTATACCGCGGTGTCGCATCAGACCGCGCGCGAGATGGCGGTGGGTTCGCTGGAGCTGTACCAGAGCGATATTGCAGTGAGCGCAACGGGTTATGCCGGCCCCGGCGGTGGCACTGAGGACGATCCGGCAGGCACTTTCTATATTGGCTGGGCGCATCGTTCCGCCGATGGGGGCGTGCCGGTCGTGGACTCTGTGCGCTGCCACTATGAGGGTGACCGTTCGTGTGTTCGTGCCCATGCGGTCACGGAGGCATTGGGTCGCATTGCCCTTGTGCTCAACTCTATGGAATAGACGTGTTTTAAGGGGCCTCCGAGCCCCTTAATTGTGGAGATAGGGACCTTAGGCTCATTTGGCGTTTGTGCTGGTTGTAGATGTATTTTTGCCTGCCTTGTTCATATTTGGTCCTTTGTGGTCAAGTATTTGGTCAGTGTTTGGTCGGCGTTTGGTTGGGTTTTGGAAAGACCGCCTGCATATGATTGGCCTGAACGGTTGACCACGAACAGCCGTTCGTTTATTATCGATGCAGGTTGTTAAGAGGAGGGCTATTCATGGCCAAGAATTCAGGTCCCGTACGTACCGTTCATGCTCGCACGACGGGTAAAGAGCGCGATGAGATGATCGCCACCACCAAGGCCGAGATCGAGAAGAAATTCGGCCAGGGTTCCATCATGAGGTACGGCGACGGTGGTCCCGAGCTCGAGGTCGAGGCCATTCCCACGGGCGCCCTGGCCCTCGATGCCGCGCTGGGTATCGGCGGCGTGCCGCGCGGCCGTATCGTCGAGATTTACGGTCCTGAGTCCTCCGGTAAGACGACGCTTTCGCTCGAGATCCTGGCCGAGGCCCAGGCAATGGGTGGCGTTGTGGCATTTATCGATGCCGAGCACGCGCTTGATCCCACGTATGCCGCGCGCATCGGCGTGGATATCGACGAGGTGCTCATTTCCCAGCCCGACACGGGCGAGCAGGCGCTCGAGATTGTTGACATGCTCGTGCGTTCCGGCGCCATCGATGCCATCGTCGTCGACTCCGTCGCCGCGCTGACCCCGCGTGCCGAGATCGAGGGAGAAATCGGCGATACTACGGTCGGTCTTCAGGCTCGCCTGATGAGCCAGGCGCTCCGCAAGCTCGCCGGCTCGCTGTCCAAGTCCAACACGACGTGCATCTTCATTAACCAGCTGCGTGAGAAGATCGGCGTCATGTTCGGCAACCCCGAGACCACGACGGGCGGCCGCGCCCTTAAGTTCTTCTCTTCGGTGCGTATCGACATTCGCCGCATCGACAGCATTAAGCTTAAGGACGAGGTTATCGGTAACCGCGTGCGCGCCAAGGTCGTTAAGAACAAGGTGGCAGCTCCGTTCCGTTCTGCTGAGTTCGACATCATGTACGGTACGGGCATCTCTAAGGAGGGCTCGATTCTGGACATGGCTGTCGAGTGCGGCATTTGCAAGAAGATGGGCTCCTGGTTTGCCTATGGCGAGGATAAGCTCGGCAACGGTCGCGAGGCCGCCAAGGCGTTCCTGCGCGAACACCCCGATTGTGCCGACGAGATTGAGCATAAGGTCCGCCTTGCCTGTGGACTTGAGTTTGATGACGATGCTCCGTCCGAGGTCGAGCTGACCGATCAGCCTGCGCCTGAGGAGTTTGACGAGCTTTACGCCATCGATGGTTCCGCCATGCTCGATGATGACGACGAGTAGCGGTTACGCTCATGTCGTATACGGTGACCGAGGCCACGGCCGTCTTTCCCGATAAGAAGGCGGCTTCCTCGTTCTCGAGCGGGTATGCGTCCAAAAAGCCTTGCGCACATATCGATTGTGAGCTTGAGGGCGGTTTTGAGCGGTCCATTTGGATTCCCGTGCGGGTCGCGCGGCTGTATGTCAAAAACCGCCCCGATCTTCCCTGTGATTGGGACAACTTTCGTGAGGCGGTGCAGCTCATCGAGCGTAAATGTGCACTTACCATGGTGACCGAGATGCTATCGCGCCGCGACCATGCGACGGGTGAGGTCCGTGACAAGCTGGCTCGCTACGGCTTTCACCAGCCCGCGATCGATTTCGCCGTCGAGCGCGCCACCGAGTATCACTTTTTAGACGAGAACCGCTTTTGCTCGTACTTTATCGAGGAGCGCAAGCGGCGCGGTTGGGGACAGCGCAAAATCGAGACCGAGCTCAAGCGCCGTCATGTCGTGCTCGATGACATTCCCGGTTATCCCGAGGATTATTTTGCCGTCGAAGACGATTTGGCGCGTGCGTCAGCCCTGCTCGCCAAGCGTCGTGTTCCAGAGACGCGCGGATTCGAAAAACTGGTTCGGTTTTTGATGGGCAAAGGCTTCTCGTATCACATCGCCGCCGATGCTGTTAAGGCACGTCTCGATGCCGAACACGAGGAATGTGCGGTTTAGGCGTATGCGTTTTGTGGCCCTGCCGTTCACCGCGTTTTAGCCGCCATGCCGGGGCCATTTATTTGACAGTTGTTGTGGTTCAACGTACGATAAACACTGTCATTTGCTTTGTGATATGTGCTCATCTGTGATGAGTTTGTTTATATGTTTATCTGTATCCGACCCGCATTAGCTGCGCCCATATTACTCAAATGTCGCGAGCCGTTCGTAAGGACGGTTCGCTTTGTTGTGTAACGAATCCATAAAAAGGAGTGAGCATGCCTATCATCGCAGCGTTCGTTGGCATCGTTTTGGGTGCCATCGCCGCCATTGCCTACATGCGCACCGCCAAGCAGGGTAGTCTTCACGAGGCCGAAGAAAAGATTCAGTCGGCACACGCGCAGGCAGAGTCCCTGATCGGTGATGCTAAGCGTCAGGCCGAGACCCTCAAAAAAGAGGCTCTGCTCGAGGCTAAAGAGGAGATCATCAAGAACAAGCAGGCCGCCGAGGCCGAGGACAAGCAGCGTAAGAGCGAGATTCGTACGCTCGAGAACCGTGTGATGCAGCGCGAGGAGTCCCTTGATCGCCG
>DBGBLM010000113.1:0-13228 GCA_048448865.1 Collinsella sp.
TACGAGCGCCGATGGCCTGATTATCGCGCTGCGCAGCCACGAGGTGGGCGAGAAGGTTGAGATCACGCTCGTGCGCGGCAAGGAAGAGAAAAAGGTCACGGTCGAGCTGGGTTCTGATGAGGAGCTGCAGAACCAGCAGCAGAACGACAGCGCGACCGACACCGGCAACGGCGGCATTACCGACGAGCAACTGCGCCAGTACCTGGAAGAACTGCTGGGCCAACAGGGTCAGGGGCAAGGCTACGGTCAGGGTTTCTAACGAGCTGTATCGCACATATCGAAGCCAGAGGGTCTGTTCCGCCAGCGCGGGACAGCCCCTCTTTTCTTATTGATCCGTTGGGGACGGAGGAAAACGGATCGCTTGGGGCTGACAAGAGGCCTGGTCCGGAATGGTCTGGACAGTTAGTTCAGATACGTATAAATCTGGTGCAGCTTGGGATGCGTTTTGAGCAATTTTTGATTGGGATGGGGCTCGAATGGGTGTTTGGAAGGGAGAGCGGGACGTTTACATGGTCTCGAGGAGCCCAAATTAGTTGAAACAGGGGTGTTCGTGCCTGATTCAGCTCTAGGATTTATACGTATCTGAACTAACTGTCCACTCCAGTCTGGCGGCTGCCGATTCGGTGCGGTTCGAAAGGGTTATTCGGCGCCATGGAGACCGGTGGTACTCTAGTATCCGTTTGAAATCGAGCGAAGGAGTGCCGCTATGGAGCAATCGAGCCTGTTTGGTGACGGCGTGGACATCGATACCGAAACGCCCGCGAGCACGGATACCGCTGCACCGGTCGACGCCCGTGCCCAGGCGGCGGCGCGTGCGGCCGAGCTGCGTCACGAGCTCGATTACCACGCCTATCGCTACTACATGCTCGACGCGCCCGAGATCACGGACGCCGCCTTCGACAAAATGCTCGTTGAGCTGCAGGAAATCGAGGCGACCTACCCCGATTTGGTGACGCCCGACAGCTATACCCAGCGCGTGGGCGGCTACGTGAGCGAGCAGTTTACGCCGGTTACGCACATGGCACGCATGTATTCCATGGACGATGCCATGGACCTGGACGAGCTCGACGCGTGGCTCCAACGCACCGAGGATGCGCTCGGCGCCGGTAGCGTCACCTATACCTGTGAGCTTAAGATCGACGGCCTGGGCGTGGCGCTTACCTACCAAAACGGCACCTTTGTGCGCGCCGCCACGCGCGGCGACGGCACCACGGGCGAGGACGTGTCGCTCAATGTCCGTACCATCAAGGATGTGCCCATGCACCTGTCCGAGCCGGCGCTCGCTCACATGGGCGCCGACCGCGAACGCACTATTGAGGTGCGCGGTGAGGTCTATATGCCCAAGGGCAGCTTTGTGCGTCTGAACGACGAGGCCGATGCCGAGGGACGCGACCCCTTCGCCAACCCGCGCAACGCCGCCGCCGGCAGCTTGCGCCAAAAGGATCCCAAGGTCACGGCGCGCCGCGATCTTGCCACCTTTATCTACGCCATCGCCGATACCGACCCGCTGCACGTCCACAGCCAGCGCGAGTTCCTCGATTGGCTGCGTAGCGCCGGTTTTAGCGTCAACCCCAACGTGGCTCGTTGCGCAACGCCGGCAGAGGTCCACGAGTTCTGCGCCCAGGCCCTCGAGCATCGCGGTGACCTGGACTACGACATCGACGGCGTGGTCGTAAAGGTTGACAGCTTCCAGCAGCAGCTCGACCTGGGCTTTACCGCCCGCGCGCCGCGCTGGGCCATTGCCTTTAAGTTCCCGCCCGAGGAAAAACAGACCGTCCTGCGCGAAATTCGCATCCAGGTTGGCCGCACCGGTGTGCTCACGCCGGTCGCCGAGTTCGACCCGGTGACGGTTGCCGGCTCCACCATCGCGCGCGCCACGCTGCACAACATCGACGAGATCCGTCGCAAAAACGTGCGCGAGGGCGACACTATCATCGTGCACAAGGCAGGCGACGTAATCCCCGAGGTCGTGGGCCCGGTGCTCGACAAGCGTCCGGCCGATTCGGTCGACTGGCACATGCCCGAGGTCTGCCCCGTGTGCGGCAGCCCCGTGGTCCACGAGGACGGCGAGGTTGCCTACCGCTGCGTGTCCATCGACTGCCCCGCGCAGCTCAAGGAGCGCCTGCTCCATTGGGTGAGTCGCGGCTGCATGGACGTCGACGGCCTGGGCGACGAGATCGTCGACAAGATGATTGCCGCCGGCCTGATCCACGATGTCGCGGACTTCTACCAGCTCACGGTCGACGACATCGCAGGCCTGGACACGGGGCGCACCTATGCCAGCTCCAACAGCAAAAAGGGCGTCAAGAAGGGCGACCCCATTCCGGTAGGCCTCAAGACGGCCGAGAAAATCATCGCCGAGCTCAACAAGTCCAAGAGCCAGCCGCTCGGTCGCGTGCTGTTTGCCCTGGGCATCCGCCACGTGGGCAAGAGCGTGGGCGAGGTCATCGCCGAGCGATTCCTGTCGATTGACAAGCTCATCTTGGCGAGCGAAGAGGACATCGCCGAGTGCGAGGGCATCGGTCCCAAGATTGCGGCGAGCGTCAAGCAGTTCCTGGCCGTGCCCGAGAACCTTGCCGTGCTGGAGCGCCTGCGCCAGGCGGGCCTTTCGCTCGAGGTCGACTTGGGCGCCGCGCACGCGCAAGCCGCAGCCGACGCTGGCGTGGCGGGCGAGCTCGCCGACGCACAGCCACTCGCGGGTCTGACCTTCGTGCTCACCGGCACGCTCGTCAACCGCACCCGCGACGAGGCAGGCGCGGCGCTCAAGGTGCTTGGTGCCAAGGTCTCGGGCAGTGTTTCAAAGAAGACGAGCTATCTAGTCGCCGGCCCCAAAGCGGGCTCCAAGCTCACCAAAGCCGAGCAGCTGGGCGTACCCGTGCTGGATGAGGACGCACTCGAGCAGATTTTGGCTACTGGTCAGGTGCCGGTGGCGTAATGGATATAGAGAATCGCAATTGCTCGCAGGCGGAAGGGCGCACGAGGCACGCCCAAGGGCAGGCAAAAGAGCACCTGATGGCGCGAATTCGCATTGCGGAACGTGAGCGCTCGGCAGGTGCGTCTCGTGATGCTTTTGAGGCGTTGACCGAGTTAGAGACGAGGCTCGGTCTAGCCTAGCGATACGGGCACCGTGATCTGCGTCACGTATGTTGTGGGGTCGTCGCTGATGATGTCGTCGATGAGGGCGATCTCGCGCGAGGGCCCGGCGGGTGTCAGGCCGTGCTCGCGCATATAGCCGAGCAGCTGCTCGTAGCGCGGGGCTGCTTGCCCATGCGTGCCGCGAAAGCTAATGGTCAGGCAGCGCGCGGCGGTTCGCGTCTCGACGTCGCCCACGTAATCATCGGTGTCATCGAGCAGCAAAAAGACCTCGTCGTAGCCATCAAAGTCGCCGGCTGCGAGGCGCTCGGCGCTAATCCCGACGCCTAAGTTGCCCAGAAAGACAAAGGTCTCGTGCTGGCCCTTCTGCAGCTGACGAATCTGCCACTCCAGCGCATAGGCGTCGGTAGGCTTGACACGTTCGCGCAATACGGCGCAGCGAAGCTCGGGCGCATCGATTGTGCAAATGGTATCGAGCTCGGTGTTCAAGGCATCGTGCAGCAGCGCAAGCCGGCTATCGATCTTGCGCGACACACGCTCCAGCTCTCGGCGCTTGCGCTCGATGAGCTCCTGCTGCTGAGCCAGCTGCCGCTGCATAAGGTCCACATCGCGCGTGGTCACAAACTCACGGATTTGCGCCAAGGGCAAGTTGAGAACACGCAGGTGACTGATGGTGTTGAGAGTGGAGAGCTGCCGCGATCCGTAGTAGCGGTACCCACTCGCCGGATCGATGTGCGCCGGGTCCAGCAAGCCCATCTGCTCGTAATGACGTAGCGTCCCCACGCTCAGGTTAAACAGGCGCGCCACCTCGCCAATGCGGAGCAGGCCCTCGGTATGTTCACTTGGCATGTCGGTCACAGGACCGCTCCTTTCAATGGAGTCGGGGAGGGATGCCAGGCCTGCGTTGCCCCGCTACGCTGCCAACTTGTCAAAAGCCCCGCGGCGGTTGAGTACGGTAAATGCGATAACACAGATGACTGCCGACAAAATCGATCCGCACGGCGACGCGATGCCCATGGGAAACAACGTATCGGAATAGGCGTTCGACAACAGCCACGCACCGGGCACGCGAATGAGTGCCACGGCCAGCACGTTGTGCGCAAAGCCGATGTAGCTCTTGCCATACGCAGCGAAAAAGCCGCTAAAGCAAATGTGGATGCCGGCAAAGATTGCGTCGAAAATATAACTGTGCATATAGCCGGTGCCGGCCGCGACCACCGCGGGGTCCTTGGCAAAAAAGCCGATAAACGCCGGCGCCACCAGCCACATCAGCACCGTGATCAGGCAGCCATACACTACCGAGATGGTCATGGCGTCTTTGAGCACCTGACGTGCGCGGTCGCCCTTGCCCGCGCCGGCGTTTTGCGCCGTGAGTGCGCTGACGGTGGCGCCCATGGAGCTCGGCACAATGAACAAAAAGCTGATCATCTTCTCGACCAGGCCTACGGCGGCGGCGTCGAGGAGTCCTCGGTGGTTGGCGATGACGGTGATAAACATAAACGCCACCTGGATGCAGCCGTCCTGCACAGCCACAGGCACGCCGATCTTAAGAATGCTGCCGAGCACCTCGGGCTGGGGGCGCAGGTCGCTACGCTTAACGTGGATGTTCGTGCGGCGGCTCTTGAGCCACACAAGCGCGAGGGCAACGCTTGCCGTCTGGGCGGTTACCGTGCCGAGCGCCGCGCCCACGGGGCCGAGCCCCATGTGGCCGATAAACAGAAAGTCGAGCGCGATGTTGATGATGCACGCCACGCCAATCACGTACATGGGCGAGCGCGAATCACCCAGGCCGCGAAAGATGGCTGAAAGAATGTTGTATGCGGCGATAAACGGAATGCCGACAAAGCAGATACGCAGGTAGGCGGCGGTACCTTCGACTGCCTCGGCCGGCGTGCCAATGAGTGCCACGATTTGCGGGCACAGTGCGAGCAGGACAGCGGCCAGCACCACCGAGACACCCATAAAGAGCGTGATGGTGTTGCCGATGGCGGTCTCGGCTCGGTCAAACCGGCGCGAGCCCACGGCGTGGCCGACGATAACCGTCGTTCCCATGGCCAAGCCCACGAGCGTCACGGTAATGATATAGAGCGTCTGCGCGCCATTGCCCACGGCGGTGATGCCGGCGGCGCCGCTAAACTGCCCCATCATGTACAGGTCGGCCATACCGTAGAGCATCTGCAAAAAGTACGAGAGCATATAAGGCAGGGCAAAGACCGCGATGGTCTTAAGGACATTGCCGCGTGTGAGGTCGTGTTCCATGGGCGGGGCTTTCTGGCTGGGTTCGTTTACGTACCAGTGTAGTGAAAACCCTACAACGATTGTAGAGTCAAGCTTTGTGTTGACGCCGGAGCGAAAAAAGTCTCGCGCACCATTATTCCGAGTGAATATGGACACACATCACGAGAACTCGCCGCCGGCGCTAACCTTGCAGAAAACGATTTCGGAATACTTGACACCATTATTCGGCGCGCAATAATACGTGCGTTTGCGAACAACGTTTGATGGGGGTTGAACCTGCGTGCGCAATCTCAAAATACTGTTTTCCTATCTAGGGGCATACCGTCGCGATGCCATCCTCGGCGTGTTCTTTGTGTCGGTCGAGACGGTGCTCGAGCTGTTTATCCCGGTCATCATGGCCAACATCATCGATGTGGGCGTGCCTGCGGGTGATATCAACTACATGCTGCTGCAGGGCGCGTACATGTTGGTGTGCGCTGCGCTTTCGCTGGTACTGGGCTTGGGTTATGCCCGCACGTCCGCCCGCGTTGCCTCGGGCCTAGGCGCTAACCTGCGCGAGGCCGAGTACAAAAAGATTCAGACGCTCGCTTTTGGTAACCTGGACAACTACGACGCCAGCTCACTCGTCACCCGCATGACCACGGACATCACCGTTATCCAAAATGCTGTGGGCAACGGCTTTCGCCCTATGGTGCGCGGCCCGGTGACGCTTATCGTCGGCCTTATCTACGCGCTGATGCTGTCGCGCCCGCTCGCCACCGTCTTTGCGATCATCTTGCCCGTGCTGGCAATCGTGCTGGGCGTCATCACCTATCGCGTGAGCCCGCTCTACCGCCAACTCCAGACCTCGATGGACCACCTCAACGGCGTGGTACAGGAAGACCTCACCGCCGTGCGTGCCGTCAAGGCCTACGTTCGTACCGAGCACGAGGAGGCCAAGTTCGACACCGTCAATACCGAGCTCGCGCGCACTGCGACAAAGACCTTTGGCAGCGCGGTGCTCAACCTGCCGGTGTTTCAGCTGTCGATGTACGTGGCTGCGCTCTCCATCCTGTGGATTGGCGGCCGCATGATTCTCGCCGGCAAGCTGGGCGTGGGCTCGCTCACGGGCTTTATGAGCTACGTGCTGCTGATCATGAATTCGCTCATGATGATTTCCAACGTGTTTTTGCTGCTCACGCGCGCTCTTACGAGTGTGGGCCGTATCGCCGAGGTGCTCGATGAGGAGCCCTTTATCGCCAACCCCGCGGGAGACCTCGCGATTGCGGCGCCAGCGGACGGCAGTATCGAGTTTCGCGACGTTTCCTTTAAATACCGCGCGGATGCAGCCGAGGATGTGCTCGAGCATATCGACCTTCGCATCGAGAGCGGCTCGACGGTGGGCATCCTCGGCGGCACGGGCTCGGGCAAGAGCTCACTTGTGCAGCTGATTGCGCGCCTGTACGACGCCACCGAAGGCACCGTGCTTGTGGGCGGACGCGACGTGCGCGACTACGACCTCGCGACTCTACGCGACGCTGTGGGCATTGTGCTGCAAAAGAATGTGCTGTTTACGGGTACCGTGCGCGAGAACCTGCAGTGGGGCAATCCGCAGGCGTCGGACGATGAACTCCTCGCGGCTTGCCGCGCGGCGTGCGTGGACGAGTTCCTTGATCGCATCGGCGGGCTGGACGGCGAGTTGGGCCAAGGCGGCGCTGGTGTTTCGGGTGGCCAGAAGCAACGCCTGTGCATCGCGCGCACGCTGCTCAAGCATCCGCGCGTGCTCATTTTTGATGACTCCACCAGCGCGGTCGATATGGCGACCGACGCTAAGATTCGCGAGCACATCGCTCGGATTTCCGATACGACCGTGCTCATCATCGCCCAGCGTATCGCGAGCGTCATGGATGCCGATCGCATTGTGGTGTTGGACGACGGTCGTGTCCACGGCGTGGGCACGCACGAGGAGCTGCTGGCGGGCGACAACATCTACCAGGAGATTTACGCCTCGCAGATGGAGTTTGCGGGGAACGCGGACGCCGGCGACGGCAGCGACGATGGTTGCGCGAATGATCCGTTTTCCTCCGTCGCATGCGGATCACCCTTGGAAGGGGGTGAGCGCCATGCCTAAGACCGCAGCCCAAGCACGCCCGGCCGACCTCAAGCGCACTGTACGCCGCTTGCTCTCCTACATGGGGCATGCCAAGTTCTCGTTGCTCGCGGTGGGCGTGCTCGCCTCTGTCGCCGCCATCGCGAGCCTCGCCGGCACCTACATGGTGTGCCCCATCGTTAACGGTTTGGCCACGGGCGGGGAGGAACTGCTTGCCAGGCAGGTCATCCTGACGGCGATCATCTACGCCGCGGGCGTGCTCTCGGCCCTGGGCTACTCACAGATCATGGTGCGTGCGGCCCAACGCGTGGTGTCCGATATTCGCCGCGACCTGTTCGCGCACATCCAGACGCTGCCGCTCAGTTATTTTGACAGCACGCGCTCGGGCGACATCATGAGCTTTTTCACCAATGACGTCGACACCGTCTCCGAGGCGCTTAACAACAGCTTTGCCAACGTGATTCAGGCCGCCATTCAGGTTGTGGGCACCACGGCCATGCTCATCATCCTTAACTGGCAGCTCACGATTATCACACTCGTGTGCGATGCGGCCATTGTGCTGTATGCGCGCTACTCGGGCGCGCGCTCTAAGCGTTTCTTTGCTGCCCAGCAGGCATCGCTTGGCGACCTGGACGGATATATCGAAGAAATGGTCTCGGGCCAAAAGGTCATCAAGGTCTTTAACCGTGAGGCAGCGAATGTCGCCGGCTTCACCTGCCGCAACGACGAGCTTCGCCGCACCGGTACCGCCGCCGTGAGCTATGCCAACTCCATGGTGCCCATGACCGTCGTGATTGGCTACGTCAACTATGCCATCGTCGCCGTGGCGGGCGGCATGCTCTGCATCAAGGGGCTCGCCGATGTGGGCGCACTTGCAAGCTACCTGGTCTTTGTGCGCCAGGCCGCCATGCCCATCAACCAGTTTACGCAGCTCGGCAACTTCTTGCTCAACGCGTTGGCCGGTGCTGAGCGCCTGTTTGCGGCTATGGACCTTGAGCCCGAGTTGGACGAGGGCTGCGTGGAGCTGGTGCAGACGGGCGATGCCGCGTGGGCGTGGAAAATTCCCGAGGGCCAGGGCGTGGGCGCGTACGGGCATTTGCATGACGTGGCAGCCGTTGATGAGTCGGGCCGCGCAGTGGCCGCCGACGGCACCGAGCTCACGTGCGGCTTGGTCCCGCTTGCCGGCGACGTGCGCTTCCATGCCGTGGACTTTTCCTACGTGCCGGGCGCCCGCGTGCTCACGGACCTCAACCTGTTTGCCAAGCCGGGGCAAAAGATTGCGTTTGTGGGCTCCACGGGCGCCGGCAAGACGACCATTACCAACCTCATCAACCGCTTCTACGAGGTCGATGACGGCGAGATCACGTACGACGGCATCGACGTCAAGCACATTGCCAAGGCCAGCCTGCGCGGGTCGCTCGGCATTGTGCTGCAGGACACGCACCTGTTTAGCGGCACCATTGCGCAGAACATCCGCTTTGGCAAGCTCGACGCGACCGACGAGGAGGTGCGCGCCGCTGCCGAGGCCGCCTGCGCCGACTCGTTTATCCGCCGCCTGCCGCGGGGCTACGACACACCGGTCACGGCCGACGGCGCCAACCTGTCGCAGGGTCAGCGTCAGCTGCTCGCCATCGCGCGCGTGGCCGTCGCCGATCCGCCGGTGCTCATCCTGGACGAGGCCACGAGCTCCATTGACACGCGTACCGAAAAGCTCATCGAGCGCGGTATGGACCGCATCATGCGCGGTCGCACCACGTTTATGATCGCGCACCGCCTGTCCACTGTCCGCGACGCCGACGCCATCATGGTCCTCGAACACGGCCGCATCATCGAGCGCGGCACGCACGAAGAGCTGCTCGCCCAGCACGGCGAGTACTGGCAGCTGGCGCATGGCTTAAAAGAGCTAAATTAACCCGTTCGAGCACGATGCTTTGGCCCTCTGTGCCCCTCACCTCAAACCATCACAACATTCGACATTTTTTGCCAAAATCGGGAAAAGCATCGAATGTTGTGATGGTTTTTCTGCCACTCGACCGGGTGGAATCGCTTTCTTGCGCATGAAGGTGTGCGGATCCGTGGGCAGGGGAATAAGGTTGGTTATCCGACTCCATTGGAGGGCTCATGGACCTGCCGATCGTCCTGTCCCATAAGACTGCCTGGCTGTACCACAACGTGGCGCGCCCATCCGAGCCGCTCTCGCGAGCAATCAGCCTATACGATGAAGACTCGCTTGCTAACGAGGCGGAGCCGACTGCGGACCTGCCCAAATTGGGACTCGATACCAAGGGGCTGAGGGCTTCAACGGCAGTCGGGATCGTTACCGACTATCTGGTTTCGCTCGGTATTCCACGAGAAGAGCTCGATCATATCGACACGCTCGTCAACTTTGATTTTGAGCGCTCGACGCCGGCTGGATTTAGGTGCCACGTGTTTGGGGCGCCGGTACCTCCAGGCCATCTTATCGAGGTGGCAGAGGGCCTTCTGGTGGTTGATGAGGCCATGTGCTTTGTCCAAGCGGGTTCGTGGATGAGTGAGCCCGAGCAGCTGGAATATGGCTACGAAATCTGTGCCCGATACCATTTGAATCATCTGTCGACAGGCGATTATATCGAGATGGGGCAGAGGTACACCGTTGCCGACTTGATTGCTTATTGCAATGAGAACCGATCTCGTCAGGGGGCTATACGCGCGGCCGCCGTGCTCAAGCGCGTGCACGATGGCGCGCGGTCGCCCATGGAGACGGCCACCGCAATCATGGTCGTAGCAAAACGTTCCCAGGGCGGGCTGGGATACGCCAAGATCGAGCTCAACCATCGGGTCGATGTTCCCAACGAGTTCAAGTATCTCGCAAAGGCTGGGTATTTCGAGATCGACGTATATGCGCCTGCGAGCGGTACGGGGATTGAATACAACGGCTCGGACCATCTTGATAAACAGCGCAGCGCGTCGGATGCGGAGCGTATGACCGTGCTGAGCGCGCTGGGCTTTAGGATGATCGTCCTCACCGGGACTCAGTTTGCCCATCAGCTGCAATTGCACCGGGCGATGAACGCCGTCGCGCTCGCTATGGGCCTCAAGTGCGACCGAAGCGAAGCGTTCCAAAAGCGGCAAAACGACCTGCGAGAATTCGTGATTCGGCACTGGGACGGCGGCCTTTAGGGGCGTTTTGGTCCTTCTACGGGGTACTGTGGGCAGGCAAACCATCACAACATCCGACGTTTTTCGCTAAAAACGGGAAAAGCATCGAATGTTGTGATGGTTTGCGTGCTGAGGATGGGCTTGGAAGTCCGTTTTGCTCGAAGCGACCTGTCCTGTCGTACGGGTGTCGGCGTGATTCTCTCGTGGGGTATTATGTTTTCCGAAGAATAAAACGCCGCGTGAGGGGAGGGCCGCGTGGACGGGCACGTGCAACATGACGGCTTTGGCCGCGATATCAACTACCTGCGCATTGCCGTTACCGACAAGTGCAATTTCCGCTGCATTTACTGCATGCCGGCCGATGGCGTGGCGCCCCGTGCGCACGACGAGCTGCTCAGCGCCGAGGAAATCGCCCGCTTTGTGCGCCTGGTGGCGGGGGAGGGCATTCGCCGCGTGCGCCTGACGGGTGGCGAGCCGCTGGTCAGCCGCCGTATCATTCCGCTCATTCGCGACATCCGCGCGATTCCGCAGATCGAGGACATCTCGCTCACCACCAACGGCGCCCTGCTGCCCAAACTGGCGCCGCAGCTCAAAGACGCGGGGCTTAACCGCGTCAACATCTCGCTCGACACGCTCGACCCTACGCTCTTTGGAATGATCACGCGCCTGGGCCGACTCGAGCAGACCATGGCTGGCATCGACGCGGCGCTGGCCTGGGGCTTTGAGCCCGTTAAGGTCAACTGCGTTGTTGTGCGCCGACTCAACCAGGATGTGGCGGCCCTCGCACGGCTGACCGTCGACCGCCCCATCCACCTGCGCTTTATCGAATACATGCCCATCGGCGACGAGCGCACGAGTTCGCATTGCGCTGTGGACCCGCATGCGCCCGCGCTCAATCCCGAGCTGTGGGACGCGAGCGATACCGTGCCGAGCGACGAGCTGCGGGCGCGCATCAACGCCGGGGCAGCCGCGGCGGGACTGGGCGAGCTCGAGCCGCTCGACATCAACGACGCCCCTGCCGGCGCGGGCCCTGCGCGCTATTGGCACTTTCCGGGCGCGGCGGGAACGGTTGGCTTCATTAGCGCCATGTCCAACCATTTTTGTGCGAATTGCAACCGTCTGCGCCTGACGGCCGATGGCAACGTGCGTCCGTGTCTGTTTAGCGATGCCGAGTATTCGGTGCGCGACGCCCTGCGCCGTGGTGATGATATGCAGGTACTTTCGATTTGGCGCGATGCCGTGGCCCACAAACCGCAGGAACACGCGATAATTGAGGGCACGCAACGATTTATGTCCCAAATCGGAGGATGATCATATGGCCAAGAGCAGGTACGCCGATGCCACCAAGGCCGCTCGCAGGGCCGCGATGTCTGCCCACAAAGCCACGGCTGCGGCGAATGCTGGTAACGCCGACGCGTCCGTGCAGCCGACTGCCAGTGTTGCCACCGAGCCCGCCCGCGACGCCCGTCGCGACGAGCTGACGCACGTGGACGCCAAGGGCGAGGTGCGCATGGTCGACGTTTCCGACAAGGCCGAGACCCATCGCATTGCCATCGCCGAGGGCACCATCCTCATGCACCCCGAGACGCAAGCCATGGTGCTGCAGGACCGCGCCAAGAAGGGCGATGTGCTTGCCTGCGCGCGCGTGGCGGGCATCATGGCCATCAAACGCACGAGCGACATCATCCCCATGTGCCATCCGTTGCTCATTACCAAGAGCAAGTGCGATATTGCGCCCATCGCTGCGGCGGGGACGCCTGCCGAGGATGTGCCCGAGGGCTGGGCGCCGGCACGCGCGGACGGGCAGGTTGGCTTTCACGTGCTGGTTACGGCGGGCGTGACGGGCAAGACGGGTATCGAGATGGAGGCGTTGACCGGCGCGAGTGCCGCGTGTCTGACCATCTACGACATGTGCAAGGCGGTCGATCGCGGCATGGAGATCGTCGACGTGCGCCTGCTGCACAAGGAGGGCGGCCGTTCGGGCGTGTGGGATCGTGCAGAGCGTCAGGCCGCTGCTGTTGAGGCCGTGGCCGCTGACGGCGACGCACACGCAAGCGCACCCGTCGCCGTTGCACCCGCAGCTCCGACCCCGGCCGTCCCCGCGATCGCGTTTATCGGCTACCAAAACTCGGGCAAGACCACGCTTGTCGAGAAGGTTATCGCCGAGCTCACCCGCCGCGGCCTGCGCGTGGGTTCGCTCAAGCATCATGGACATCACGGCTTTGATATCGATGTGCCCGCTAAGGACACCTGGCGCCATCACCAGGCCGGATCCAAGCACGTTGGCCTCATCTGCGCCACGCGCTGGGCGGAGTACGCCGACACGCGCGAGGAGGACGAGATGCCCGCGCGCGAGCTGCTGTCGCGCTACAACGATGTCGACGTGGTGATCATCGAGGGCTACAAGACCGAGGGTTTCGACAACATCGTGGTCGCGCGATCGGGTGTCGACCGTCTGCGCGGCAAGAGCTCGCTCGACCTGGTCGACGGTCACACGCTGGCCCTTGCCTGCAACGAAGCCCTGGCACGCCAGGCATTCGATGCCGGCTTTGCGACCCGAGCCATCAACATCAACGACGCCCGAGCCATCTGCGACCTGATCCAAGATCATCTGGCCTAAAACCTGCCAAAAAGGGACAGGTTTATTTTGGCAGGCTTTATCTGGGCAAA
>DBGBLM010000114.1:0-10378 GCA_048448865.1 Collinsella sp.
TTAGGCCGCTCGGGTAGAATTACCGGAATATATACGCTGCTGTGAGCAGGAGGTTGCCGCGCATGGCGACGATGAACGAAAGAGATTACTACGAGATTCTGGGTGTCTCCAAGGACGCCACCTCGCGTGATATTCAAAAGGCCTTTCAGCAAAAGGCCCGCAAACTCCATCCGGACGTCAACAAAGAGCCGGATGCCGAGGAAAAGTTTAAAGAGGTTTCCGAGGCCTACGCCGTGCTTTCGGACGAGCAGAAGCGTGCGCGCTACGACGCCATGCGCTCGGGCAATCCCTTTGCCGGCGCTCCCACGGCTTCGCCCTATGGTGGCGGCTATGCCGGCGGCGCCGGGTACGGCCATCCTTTTGAGGGTGGTTTTCCCTTTGGTGGCGCCTGGGGCCAGCCGCGTCGCGGGCAGGCTGCCTATAATCCCGAGAACGGCGCCAACGTAGTCGTCGATATTAAGCTCGACGCCAAGGAGGCCAAGGGTGGTGCCCGCAAGACCGTTCGCTACACGCGTTTCGATACCTGTGGCCACTGCGGAGGCTCGGGTTCTGTTTCGTCCGAGCATGCCCATACCTGCCCGAGCTGCGGTGGCCGCGGCCACATCGACGTCGACCTGTCCTTCCTGTTTGGTGCGGGCACGTTCCAGTCGGTCTGCCCCGAGTGCGGCGGTTCCGGTAAAGTCGTGGCCGACCCCTGCCCTGATTGCGGTGGCAGCGGTCGTACTCGCGTAACCTCCGAGCAGACGATTGAGTTTCCTGCCGGCACGCACGATGGCGACGAGGTCCGCATTAGCGGCATGGGGCATGCCGGCACTAACGGTGCCCCGGGTGGCGATCTGGTCGGCCGCGCCCATGTTGAGGCCGAGCGCTTGGAAGGCAAAGCTCGTACCGGTTTTTACCTGATGGGCATTGTGGCGCCGTTTTTGGTACTCTCGTCCATCTCGGGCGTGTTCTCGGCCTTTGCCGTGATGTGCTTTATTCCGTTTGCCATGGGCCTGTTCATGGTGCTTTCGGACGGTGTGCTTCATCGCAGCCTGCTGTGGTGGAAGCGCGGCGCGATGCAGTTTGCCAACGGTTTTGCCAACGGCTTCATGTTCGCGCTCGTGTCGGTTTGGTTTGCGAGCTGCTCGCAACGGGCCATGCTTTCGCCGTACCAAATGCAATAACATCAAACCCTCTGTTTGCGGTCGGCCCAGCTTGGGTATAGGACGCACTGTGACAATAATGAAAGTCGGAAGGATTCGGTCGTGTCGGAAAATAGGGATTACTACGAGGTACTTGGCGTCGACAAGGATGCCGACGCGCGGACCATTAAGCGCGCGTTTCTAAAGAAAGCCCGTACGGTACACCCGGATGTTTCGGACGACCCCGAGGCCGAGGCCAAGTTCAAGGAGCTCAACGAGGCCTATTCCGTTCTTTCCGACGAGCAGAAGCGCGCTAACTACGACCGTTACGGCACTGCTGACGACCCTGGTGGTTCGGGCTACGTCGATATCAACGATATCTTTGGTGGCATGGGCATGGACGACTTGTTCTCGTCTTTCTTTGGCGGCGGTGCCGGCGGTGGCGCCCGCAGCCGTCGTGAGCGTCGTCGCGGACGTGACATGGCCATCTCGCTTTCGGTGACGCTCGAGGAGGCGGCGCTCGGCTGCAAAAAGACGATCAGCTATGACCGCCTTGCTCCTTGCGAGGACTGCAATGGCACTGGTAGGGCAGAGGGCGCACAGGAAAAGCAGTGCGGTCGCTGCCACGGTACGGGCTACGTCACGACGGTTCAGCGTTCGTTCCTGGGCCAGGTTCAGTCCTCTTCGCCTTGCCCCGACTGCCACGGCGAGGGCACGGTCATCGACCATCCCTGCGAGACCTGCGACGGTCAGGGCCGCACGCCTTCGCACGAAAAGATCGACATCGATATTCCCGCCGGCGTTTCGACCGGTCGCCAGCTGCGCGTGAGCGGCTTTGGCGAGGCCGGCCTTCGCGGCGAGCCCTCGGGCGACCTGATTGTCAACGTGCGTGTTGCCGACCATGAGCGCTTTAAGCGCAACGGTGACGACCTGTACCTGGTGAGCGATATCTCGATCGCGCAGGCTGCGCTCGGCTGCGAGATCGAGGTCGAGGGCATTATGCCCGACGAGGTCGTTAAGGTGACGGTTCCCGCCGGCGCCCAGTACGGCGACACCGTGAGCGTCAATAATTACGGCATGCCGCGCATTGGCGGTGGCGGTTCGCGTGGCCGCCTGGTCGTGCAACTGCGCGTGGTCGTTCCCACCAATCTTTCCAATAAGCAACGCGAACTGCTCCGTGCTTTTGCCGATGAGATGGGCGATGACGTCGCTTCTGGTAAGAAGTCGGTGACCGACCGTATCAAGAGTGCCCTCGACGATATCCTCGATTAAGGAGCCCGCGTGCTCGCACCCCATATTTCCGTCGTCAACCTCGGCTGCCGTGTCAACCGGGTTGAGTCTGACCGTATCACTGCCGACCTTATGCGCCTGGGCTTTGCTATTGTGGAGCCCCAGGATGCCGATCTGATCGTCATTAACACCTGTGCCGTTACGGGCGAGGCCGAGGCCAAGACCCGTAAGGCCGTCCGTCATGCGCTGGCCTATCCAAACGAGCCCTATGTGGTCGTGACCGGATGCGTGGTCAATTTGCATCCCGAGGAGCTGCTGGAGCTTTCGGATCGCGTGATCGCCGAGCCGTCCAAGATCGATGTCGCCGAACGTGTCTGCGAGGTGCTGGGCGTTGAGTCCGATAACGTTCCCGCCTGCAGCGATGGCGAGGTGGTCGATGTGCTCGGTCGCTCTCGCCTGGGCGTGAAGATTCAGGACGGCTGCAACCATCGCTGCACCTATTGCATTGTGTGGAAGGCACGCGGCCCCGAGCGCTCCGTGCCCGTCGAGTCCGTGCTCGAGCAAGTTCGCGAGGCCCAGGAGGCCGGCGTGCCCGAGGTGGTGCTGACCGGTGTGAACCTGGGTGCCTACGATGGCAAGAGCGCGACCGACGAGCATGTCGAAATCGATGAGCTGCTCGAGGCCATCATGGAGCGCACGTCTATTCCGCATGTGCGCATTTCCTCGGTCGAGCCTATGGATATCTCCGAGCGCCTGCTTAAGGTTATGGCGCGCTACCCGCAGCGTATCGCCCCGTTTTTGCACCTGCCCGTGCAGTCCGGCTGCACGGCGACCCTGCATCGCATGGGCCGTCCCTATAGTGCCGAGGCCTTTGAGGACACGGTGCGTATGATTCGCGCCAATCTGCCGCAGGCGTCACTTTCTTGCGACGTTATTGTCGGCTTCCCTGGCGAGACGGACGAGGAGTTCGAGGAGTCGCTGGCGCTGTGCCGCCGTGTGGGTTTCTCGCGTATGCACGTGTTCCGCTACAGCAAGCGTCCCGGTACCCTTGCTGCCGACATGCCCGACCAGGTTCCGCCCGAGGTTATGGCCGAGCGCAGCCGCCGTATGCGGGCCGCCGCACAGGAGCTCGCTATTGCCGACGCTCGCCGTCGCGTGGGCACGGTCGAGCGTGCCGTGCTCGAGTATGGCGACAACCTGACGCTCGGCTCGTTCCATCATGCCCGTCTTGACGATACCTGTGGACTTACAGCCCCGTGCCTGCTCGATGTTGCTATCATCGGAGTCGATGATTCCGGCTTGGTCCATGCACGCAGGGAGGTTCATGGAAGCCTCGAAGATTAGACTTACCGTTCCCGAGGGGATTGATCCCTCGCGCGTTTTGGGCGCCGGCGACGGCGTCCTTCGTGCGCTCGAGAGCTTGGTTCGCGCTCATGTGGTCGCCCGTGGCGATAACGTCTCCGTGAGCGGCGACCCGGACGAGGTCGAACTCGTGGCGCGCTTTTTCGAGCACGCTTTTCGCGATGCGGCCGCCGGGCGCACGCTGTCTGCCGACGATGTCTCTCGCTGCCTGGCCGTCTTGCGCGACGGTGAGCACGAGGCTACGTCGCTTCGCGATGACGTGCTACTTTCGTATCGCGGCCGCGTCATTCGCCCCAAGACGCTCGGCCAAAAGCGCTATGTGGATGCCATCCGCACGCATACCATCACGTTTGGCCTGGGTCCTGCCGGCACCGGTAAGACCTATCTGGCCATGGCGCTCGCCGTTGCCGCGCTCAAGCGTCACGAGGTGGGCCGTATGATCTTGACGCGTCCGGTTGTCGAGGCGGGGGAGAATCTGGGCTTTTTGCCCGGCACCCTCGAGGAAAAGATCGATCCCTACATGCGTCCGCTTTACGACGCCCTTTTTGACATGATGGATCGCGAGCGCACCGATGAGCTTATGGAGCGCGGCGTGATCGAGATCGCCCCGCTTGCCTACATGCGCGGCCGCACGCTGAGTGATGCCTTCGTGGTGCTCGACGAGGCGCAAAATACCACGCCCGAGCAGATGAAGATGTTCCTGACGCGCCTGGGCTTCAACTCCAAGTTCGTGATTACCGGCGACCTGAGCCAGCGTGACCTGGTGGGTCGTCGTGGTGGCTTGGCGGATGTCGAGAAGATTTTGGGCCGTGTCGATGATGTCGCATTTTCGCACCTCGAGCGTGCCGACGTGGTGCGCCATGCCTTGGTGGGACGTATCGTCGAGGCATACGATACTTATGATGATGTGCGCGAGAAGCGCGTACGTGACCGAAAGGAGTCCCGTTGAGTGTATTGATCAGCAACGATGCCGAGCTCGATACGCTGCTCGACGCGCAGGAGGTGGAGCACATCTGCGAGGTTGTGCTTGCCGCCGAGGGCGTTGAGCGTGAAGTCGAGATTTCCCTTTCGTATGTCGACGAGGACGAGATGCACGAGCTCAACCACGAATGGCGCGGTATCGACCGCACCACCGATGTGCTCTCGTTTGAATGCGACTCGGCCTTTGACGAGGATATTCCCGCCGACGAGACGCTTGAGCTCGGCGATATCATCTTGGCCCCGCAGGTTATTGCCCGTCAGGCCCCCGGTTTTGGCAATAGCCCCGCTGACGAGTGTCGTCTGATGCTCGTACACGGCATGCTGCACCTGCTGGGCTATGACCATATCGAGGACGACGAGGCCGAGGTCATGGAGGCCCGCGAGGACGCCATCCTGCGCGATCTGGCGCTCGAGCGCGGCGAGGACCCCAAGCTAGTCCACGTCGGCCCCATCACCAACCACGCCCACGACTAGGAGCCGTCTATGATTCCCGGATCGAACAAGGACCATCCGTCCTTCTTAAAGTCGTTTTCCTACGCCATGGAGGGCTTCGTCACCGCCGTCAAGACCGAGCGCAACATTAAGGTCATGCTCGTGGCGGGCGTGTGCACCGTCATTGCCGGCTGTATCGTGGGCCTCGACATTGCCGAGTGGGCCACGATTATCATCTGTTGTGGCCTGGTGATTCACGGCGAGCTGTGCAACACCGCTATGGAGGCTATCGTCGACCTAGCGACCCAGGAGCTCCATCCGTTGGCCAAGCGTGCGAAGGACATCGCCGCCGCCTCTGTTTACATTCTTTCCATCACCGCCGCGATTGTGGGCGTGCTGGTATTTGCCCACGCGCTCGGCTTTATTTAGAAAGGGATTCCCATGTCCGACAATATGCTGCCTACCGATGAGATCCTGGACGACGAGACTTTGGACGTGGTGGATACCGAGGGGCTCGAGGATGTCGAGGAGTTCGACCCGTTTGAGGGCATGAGCGATGAGGAGCTCGACGCCCTGTGCGACGAGGATGAGAACCTCGCGGGCTTTGGTGACGTGGAACCCGGTTTCCGCAGCGGCTTTGTGGCCCTGGTCGGACGCCCCAACGCCGGCAAGTCCACGCTGCTTAATGCCTGCTATGGCAAAAAGGTCGCCATCACCTCGCCGGTGGCTCAGACGACCCGTCGCCGCATGCGCGCCGTCGTCAACCGTCCCGGCTACCAGCTAGTCTTTGTCGATACCCCGGGTATTCATAAGCCCAAGGACGGTCTGGGATCCGAGCTCAACAAGAGCGCGTTGTTCGAGCTGAACGATGTCGATGTCGTCGCGTTTTTGATTGATGCCACCAAGCCGATCGGCAGGGGAGACGCTTGGGTTGCCGAGCGCGTCAAGAACGCTCGTTCCAAAAAGGTCCTGGTGCTCACCAAGGCCGATGAGGCCGATCCCGCCCAGGTTATGGAACAGCTCAAGGCCGCCCACGAGCTCATGGAATATGACGACGAGATCGTGACGTCGTCGGTCAAGAACTTCAACGTCGATGCCTTTATCGAGACCGTTGCGCACTTTTTGCCCGAGGGTCCGCGTTGGTTCCCCGAGGACATGGGTACCGACGCTTCCGATGAGACGCTCGTTGCCGAGTTTGTGCGCGAGAAGGTCTTGCGCCGCACCCGTGATGAGATCCCGCACTCCGTGGGCGTGATCTGCGATGCGCTCGAGCAGACCAAGAAGGTGCTGCGCGTGCACGCCACCATTTACGTCGAGCGTGAGGGCCAAAAGGGCATCATCATTGGAAAGGGCGGCGAGATGATCAAACATATCGGCATCGACGCCCGTCGCGACCTTGAACGCATCTTTGGTACGCAGGTCTTTTTGGAGCTGGACGTGAAGGTCAAGGCCGGCTGGCGTGACGACGAGGCCCAGATTCGCCGCTTTGGCTATAACGCCGAGGACTAAGGGCGCGCGGCGCGCATGGCAGGCTCCCGGACATATCGTACGAAGGTGCTCGTCCTCGATAAGACGAAGCTCAAAGAGACGGACCTGATCCTGACGATGCTTGACGAGCGGGGTCGGCAGGTTCGTGCCGTGGCAAAGGGCGCCCGCAAACCCGGTGGACGCCTGGCTGCGCGCTGCGAGCTGTTCTGTACCGTCGATATGCTGCTCGCGCATGGACGGTCACTCGACGTGGTTTCCCAGGCCGAGCTTATGGAGGCTCCGCTCGGCGCTGCGCCCGATTACGAGACGACCTGCGCTGCAAGCGCGATCGCCGAGGTCGCGCGCGTATGCTCATTCGAGGACGCCGAGGACCCGTTTACCTTTGCCATTACGCAGCGAGCACTTGCCCTGGTGGGCAGCGGGATCGACACGGCGCATATGGATCTACTTGTGGCGGCATATGTCTTTAAGCTGCTGTCGCACGTTGGCTATCGACCCGATTTTTCGGCTTGCGTGCTGTGCGGAGACCCCATGCTGTCGTATTTTTCGCCCCAGGCGGGCGGTCTTATGTGCGGCTCGTGCGCGTCGAGCGTTCCGGGTGCCGAGCTGGTGTCGACCGGTGAGGTCGCGTGGCTACGCGCCCTCATGTCTATGACGTTCGATGCTCTCATGGTCGAGCGAATCGACGCGCATACGGCGGCGTTCTTGCTCGGGCTTTCGCATGTGTGGGCTGCGACGCACACCGATCAGCGCCTCCGTGCGATGGAATTCATGTTGGGTCGGTGATGATGCGCAGGCGCGGGCTGCTTGTGGTAACATACCGACCTGTTGGTACCTCGACCTTGGTTGCTCGCTCCACCGGCGGCTTCCCAGTCCGAGGCGAATCGAGTCGCCCGTGGGCGACGTAAAACGAAAGGTGAAACAATGACTGTTTCCAAAGAGCGCAAGGCGGAGCTGACTGCCCAGTTCGGTAACACCCCGGTCGACACCGGCAACCCCAAGGTTCAGGTCGCCATCCTGACCGAGCGCATCAAGGAGCTGACCGAGCACATGAAGTCCCACCAGAAGGACTTCCACACCCGTCGTGGCCTGCTCATGCTCGTCGGTCGTCGTCGTCGTCTTCTCTCCTACATCAAGAAGAGCGACATCGTCGAGTACCGTGAGCTCATCAAGGCTCTGGGCATCCGCGACAACATCCAGTAAGGATTTGTACATGCTAAGAGCGTCCTGCGCAGCGGGGCGCTCTTTTTGTGTAAGGGCGTGAACAATCACGCTCTGAAGCGTGGCGGGGGCAGGGGGCTCGCGTCACATGAGAAGCCCGCAGACAAGGGGTCTGCGGGGTAAAGGAGAACAATGACACTCGTATCCAAGACCTTTGAGCTGTACGGCAAGACCTACACCTTTGAGTCCGGCGAGCTTGCCAAGCAGGCCACCGGCGCCTGTCTGGTCAAGCAAGGCGACACCACGATGCTCGATACCGTGGTCGTTTCCAAGGAGCGCAAGAACTACGACTTCTTCCCGCTGACCGTCGACTTCAACGAGAAGATGTACGCCGCCGGCCGCATCCCGGGTGGCTACCTCAAGCGTGAGGGCCGTCCCAGCGAGAAGGCCACGCTCACCGCGCGCATGATCGACCGTCCGATTCGCCCGAGCTTCCCGGACGGCTTCCGCAACGAGGTGCACATCGTCGCCACCTCGCTCGTCGCCGACCAGGTCAACCCCTTCGACGTCATCAACGTCATGGGTGCCTCTCTGGCCATGACGCTCGGCGGCGTGCCCTTCGAGGGCCCGCTTGCCTGCGTGCGCATCGGCCGTAACGTGGAGACCGGCGAGTTTATCGTCAACCCCACCTACGAGGAGCGCGAGAACTCCGATCTGGACCTGGAGCTGGGCGGCTCTGCCGACTTCATCTCGATGGTCGAGGCCGGCGCCGAGGAGATCTCCGAGGACGACATGCTCGCCGCCATGAAGTTTGGCCAGGAGGCCCTTGCTGCTTTCTGCCAGGCTCAGGACGAGTTCGTCGCCGAGTGGGAGCAGGTCAACGGCCCCATCGTCAAGAAGGAGTACCCGCTCGACCAGCCCGTCGAGGAGGTCCAGGAGCGCATCTTCGCCCACTACGACGAGATGGCTGCCGCCCTTCGCGACGCCGACAAGCTCTCCCGTATCGGTAAGGTCGAGGCTCTGAAGGAGTCCATCCGCGCCGAGTTCACCGAGGAGGAGCAGGCCGCTTGGGAGCGCGAGATCCCCGTGGCGCTCAAGAAGCTCGAGAAGAAGGCCATGCGCACCATGGTCGTCGAGACCGGCGAGCGCGTCGACGGCCGTGCCGCCGACGAGATCCGTCCCATCATGGTGAAGGACAACTACCTGCCGCTCGTTCACGGCTCCGGCCTGTTCCAGCGCGGCCAGACCCAGGTGCTCTCCGTCCTGTCGCTCGGCATGCTCAACGAGGGCCAGCGTCTGGATACCATCGAGCCCACCGAGGGCAAGCGCTACATGCACCACTACAACTTCCCGCCGTTCTGCACCGGCGAGACCGGCCGCATGGGTAGCCCCAAGCGCCGCGAGATCGGCCATGGTAATCTGGCCGAGCGCGCCCTGCTTCCGGTGCTTCCCGACGAGAACGAGTTCCCCTACGCCATCCGCGTCGTCTCCGAGGTCATGGAGTCCAACGGCTCCTCTTCGATGGCTTCGACCTGCGGCTCCACGCTCGCCCTTATGGACGGCGGCGTGCCCATTAAGCGCCCGGTCTCCGGTATCGCCATGGGCCTGATCCAGGAGGAGGGCAAGACCGTGGTCCTGTCCGACATCCAGGGTCTCGAGGACTTCCTGGGCGACATGGACTTTAAGGTCACTGGCACCACCGAGGGCATCACCGCCCTGCAGATGGACAACAAGGCCACCGGCCTCACCTTCGACATCCTGGCCCGCGCCCTGCAGCAGGCCAAGGAGGGTCGCGCCTTCATTCTGCAGAAGATGCTCGATGTGATCCCCGAGCCGCGTCACACCACGCGCAGCACCGCTCCGCGTATCGTCTCCATCCAGGTTCCGACTGACAAGATTCGCGACGTCATCGGTTCCGGCGGTAAGGTCATCCGCGGCATCCAGGACGAGACCGGTGCTTCGGTCGACATCCAGGAGGACGGCACCGTCTTTGTCGGCGGTACCGGCGAGTCCGTCGATCAGGCTGTCGAGCGCATCAAGCTCATCATCAAGGTTCCCGAGCCGGGCGAGGAGTACACCGGTCGCGTGGTCTCCATCCAGCCCTTCGGCGCCTTCGTGAACCTGCTGCCCGGCAAGGAGGGCCTGCTGCACATCTCCCGCGTTGCCAAGGGCCGCGTGGAGAAGGTCGAGGACGTCCTCAACGTGGGCGACGAGGTCAAGGTCGTCGTCATCGAGGTTGACGATCGCGGCAAGATCTCGCTCGATCGTCTTGACAAGCCCGAGGCCCCGGCTCGCGCCGAGGGTGCCTCTGAGGGCGACGGCGAGCACTTCCAGCGCCGTGAGCGTCCGCGTCGCGAGCGCTCCGAGCGCAGCGACCGTCCGCGCCGTCCCGGTGACAACGGAGGCCGCAAGCCCCGCCGTCACCACGACGCCGAGTAACAGCTAAACATAAGCGTCTCAACAAGGGCGACTCCGGACAGGGGTCGCCCTTTTGCTATTCCCGGCGGGGTCCGCGGATAAAGTTTCCTGCTCTACAGTCCTGCTCACGACGGAGGCCACATTAAGTGGCCTCCTGTTCGTGCGGAACTCGCGATAAACTT
>DBGBLM010000115.1:0-3797 GCA_048448865.1 Collinsella sp.
CCGTGCGTGCCCAGCGTGCCATCATCGGTGCACACGTTAACCGTGGCGCCCAGCGCGCGGAACTCATCGACGCCCACGGCCTTGGAAGCGGTGCCAAAACCCAGGCACACGTCGACGGCCACACCCTGCTCGGCAAGCTTGCCGGCAAGGCACAGCACGGGCGGAACACCGATGCCACCGGCGACGAGCAGGGCCTTCCTGGTGCCCTCGGGTACCATCCAGCCACGGCCACCGGGGCCCCGCAGGTTAGAGGTGGAGCCAGGGCCCATCTGGGACAAACGACGGGTATCGTCGCCCACGACGGCGTACCACAGCTCGACGGTGCCGGCCTCGGCGTCGGCGCGATAGAAGCTCAGGGGCACGCGAAGCAGCGAGGAAGCATCGCCGGGCACGGCAATGTTCACAAACTGGCCGGGCTTGAGCGCACTTGCAAGCTTGGGGGCCGAGATGACGAGCGAGAAGATGCCGTCGGCGATCTCCCGGTTCGAGACGACCTCGAAGTCGTGCATGCGTGCAGTGGAAGGTGTGGGCATAGACGCTCCAATCCCCCATGCGGTTGCATGGTCCAAACGAACAGAAAGCGCGGCACCGCAAGGGCGCCGCGCACAAAAGCGATAAGGCTATGCTAGCAGATGCAGCCGTCGGCAAGCGTCTGCTTACCGCCGACAAACACATCGGTGGCACGACCGGTGAGCGTGCGGCCGGCAAAACCGGAGTTCTCGGCGCGCGACTCGTAACCGTCCTCGCCAACCGTCCAGGTGGCGGACGCGTCGAACACGGTCAGGTCGGCAACGGAGCCCGCCTTGACCTGAACCTGGTCGAGGCCCAGGATCTCACGCGGCTTGATGGCCATGAGCTCGACCATACGGCCCATGCTCATCTTGCCCGTGTTGACCAGCTCGGTGAGTACGAGCGACAGCGAGGTCTCGAGGCCGATCATGCCAAAGGGCGCAAGCTCGAACTCGCGGGCCTTCTCCCACGGGGTGTGGGGAGCGTGATCGGTGACGATAACGTCGACGGTGCCGTCGATGACGCCCTGACGGATGGCCTCGGCATCCTCCTCGGTACGCAGCGGCGGGTTGACCTTGAGCGAGGTGTTGTAGGTCTCGTCCAGGTCGTTCTCGGTCAGGAACATGTGGTGCGGGGTGGCCTCGCAGGTAACCTGAACGCCGGCGGCCTTACCGGCACGCACGAGCTCGAGACCGTGAGCGGTGGAGATGTGCTGGATGTGCAGCTTGGCACCGGTCAGCTTGGCGATCTCAATGTCACGGGCGATCTGGAGCTCCTCGCCGGCAGCCGGCCAGCCCTCGAGAGCCAGACGGGTCGAAACCTTGCCCTCGTTGATCTGGCCGTGGCCGACCAGGTCCTCGTCCTGGCAGTGGCTCATAAAGACCTTGCCGAACATCTTGCCGTAGTCCATGCAGCGACGGAGCATGCCCGCGCCCTGCACGCCACGACCGTCGTCGGTGAAGGCGACGGCGCCGTGGGCGACCATATCGCCCATCTCGGACATGGCCTCGCCCTTAAGACCGCGGGTCATGGCGCCCGACGGATAGACGCGGCAGTGACCGACCTCGGCAGCACGGGACTTGACGAACTCCACAACGGTGCCGTTATCGGTGACGGGATCGGTATTGGGCATGGAGCACACGCCGGTAAAGCCGCCCTTGGCAGCTGCGCGGGTGCCGCTCTCGATGTCCTCTTTGACCTCGTAGCCGGGCTCGCGAAGGTGAACGTGCATATCCACCAGGCCGGGGACGAGGTACTTGCCGGAAAGGTCGCGGACCACGGCTCCCTCGGCAGCGAGATTCTCACCGACCTCGGCGATCTTGTCGCCGTCAATCAGGACGTCAACGACACCGTCAAGCTCGACGGACGGGTCGACGACGTGGGCATTCTTAAGAAGCAAGGCCATTATCGGCACCTCCAAGCAGCAGATACAGGATAGCCATACGCACGCAGATACCGGCGTAGACCTGCTCCAGGATGACGGAGCGTTGCGGGTGGTCGGCCATATAGGAGTCGAACTCGACACCGCGGTTGATGGGGCCCGGGTGGCAGATGATCGCGTCGGGCTTCATGAGCTTCTCGCGGTCCTTGGTCAGGCCGAAGAGCTTGTGGTACTCGCGAATGGTCGGGAACGGGGCACCCTCGAGGCGCTCCTGCTGCACGCGCAGCATGTAGACGACGTCCAGCTCGGGCAGGACGGAATCGAGATCGCTCGTCACGTGGTCGCAGCCCAGGACCTCGGGTGCCGGAGGCAGCAGCGTGCCGGGGGCGACGGCGTAGGTCTCGCAGCCCATGATCTTAAGGGCGGGGATCAGCGAGCCGCAGACACGGGAGTGGGAGATGTCGCCGACGACAGCGACCTTCAGACCGTGGAAGTCACCCTTGTGCTCCCAGATGGTGTACAGGTCGAGAAGGGCCTGCGTGGGATGGTTGTGCTTGCCGTCGCCGGCGCAGATGACGCTCGCGGGCGAGTTCTGCGTGACGATGTAGGGCGCGCCGGCGTGCTTGTCGCGCACGACGATGCAGTCGATCTTATAGGCGTTGAGGGTCTCGACGGTATCGACGAGGCTCTCGCCCTTGACCGTGGAGGTCGAGGAGCCGCCAAAGTTGAGGCTGTCGGCCGAAAGACGCTTCTCGGCGAGCTCGAAGGAGCTGCGGGTACGCGTCGAGGGCTCGTTGAACATATTGACGATGGTCTTGCCCTTGAGCGTGGGGACCTTCTTGATCGCACGCTCGTTGACCTCGGAGAACGCCTTGGCGGTCTCGAGGATGAGCTTGATGTCCTCTTCGGAGTACTCGGTAATGTCGATCAGGTGCTTATGGTTGAACGCCACGGTACTACTCACCTCCCAGCGGCGCAGAACCCACATGGGAGCCCGGCGCGACGTCGTTGATCTCGACAGCGGTACGGCCGTCGACTTCCTTCATATATAGGTGCACGTTCTCCTCGTGCGACGAGGGAACGTTCTTACCGACAAAGTCCGGCGAGATGGGAAGCTCGCGGTGACCGCGGTCAACGAGAACTGCCAGCTCGATGCGGCTCGGGCGGCCCAGGTCCATGACGGCGTCCAGAGCGGCGCGGATGGTACGACCCGTGTACAGGATGTCGTCCACCAGCACGACGCGCTTGCCGTCGACGCTGAAGGGAATGTTGGTAGCGTGGATCGCGGGAGCGAAATTGGTCGCATAGTCATCGCGGTAGAAGCTGATGTCGAGGCTGCCGAGCGGAACTTCGACGCCCTCGATCTCCTTGATCTCCTCAGCGAGCTTCTTTGCCAGAAGGTCGCCGCGCGTGACGATGCCGACCAGAGCGAGGTCTTCACAGCCCTCGTTGCGCTCGAGAATCTCGTGCGCGATGCGGGTCATCGCTCGATTGACGGCGGTCTCGTCCATGATGACCGCCTTGGGGGAAGTCGTGCCCATCGATCTCCTTCCTCACATGTCTTGACTGCTGACACAGTCAAAAAAATAGATGCCCGACCGCTCAAAGCGGACCAGACACCCACAGGAAGGGCTGCTCATTGGCAGCTATGTAATTCCATGTGGGTATCTCGTACCCCTTTAATGGTCAAGTGATAGTGTAGCCAACCTCGAGCCTAATTGCGAGCATAAATACAAAGCAATCCGAAAACGGAGCCCAACGCACCATAAAGCTATATATATTTGTGGGACGAGCTTGAAAACCTTGTTGCGAGCTGGCATAATCCCCTCTGCCGCACGCAAATCGGATCTACGTCCAGGGCCGTGGCGTGGGCACTATCGCCAAAAGAGAAATATCTCTGTGTAGA
>DBGBLM010000116.1:0-6210 GCA_048448865.1 Collinsella sp.
CTTGCCCGGACCTTATTATTTATATTTAAATAGTTACACTTAACTTATAAGTTAAGTGTTACTAGAAATGGGAGGTGGCCCTTGGTAGAAGGATATGAACCTGTCGAATACAGAGACCCCAAGGGTCGACCGTTTTGGGAATTGACGGCTTCTCCCGACAACTCTCAATTCCAGAAAATGTTGTCAGACCATAAGCGGAAATTAACCGCTCGAACAATGATCGGCCGTAATAGCGCGTCAGCTTCTGGAGCCTGGGCGCTGACTTTTATGCCTGGCTTCTGAAACGGAGAATACAATGAATAAAGCAGATCTATCTGATTTTTATGCCGAAACAGAAAGTAGCGAAACGCTCGCTTATGAACATGCACTAGATATTGAGTTTATTGTTCATCGCGAAATGAAACGTTTAGGATTGAGCAAAAGTGAGCTGGCAAATCGTATGGGCATAAGCCTTCAGTCGCTTTCTAAGCTCTTGAATTCTCAACCTAATATGACTCTGAAGACGATTGCAAAGTTCGAACTTGCTCTGGGCATTAAGATCGTTCCGCAGGTTATCGTCAGCTATTCCAAAGAACTGCCGTTTCTTTCATCCAACTATTCCGTGCGAGAGCAATGTGCATTGCCTGCCATTCTCCCTGCAGAGCTGTCGGCAGATTGTGATGTGCCTTTTCAGAGCGAATAGTAGCCTCTCAATGAGCCTGGGTCGGACGAGTTGCCATTCCCACATCCTCTAGAAAAGTTCTTAAAACAGCCTTAAAGGCGCTCTAGCTTGCGTTGACAGCGTAAAATACGCATGTTTGACTATGTCTAAAGTGGATTTTAGGGGGGGAGTGCGCCATGGAGGTGCTGGTTGTTGGCAACACCGCATATGTTGACGATGACTTTTGTGCCAAGGCGTTCCCCGAGGACCATGTGCAGGTCGTAGCCGCGCAGGACACGCGCCGCGACGAGTCATCGCCCCATGCCTCGTGGAAAGAGCTGCTCCAGCACTTGGAGCAGGCCTACGAGTTCGACCGCGTGGTCTACCTGTCTAATTACCTTACCCCGCATACCGATACCGTGGGCGATATCGAGCTGCTGCGCACGGTCTTTCGTGCGTGCGCGGGTCGCCGGGTCCAACTGCTGTATGTAGCGGGGCCCGCGGGTGCCGAGGGCGCCGCCGATGCCGCGGGGCGAACGGGCAAGGGCATTATCGCGCACGCAGCCAACGACCTGTGCCGCTACTACGCTGCTCGCGAGGGCGTTCAGACCAAGATTCTGCGCGTGCCGTTCCTGTATACCGCGTCTGCCGCGCTGGAGGACCCGTTTTTGGTGCCGCTGTTCGACGCGTGCTCAACCGGATCGGTCGCTCTGCAGGGCGCGCAGGATGCGGCGTTTCCCCTGCTGTGTACCGAGGAGCTTGCGGTGCTGGTACGCCGTATCTTCGACAGCTGGGATGGTAACTTTGAGACGCTCGACGTTGCCGATACCTTCCATCACACGTCAGGTGAGGCGGGCGAGGCCCTCAAGGCGCTGTTTCCAGGGCTCTCAGTTGCCTATGGCGATTCTGCCGGCTACTCCCTGCCCGTCAGTGACGTCGCTCGCGTGCGCTATGGCTGGTTTCAGCGCTACGACTTGCTGCGCGATCTCTCGACCATTCAAACGCGTTGGGATGCTGGCCGCGCAAAGAAGGTCAACCCCTTGCGCGCCGCCATCGACCGCATCCAGATGCGCACGCTGCCTATTAAATGCCTAGAGACGGTCGTTGCCTGGGTTCTGTTCGAGGTACTGGAGCATTTGTTCTCCCAATCGGCCCAGCTCAACGTGCTCGATTATCGCCTGCTCTACGTGGTGCTGATCGGCACGCTGTATGGCTTGGACTTTGGTTTGGTCGCGGCGCTGCTGGCGTCGGTAGGTTTGGCCGTGAGCTACTTTACCCAGTACTGCTATACCTTCCAGGGCCTGTTCTACGAGCCGTCCAACTGGCTACCGTTTATTGCGTACTTTGTTGTAGGTGCCGTATGCGGCTATGTGCAGCTGCGCAACAGCGAAGCCATTAGGGCGGAGCGCGATCAAAACGAGCTCGTGCGCAACCGCAATACGTTCCTTACGCAGCTCTACCACGACGCGATCGAGGACAAGCGCGCGTACAGGCGCCAGATCGTGGGTCGCCACGACAGCTTTGGCAAGATCTTTGCCGTGACGCAGGAGCTCGACGTACTCAACCCGCGCGACATCTATCGCAAGTGCTGCGAGCTTCTGGGCGAGATCCTCGAGAACGATTCGGTGGCGATCTACCATGTTTCGGGCGGGGCATTTGCACGCCTGGTGGCAGCAAGTCCCGCGATTGCCGAAGATGCCGCGCGCTCGCTCACGCTCGAGCAGCTTGTACCTCTTTTGGGCGACGGGGGTCGTTCGAACCTGTGGGTGAACCGCGAGCTGACGCCGGGGCTTCCCATGTTTGGATACACGATCGAGCGTGACGGGGCATCCGCCGTGTTGATCTTTGTGCGTAGTGCGGCCGAAAACCAAATGACCCTCTATTATCAAAACCTGTTCCGCATCTTGTGCGGGCTGGTCGAAAGCGCGCTGGGCCGTGCCTTTGACTATGAGGCGGTGGCGCAGGATAAACGCTGCGTTGACGGCACTTGCGTGCTCAAGCAGGCGGCCTTTGGCCAAGAGCTCGCGGCGGCGCAGGCGCTGGCAGATAGCAAGATGGGGAGTTTTTTGCTCCTGCGCGTTGTGCCGGGCATGGAGCCTGTCGGCGAGCTGGTGGGCGCAATTGGGTCGGCAATCCGCGAGAGCGACGCGGCGGGCTTGGTCGACGGCGATGTACTCTACCTGCTTATGCGCCAGGCAAAGGCGTGCGATCTGCCCATTATCCGTGAGCGCCTGAGCGCAAAGCAGATTGCGGTGGAGCCCGTCGACGGCGAGGACATCGTGGCGCTGCTGCAGCACATCGCTTTCACCGGTGACGGTGAGGGGGGTGCCGCTTGATCTCGCTTGTCGTTGCTGCCGTCTTGCTGCTGATTCATGTGCTGGTTTGCCTGATGCTGTGGACGCTCATGAAGCTGGGCCTGCTGCCGGTGCGCGGGCACATGCTGGCTGTGATGGTGCTGGTGCCGCTGTGGGGCCCGTTGCTGGTGGTTCTGCTATCGGCCCGCAGCGCGGTGTTTGGCGAGGGGCTGAAAGAGTCTGCGCTGGAGTCGCTGCGCTTCAACGACGACCTGCATCGCAGCATCCTAGTGCACGAACGTGATGCCGATGCAGGCGTGGTCCCGCTCGAGGAGGCGCTTATCGTCAACGACCCGGCATACCGGCGCCGCCTAATGCTCTCCATGCTCACCGAGGAGCCCGACGCGTACCTGGCGCAGCTGCAGGCGGCTAAGCTTAACGACGACGTTGAGGTGGCGCACTATGCCGCGACGGCGGTGGCGCAGATCTCCAAGGAGTCCGACCTTAAGCTGCAGCAGCTGGAGCGTGCCTTTAAGACGGACCCGAGCGCGCAAAACCTCAACGAATACTGCGATTTTCTTGGTGAATACTTGGGCTCGGGCTTGGCTGAGGGGCGCGTGGCTCAGATTCAGCGTCAACAGTACGCGCGCCTGCTTGCGCGTCGCTGCGAGCGCGAGGATACCCTTGAGCTGCGCATTCGATACGCGACGGCGCTGGCCGATGTCGGACAGATTGACGAGGCGCAGGCCGTGACCGACCAGTTGGTTCTCGACGTGCCCGAGGAGCAGGAGGTTTGGATGCTTTGTCTGCGCCTGGCCGTGATGCGCCGCGACGGTGACGAGGTTCACCGTGTGATCGATGCGATTGACAAGCAACATGTGTATTTGAGCGCCGACAACCGCGAGGAACTGGCGTTTTGGCGCAACGGAGAGGAGGCCCGATGAGCGTGGTGCAGCATATCCGCGAGCGTGCGGGCCATTTTCGCTGGATGGGTTTGCTTGTGGTGTGGGCGGTCTTTATTGCCATGGCCGCCGTGCTGCTGGTGGAGCGTGCCGGCGTGCAGTACAGTGCGGGCCAGCATAAGCTGGGGATGCTTGCTGCCAACGATGCGGTGCCGGCCTCCTCGGCAATCTTTGGCCAAAAGCCCACGTGCCTGGTCATTACCGACTCGGACCAAGATAGCGTCGACGACGTTAAAGACCAGTTCGACCAGATTTTGCTGGACATGAAGATCGCCCATCGCGATGTTGATATTGCCACCGACGGTGCGGACGCGATCCCATCGCTCACGTCGTTTGATCGCGTGATTGTGCTTATGCCCTCGCTTGACAGACTGGGTGCGCATCTGACCGATCTGATGAGTTGGGTGAGTGCCGGCGGCTCACTCATGCTGGGCATGACGCCAGATAACTCGAACTGCCTGCAGGCTATTGCTTCCAAGCTTGGGATCGAATCGGCCGGATATGACTATGCGACAGCCGAAAGTATCGTTCCGAGTGAGGACTTTATGCTGGGCGGGGGAGAGCGCTACGAGTTCTCGGATCCCTTCGATTCTTCACTTTCGGTTTCATTGCGCGAAACTGCGCACGTCTGGGCAAAGACCGGCGATGCGGGCACGCCGCTCATTTGGTCTAACGATTGCGGCAGTGGTCACACCGTGGTGTGCAACATTGGCATCTACGACAAGGTCATGCGTGGGTTCTATGCTTCGGCCATAAGCTTGCTGGGTGAAGCCACGGCCTATCCGGTCATCAACAGCGCCGTGTTCTATTTGGACGACTTTCCCAGCCCCGTGCCCTCGGGCGATGGTACTTATATCAAGCGTGACTACGGCCTTTCCATTGCGGATTTTTACACCAAGGTCTGGTGGCCCGATCTGCAAAAGCTCGCGCAAAAATACGGCATTCGCTATACCGGCGTGATGATCGAAAACTACGAGGACGCGGTCAACCAGACCGAGCCCGCGCGCCAAGCCGATACCACACAGTTCCGCTACTTTGGCGGCATGCTGCTGCAGATGGGCGGAGAGCTGGGCTTTCACGGCTACAACCATCAGCCGCTCGCGCTCTGGGACACCGATTACGGCACGTTGTACGACTACAAGACGTGGAAGAACAAGGAAACGCTTGTCGCATCGCTCAATGAACTTATCGCGTTTCAGGACGAGGTCCTGCCCAACGCGCACGGCTCGGTCTACGTGCCGCCGTCAAATATCCTTTCGGCCCGCGCGCGCAAGCTCATCGGCACCGACGTTTCGCGCATTAAGACCATCGCCAGCACGTATTTTGAGGACGGCACCGACCTGCCGTACGTGCAGGAGTTTGGCGTGGCGAGCGATGGCATTGTGGAGCAGCCACGTATTGTTTCGGGCGGCATGGTCAACGATTCCTATATGCGTCTGGCAGCCGTGTCCGAACTCAACATGCACTACGTGAGTACGCATTTTATGCACCCGGACGACCTTTTGGACCCCGATCGCGGAGCCAAGGAGGGCTGGGAGGTCTACAAGGGCGGCCTGGTCGACTACCTGGAGTGGCTTACCAAGTCTGCGCCCGACCTGCGCCGCCAGACCGGCTCGGAATGCTCGGGCGCCATTCAGCGCTTTTCGTCGGTTACGGTGAGCGTGGATACCAGTGCGGATGCCTGGACGCTCAGCCTGGGCAATTTCCACGACGAGGCGTGGCTCATGTTCCGCGCCAATAATGGCGAGCCGGGTGCGGTGACGGGTGGCGAACTGACGCACCTTACGGGCGATCTGTATCTGCTCAAGGCAAATGATAATACCCTGACGATCGAGCGCAAGGAGGGTGGCGACAGATGAGAATCTGCTTGGTACTCGAGGGTTGCTACCCCTATGTGCACGGCGGCGTATCTACCTGGATGCATGGCTATATCCAGTCCATGCCCGAGCACGAGTTCGTGCTGTGGGTGATTGGCGCGCATGCTGCCGACCGCGGCAAATTTGTCTACGAGCTGCCCAGCAACGTGGTCGAGGTGCACGAGGTGTTCCTGGGCGATGCCCTGCGGCTTTCGGGCGAGCAACATGAAGCCAGTTTTAACGACCGCGAGCGCGAGGCGCTACGCCGCCTGGTGTCGCTCTCCAATCCGGACTGGGACGTGCTGTTCGATATCTTCCAGCGCCGTCGCGTGCATCCGCTCTCGTTTTTGCAGAGCCGCACGTTTATGGATATCTTCCGCGACGTGTGCCTTGCCGAGTACCCCTACACGCCCTTTGCCGACGCATTCCACACCATGCGCTCTATGCTGTTGCCGGTG
>DBGBLM010000117.1:0-27487 GCA_048448865.1 Collinsella sp.
CTGTGGTCCTCGACGTAAAGGCCGGGGACGTGGTACGAAGTGATGAGGGCCATGTGAGTCTTCCGTTCGTTGCGGTGTTTCGGGTTGACCAATTCTACCGCCGCGGGCGAGGCCATGCGCAAATCGGCTACCATGGTTGCAAACTTCTAGGAGAAAGGGCCGCCCATGTCGGTCGATATAGCCACGTATGTCCACGATCTTGCCGTTGCCGCCAAGGCAGCGTCGGCCTCGCTTGCCACGGCGAGCGATGAGCAGCGCCAGGAGGCCGTGCGCGCCATGGCCGCAGCACTGCGCAACGGTGTCGACTCCATCGTCGCCGCCAACGAGCTCGATATGTCCGCCGCGCGCGATGCGGGCACTTCGGCCGGTCTGCTCGACCGTTTGCTGCTGACGCCTGAGCGCGTCGAGGGCATGGCCGCCGGTTTGGAGAAGCTCGCCGAGCTGCCCGATCCCGTCGGCCGCGTGCTCGACCACCGCGTGCTTGCGAGCGGTGTGGACCTGACCCGCGTGAGCGTGCCGTTGGGCCTGGTCGCCATGGTCTACGAGGCGCGCCCCAACGTGACGGCCGACGCCGCAGGCATCTGCATCCGTACCGGCAACGCCTGCATTCTACGCGGCGGCTCGCTGGCCTATCACTCGTGTGCCATGATCGCCGAGCTGCTGGCCGATGCGCTCGAGGCCAAGGGCTTCCCGCGCGAGGCCGTGTCGATGATCGAGTCCACCGACCGCGAGGCCACCGGCGAGCTCATGAAGCTCCGCGGTATTGTCGACGTACTCATTCCGCGCGGAGGTGCAGGCCTGATCCAGCGCTGCGTGCGCGAGTCGCTTGTGCCGGTGATCGAGACGGGCACGGGCAACTGCCACATCTACGTGCATGAATCCGCCGACTTTGATAAGGCGCTCAACATTATCGTTAATGCCAAGACCCAGCGCGTAGGCGTGTGCAATGCCGCCGAGTCGCTGCTGGTCGACCGTGCTGTGGCCGATGCGTTTTTGCCCGCGGTCGTGACCGTGCTGCATGACCACGGCGTGCTGATTCACGGCGACGAGGCAACCTGCGCCGCATGCGCCGATGCCGGGCTTGTGGAGGGCGATGACTACGTCGCCGCGACTGAGGAGGACTGGGGTCGCGAGTACCTGGCGCTCGAGATGAGCGTGAAGGTCGTGGCAAACGAGGACGAGGCCATCGCACACATCAACCGCTACGGCACGATGCACTCCGAGGCCATCGTTGCCGAGGATACGGATGCTTGCGAGCGCTTCCTCTATGCTGTCGATGCCTCGGCCGTGTACTCCAACGCCAGCACTCGCTTCACTGACGGCGGCGAGTTTGGCCTGGGTGCCGAGATCGGCATCTCGACCCAAAAACTCCACGCCCGTGGCCCCTTTGCCGCCGAGGCCCTCACCACCTACAAATACAAGCTCCGCGGCACCGGCCAGGTCCGTCCCTAACGCCCGCGCAAACAAAAACCACCACAAAGGTGCCTGTCCCCTTTGTGGTGGTTTTAGGTGGCGTTGACGGTTAGGCCTGGAAGGTATCTCGGTCGGGGGCGAAGGACTGCATGGCCGCGATGGTGCGGTCAAAGAGCTCGGGGAGCTCCCAGCCCAACATCTCGGCGCCCTGCGAAATCACGTCGCGCGAGCAGCCGGCGGCAAAGCGTTTGTCCTTGAACTTCTTCTTGAGCGACTTGGTCGTAAAGTCCATAACGCTCTTGCTCGGGCGCATGATGACGGCAGCGCCGATCAGGCCGGTGAGCTCATCGCAGGCAAACAGGATCTTTTCCATCTGCAGCTCGGGCTTGGGTAGTGAGGTGTTGAAGTCCGACGTGTGCGTCTGGATGGCGCGAATGAGCTCGGGAGACGCACCTTCGCCCTCAAGAATCTCGGCAGCATAGATGGTGTGGTTAATGGGGTCGTCCTCATGCTCCTCCCAATCCAGGTCGTGCAGCAGACCGACGATGCCCCAAAACTCCTCGTTCTCGGGGTCGAACTCGCGCGCAAAGTAGCGCATAGTGCCCTCGACCGTCTCGCCATGGGTGATATGGAACGGGTCCTTGTTGTGCTCATTGAGCAGTTCGAACGCGCGGTCGCGGGTGATTCCGGCGGTAAGCGGCTCTGCCATAAGAGACTCCTTGTGCTCGTGGGTATCGATAAGAATGAATACTACTAGAACAAGAAAACCACCACAAAGGTGCCTGTTCCCTTTGTGGTGGTTTTTGGCGCGGATGGGTTAGTTGAGGGCGGCTTGGGCTAGGCGGGCTTCGGCGGCCTCCTCGGTGACGCCAAGGGCCACGGCGAACTCCTCGATGGAGCGGCGTTTGGCCTCCTTGAGTACGCGCATGTAGTAGGAGCTGGGTTTTTTATCAGCTTCCTCGGCCTGGCGAATGCGGTGCATCATGGTCTTTGCCACGCGGACCGTCTCGGGCGCGCCCAGCTTGAGCTGCTGCTTAAAGTGTGTCTCCTCAAGCGAGCTGTTGCGCTCGGTAAAGGTGTCGCACTCCAGCTCGTCATAGTGGCTCAGCAGGTGCTCGGCATCTTGCTGAGAGATGGCGGCGTGCAGACGGTCGGCCTGCGCCACGGGGTACATGAGGATCGTCTGCGCATGTCCCTGCTTGGTCTCGAGCAGCAGCATGGGCTGCGGTGTGTCGTCCCTAAAACCGACGACGGTGCAGACTCCCTGGCCCGGATGAATGACGTGTTGACCGATTGAGAACATGCTACCTCCAACTTATACGAATTTACGTATGTCTAGAATAACACGCTGACGTGCGCAAACCCGTACTTTATGCAGGAAAAGCACACAACTCTGATAGGTAAGAGTATTCGATAACAGACGCAGCTCATTCACACCTTTATGCATTTTCAACGCCTGCATAATCTGCAGGCAGACCGGCATCTTTGAGTGACTCCATACAAGCTGTAGTCATTTTTGTGCATATGCAATATCTATTAGCTTTACCCTGCGACAGTGCCCGTCGCTTGTGATAGAGTGCTACAAACTCTGGCTTTTGCCCTACGAGTGACCAAGAGCTCGGGGGCTTTAACACAAGGAGGATCTATGCCCGAGAAGATTGAAGAGCTGGTACGCGCTGCGCTTGCTGCGGCCCAGGAGGCCGGCGACCTTTCCGCATTTGAACTTGACGATTGCGCTATCGAGCGACCGGCTGACACTTCTCATGGCGAGTGGACCTCTACCATGGCCCTGAAGTCCGCCAAGCTGGCCCACTGCGCCCCGCGCAAGATCGCCGAGGCCATCGTTGCCCATATGCCCGAGGACCCCGCGATCGAGAAGGTCGAAATCGCAGGCCCCGGCTTCATCAACTTCTACCTCTCCGTTGCCGTCAAGAATGCCATCTTTGGCGAGGCTCGCGAGAAGGGTATGGACTTCGCTAAGTCCAACGTCGGTGGTGGCCTGAAGACCCAGGTCGAGTTCGTTTCCGCCAACCCCGTCGGCCCCATGCACATCGGCCACGGCCGCTGGGCCGCGCTGGGCGACTCGCTCTGCCGCGTTATGGATCACGCCGGTTACGACATCCAGCGTGAGTTCTACATCAACGACCACGGCTCTCAGATGAACACCTTCGGCAACTCCATCAGCACGCGCTATATGCAGCTTGCCGACATCATCGCCAAGCAGGGCGTGGATATCGACGAGGCTCACAAGCTGCTGATCGCCGACCGCGACGCCTTTGTTGCCGACGAGAACGACGAGCATCCCGAGACCCATCCGTATCAGGACAACTTTGCCGAGACCCTGGGCAAGGACTCCTACGGCGGCGACTACATCATCGACGAGGCCGCCGAGTTCTGGCGCACCGACGGCGATAAGTGGGTCAACGCCGATCCGCAGGAGCGCATGGAGAGCTTCCGCGAGCGCGGCTATGTAAAGATGGTCGACAACATGCGCGACCTCTGCCACGCCGTCAATTGCGACTTCGATCGTTGGTTCTCCGAGCGCTCGCTGTATGTGAAGGACACCGAGGGCGAGACCGCCGGCACTTCCGCCGTCGACCGCGCTTTTGAGAAGCTCGACAAGATGGGCTACCTCTACACCAAGGACGGCGCCCTGTGGTTCCGCTCCACCGACCTGGGCGATGACAAGGACCGCGTTCTGATCAAGTCCGACGGCGAGTACACCTACTTCGCCTCCGACGTCGCCTATCACTGGGATAAGTTCCAGCGCGTCGACCACGTCATCGACATCTGGGGCGCCGACCATCACGGCTACATCGAGCGCGTCCGCTGCGTCTGCGACGCTCTGGGTTACCCCGGCAAGTTTGAGGTTCTGCTGGGCCAGCTCGTCAACCTGCTGCGTAACGGCAAGCCCGTCCGTATGTCCAAGCGCAAGGGCACCATGGTGACCCTGCAGGAGCTCGTCGACGAGGTCGGCTCCGATGCCGCTCGCTACACGCTCATCTCCAAGAGCTCCAACCAGATGGTCGACTTCGATATCGAGGCCGTTAAGAAGCGCGACAACTCCAACCCGGTGTACTACGTGCAGTATGCTCATGCTCGCGTGTGCTCCATCCTGCGCCGCGCCGCCGACGTTACCGCCGAGCAGGCCGCCGAGATGGGCATGAAGGCCGTCGCCGAGAAGGCCATCGGCGAGAACGTCGACTACTCGCTGCTGACCGACCCGACCGAGCTTGCCCTTTCGCGTAAGCTCAACGAGCTCACCGACCTCATCGCCAGCTGCGCTCGCGACCGCGCCCCGTTCCGTCTGACGCACTTTGCTGAGGAACTCGCCGGCGACTTCCACAGCTTCTACGCTGCCTGCCAGGTTCTGCCGAGCGAGGGCCGTCCCGTCGACCCCGAGCTTTCGCGTGCCCGTCTGGCCGCTTGCGACGCCGTCCGCGTGACGCTCGCCCTGGTGCTCACCCTTGTTGGCGTTTCCGCGCCCGAGCAGATGTAATCTGCGAGTCATTTGACCGTACAGACTTGGTTTAACTAAGCCTTGAAAGCCCGATCTCCCACTGAACTGCCTCCCATTTCTTGGACATGAGAAATGGGAGGCTTTCTTTATGCGCGTTGATTTGAGGGTGAAGCATGATGTCGAGGCCAGGAAGGCGGCCATAGGGCTCTTCGAGCTCGGGCACGGGTATAAATCTGCCGCGATTGCCCTTTCGCTTCCCGCGGAAGCCGTGAGAAGATGGCAGGAGATATACCGCGCGTTCGGGAGCGAGGTGCTGCTGCGCATGGACGGAAAGCAGGGCAGGTACACATACGAGCAGAAGGTCGCCGCCGCCTCCGCCGTCGTCGACGGCGGCATGACGAAGACCGAGGCGATGGCGGCGTTCGGCATAATGTCGATGTCGCCGCTCAAGAAGTGGTGCGCGCTATACCGCCGGGGCGGCGCGGAGGCCCTGCGCCCGAGGCCCAAGGGCCGGCCGAGCGGTTCCGGGGCGAGGCCGCGGACCCGCGAGGAGGAGCTCGAGGAGCGGTGCCGTAGGCTCGAGGCCGAGGTGGCCTACCTAAAAAAATTACGCGCCCTGGTCGAGAGGGACGGGCTCTGACCAGGGCGAAGGCCGAAGCGGTCGCGGCCCTGCGCGCCGAGGGGCACGCGCTCGGGCACCTGCTCGCATGCGCCGAGCTCAAGCGGTCGACCTACTACTACGCCCTCGCGCACCCGCCGAGGCCCACGCGCCCCGAGCTCCGGGAGGCGGCCGCCGAGATCTTCTCGCGCACCGCCAACGGCTGCGGGCACCGGCAGATAGCGATGTGCCTCAGGGCGGAAGAGGGGGCCGTGATAGCCGACAAGACCGTGCTCAAGATGATGCGCGAGATGGGGATTCGCTGCGGCATCAGACGCGAGACGGCCTACCACAGGTACAACTCGTACAGGGGCGTCGTCGGCAGGACGTTCGAGAACGTGATCGCGAGGGATTTCGACGCCGGGGCCCCGTGGCGGAAGCTGGGGACGGACGTCACCGAGTTCAAGGTGGCCGGCGGCAAGGCCTACTGGGCCCCGACGCTGGACTTCTGCACCAAGGAGATCGTGGCGAGCGACATATCGACCACGCCCGACATGGCCCAGCAGGCGAGGATGCTCGACGAGCTGCTGTCCAAGATCCCCGAGGGCGCCGCCCCGACCATGCACTCGGACCGGGGCTGGCAGTACCAGCACGCCTCGTACACATCCAGGCTCGAGGCCGCCGGCATCGTCCAGAGCATGTCCAGGAAAGCGAACTGCATCGACAATGCCGCCACCGAGCAGCTCTTCGGCCACGTCAAGGACGAGTTCTACAGGGGCCGCGAGTGGGAGACGTTCGAGGATTTCAAACGCGACCTGGAGGAATACATAGTCCACTGGAACACGAGCCGGAGGCAGGTGAGATTGAAGGGCCTGACCCCGGAGGAGTTCCGGAATCAGGCCCTCGCGGCCTAGTCGCTATTTAGGGCGTCCAAGATTTGGGGCGCAGTTCAAATTCGGACGGGCTTCTGTGCTCGATATAAAGTTTACGCGGTGGGGCTGCAAGGCCCGGCGGTGTAGCTTAGCGTCGACGCTTCCAGATAATGCCGAGGATGATGACGATGATGCCGCCGATAAGGCACGCGCCAACTACTGCCAGCGTGCGGTCTCCCGTTGCGGCGAGCTTACCGGTCGTCTTCTTGGTGCTGACCTTCGTGGTCGTCGTGTCCGTCTTAGGCGAGGGCTTAGGCGTCGGGGCCGGTGTGGGCGTGGGGTCCACGGCTGCGGAGCCGAAGCTGATGGTGCCGGCGAGCCCGGCCATCTTGCTCTCCCAGCCGTTCTGCCCAATCAGCGCCCTCAGCGCCGCCTCGCACGTGCCCCACTCGGTGTACTTGGTGGCGTGTGCAAAGGTGGGAAAGTCGGTCGTGTTGGTAATGATGTAGTTGTTGGTGGCGACGGTATAGGTCTTGGCGGGGTCGAGCGTGCTGCCGTCTTTGGTGAGTGTGGCACTCACAATGCGCTTGCCTTCGGGCTGCGTCCAATCAATCGTCACGTTGATGCCGCCAAAGGAGAGAACGCTGCCAGAGTCATCGCGCCACTTGTACTTGTCTTGCGCCTCCTGCTCGGTGTGACCGGCCGCCACATAAGCCTGCTGAAGCTCGTAGCTGTCGTTGCAATCGTCGCTGATTTGTAGCGAGTGCTCGAGCGCTGCGAGGAAGTCCGCGCCGGTCATGGTCCAGGTCTCCACGGTGTTGCCGTAGGGCGAGATGGCGATGACGTTGCCGGCGGTCACGTTGCCCGCCGCGATGCCGCCGCGGATGCCGCCAGCGTTTTCGATAGCGAGGTCCGCGCCCGTCAGGTCAAGATAGGAGCTGCAAATCACGTGGCCGATGGTCTGGGCCTTGGTGGTGTCGCCCTCCTTGCTGGGACGGAAATCGGTGGTGCGCACCATTTCCCAACCATGCGTGCCTGCGGCGTCCTCGCCGTAGAAATAGTTGGTGGTGGATGTGCCGAGCACCTTGTTCGATTCGTTTTCAAAGTCCTCGTCGAGCGGCTTGATTTTGTTGCGGACGGCTTCAAGGCGGCTCTGGTAGTCGGAGCCCTTGTCGGGGTCCGCCAAAAGGTCGTTGACGTTCTTGGCGGTGTAGAGCTTCTCGTCGCTGCCGTCTGCAGGGATCGTGACCGTGTCATCGTCGGTCGACTCGGTGCCATTGGTGTCGTACTTGTACGGAATGGAAAGCAGCCCCACCTCGGCAAAGGCGCTGCCTGCCTCGACAACGTGGATCGTCTTGCCGTCGGCTCCCGTCACCTTCTCGTTAAGGTTGATGTGCTCGTGGCCTGCGATAAGGGCATCGATGCCACGGAGCCGAGTGGCAAAGGTCTTGGCGTTGAGCGTATGCGCGATACAGACGACAACGTTGCAGCCCTCCTTGCGCAGCTGCTCTGCCTCGGTATTGATGGCGTTCGTGGCACTCGAGAACGACGTGCCCGCGACCAGGTCCGCGCGCAGCGAGGATCCCAGCGACTCAGCCATGGCACCCACGACGCCGACCTTGATTTTGTAGCCGAATGTGGAGTGATCCTCGCTATCCTCCCAGGTGCGATCGAGCGTCTTCGTGATGCTCGAACTCCATACGCCGCTCGTAGACTTCGCGTTCGCGCAGAGCATGGCGAAGGGCGTGCCGGTGGTGCTGTAGCCGGTCATGGTGCGGAGTTTGTCCGCGCCGTAGCTCCAGTCGTGGTTGCCCGGCGTGGTCGCGTCGTAGCCGTCTACATAGAAGGTGTCCATGAGCTCGGCGATGCTCTTGCCCTCGCTCATGGTGGCGAAGGACTGCCCGTGGAAGGTGTCGCCCGCATCGAGCAAAAGATCGGGGGCGCTGTTTTGGGCGCTATAGAGAACCGCCAGTCCGTCGAAGCCCACCGTGCCGGTGCCCTTGCTTTCGTTGTAGCTGTACTTGTAGCTGCCGTGGATGTCGTTGGTGTGCATGACGGCCACGGAGCCGTCAATAGCGGCGGGCAGGTTCCCTGCGAAAGCGAGGGTTGGGATGCCTGCGAGCGCGCCGGCAAACAACGCGGCGGCCAACGCAAGGCGGGGGAGTCTTTTCATGGCAGCTTCCTTAGTCCTTAGCCAGAATGTCTGGTTGAATATCGGATTATCGACATAATATGCGAAAACCGCCGCAAGGGCGTCTGTCCCTTAGCGGCGGTTTTGACGTTTGCGCAGATAAAGCCTACCAAAATAAACCTGTCCCTTTTTGGCAGGTTTTAGCTCAGCAGCATGCGGTCGTTGGCAAGCTCGCCGCCCGAGACCTCCTCGAACTTCTGCAGTAGGTCGGCGACGGTGAGCGACTTCTTCTCATCGCCCGCCACGTCGTAGATCACATGGCCCTCGTGCATCATGATCAGACGGTTGCCCAGACGGATGGCGTCGTTCATGTTGTGCGTGACCATGAGCGTGGTCAGGTGGTTCTCGTCGACGATCTCCTCGGTCAGGTTGAGCACCTTAGAGGCCGTCTTGGGGTCGAGGGCCGCCGTGTGCTCGTCGAGCAGCAGCAGGCGCGGCCTGGTGAGCGTGGCCATCAGCAGGGTGAGTGCCTGGCGCTGGCCACCCGAGAGCAGGCCGACCTTGGCGTTGAGACGCGTGTCCAGACCAAGGTCCAGGCGCTTGAGCAACTCAACGTACTCATCTTTCTCGGCCTTGGTGACGCCCCACGAAAGGCCGCGACGCTGGCCGCGACGCTTGGCGAGGGCCAAGTTCTCGGCAATCTGCATGTCGGCAGCGGTACCGCGCATGGGGTCCTGAAACACGCGGCCCAGGTACTTGGCGCGCTGCGACTCGCTCAGGCGCGAGATGTCGGTGCCGTCGAGCTCAATAACGCCCGAATCGAGCGGGTACACGCCGGCGATCATGTTGAGCAGCGTGGACTTGCCGGCGCCGTTGCCGCCGATCACGGTTACAAAGTCGCCGTCATTCAAGGTGAGGTCGACGCCGGTGAGCGCGCGCTTCTCGGTGACGGTGCCCTTGTTAAAGGTCTTCTTGACATGCGAGAGCTTAAGCATCTGCCTCATCTCCCTTCGTGTAGGAGCTGCGGAGCTTATAGCGCTCCCAAACCACGGGCACGCACAGGGCCACAGCGACAATTACGGCGGAGAGCAGCTTCATGTCGTTGGCGTCCATGCCCAACTGCAGCACGATGGCGCGGATAAGGAAGTACACCACGGAGCCAAAGACGGCGGAGGCAAGACGGACGCTAAACTGCGTGAGGCCGCCGGGCAGCAGACGGCCGAGCACCTCGCCGATAACAATGGCGGCAAGACCGATAACGATGGCACCGGTGCCCATACCAATGTCGGCATACTTTTGGCTCTGGCAGATGAGAGCGCCCGAAAGGCCGATGAGGGCGTTGGAGAGCACGAGGGCGATCATCTTGGTGGAGTTGGTGTTGACGCCCAGAGCGCGGATCATGTACTCGTTGTTGCCGGTGGCTCGCAGCGCCGAGCCGATCTCGGTGCCAAAGAACCAATACAGGATGGCAACGATAGCCACGGCGAGCAGGATGCCCAAGATGATGGCAACGGTGGACTGCGGCAGACCGGTCATATTACTGACGGCGGAGAACACGGTGCCCTTGGCAAGAATGGGCGTATTGGACTTGCCCATGATGCGCAGGTTGATGGACCACAGGCTGATCTGGGTGAGGATTCCGGCGAGGATCGCGGGAATCTCAAAGACGGTGGTCAGAATGCCCGTGACGGCGCCCGCGATGGCGCCGGCGCACATACCGGCCAGCACGGCGAACAGCGGGTCGACGTTGTTATTGACGATGAGCACAGCGCAGACGCAGCCGCCGAGGGCAAAGCTGCCGTCGCAGGTCATATCGGGAATGTCGAGCAGGCGGAACGTGATAAACACGCCAAGCACCATAATGCCCCAGAGGACGCCCTGCGAAACGGCGCCCTGCAATGCAATGAGCATGCTTCATACCTCCTAGGATAGGGTGGACACGTGATTCACCATAATAGCGGTAACAATGCATAGAAGAGTTACGGACAGACGTTTTGTTTTACCTGAAACAAGCAGGGCGGACGCCGGTCTACAGCGCCCGCCCCTGTGGCTCAGATATTGAATAACGCGGCTAAAGCACGAGCACGGGCTCTAGACGCATGCCGCGTATGGCATTACGCGTCCAGGGCGGAAAGGTCGATGCCCAGGGCCTCGGCCATTTCGTCGTTCTTGACGACGACCAGGTCCTTGCTCGAGAGGTGCTTGATCGGCATATCCTCGGGCTTGGCCTCGCCCTTCAGGATCTTAACGGCCATCTCGCCCGCGGCGTAGCCCAGGTCCTCATAGTTGATGGAAAGGGTGAACAGGCCGCCGGCCATGCACATACCCTCCTCGCCAGTCACGAAGGGAAGCTTGTTTTCCTTGCAGATCTGGCCGACCTGCGAGGCACCCGCGGCGATGGTGTTGTCGGTGGGGGAGTACAGCGCGTCGACCTTGTCCACGGCAGACTCGACGACGGACTGAATCTCGTTGGAGCTCGAGACGGTGAAGTCAGTGTACTCGAGGCCCAGCTTGTCGAGCTCCTTCTTGGCGGCCTTGATCTGGACGTCGGAGTTGGACTCGGCGGTGCAGTAGAGCAGGCCGACCTTTTTAACGTCGGGCAGGACCTTTTGCATCATCTCGAGCTGCTCGGCGACCGGGGTGAGGTCGGAAGCGCCCGTGACGTTGGTGCCGGGCTTGTCGTTGTCCTGGACCAGGCCGGAGGCGGCGTAGTCGGTGATGGCGCAGCCCACGATGGGGATATCGGCCGTGGCGCCGGCGGCAGCCTGCGCGGCGGGCGTGGCGATGGCATAAATCAGGTTGACGTTGTCACCCACAAACTTGTCGGCAATGGACTTACACGTGGACTGGTCGTTCTGGGCGTTCTTCTGGTCGATCTTGACCTTAAGGCCGCTCTTCTTGATGGCCTTGACGAAGCCGTCGTTGGCGGCATCGAGCGCGGAGTGCTCGGTGAGCTGCAGAACGCCGATGGTGTAGTCGGAACCGGCGGCAGCGGAGCCGGAACCAGAGTTGCCGCCGCATCCGGCGAGCGGGGTGAGCGCGAGCAGGCCGGCGGAGACCAGAAGGCTCCTGCGGCTGATGGTGATGTCCTTCATATCATTACCCCCAGTATAAAAATGGCTGGAAACACTGCACTGGGACAAAGTGCAAGTGGAACTATAGTAGCGCTGATGTCCATTTTTACAACAGCCTGGCGGGTTTTTTAATACAGAATCGGATGGGCGGTACGGGTAGTCGAATGGGCGGCGGAGGGTCTTATGCGACGGAGGCGTCGTCCTCCTCGTCGAGGGCGGCGAAGAGCTTCTTGCCGTCGAGGAGACGTGTGGTGACGTTTCTCATGCGGCCAATCTCTACGGTGCGCAGCGTGTCATCGGCACCTCGGGCGTCATAGACCGTTCCCAGCAGATACGAGATGCCATCGCGCTGCCTGATGGCAAAGGGACGGAGTGTCATCCGTGCTGCTTCGGTTTCGCCACGCGTCGTGACGCTCGAAATATCAAAACTCACCGTGGTTCCGTGGTCGATGGCCTGCTCGACGAGCTCGCACGTGTCGATGCGCTTGATGGGCGTGCGTGTTGCCTTGGTAACCTTGCTGCCTGCGCCTGGAACGGGTTCGGGTGTATCGAGGTAGCCGCGAACGTCGGCACTCGCCATGGCAACTAAGTGCTGCGCCATGCTCTTGCGGATAGCGATAGGCGTGGAGCGGTTGCGCATGACCATACCGTGGAGCCGGATGATCTCTTCATCGGTGAGCGGACGGGTAAGAAGTTTGTAGCCCACGCCGCGTTTGTACTCAATTTCGTATCCGGCATGGCGAAGTGCCGAGATGGCGGTGTAGATGCTGCGCCGCGCCGCCGAGATGGGCATGCGGGCGGGGTCGTCGGGATGGGCGAGGCGCCGGATCAGCTCATCGGAAAGCATGGCCTTGTCCTCGCCGGTGTTTTCGCTCAAGAGCTGCAGGATGCGAACGGCGCGATAGGCTGCCATCGAGGCGGCGCCCCTCGTCGTGGTGTCGTAGGTTTCAACAGCGGCTTCGGTCATCGTGCCCACGTCCTTTCCGTTTTGGGTGGCGACGGTATGGAGCCTAGGACGCGGGGCTTTCCCAGGGGCGCAGGGCGCTCTGGGCGGTCGGTAGTCGTCGGCAAACGGCGGGTCGAGTTTTCAACAGCCCTGCTCAACTGACCAAAAACTTGCCAAAAGCTTGACGGATGCTGTTGAAAAAAGCGCCTCTCGACCGATGTCGAGAGGCGCTTGTGCGATGAACGTTGGCGTGTGGCGACGCGAGTTAGCGTCCGGCGATTAGAAGTCGGCGTTGCCCACGGTGCGCGGGTGCGGCAGGACGTCGCGGATGTTGCCCACGCCGGTCAGATACATGACCAAGCGCTCGAAGCCCAGGCCGTAGCCGGCGTGCTTGCAGGAACCGTAGCGGCGCAGGTCAAGGTAGTACTTGTACTGCTCGGGATTCATACCCAGGTCCTTGATGCGGGCCTCGAGCAGATCCAGGCGCTCCTCGCGCTGGGAGCCGCCGATAATCTCGCCGATACCGGGAACCAGGCAGTCGGCGGCGGCGACGGTCTTGCCGTCCTCGTTCATGCGCATGTAGAACGCCTTGATCTCGGCCGGGTAGTCGGTCACGAAGGTCGGGCGCTTAAAGTGCTCCTCGGTCAGGAAGCGCTCGTGCTCGGTCTGCAGGTCGATGCCCCAGCTGACGGGGTAATCAAACTGGTGGCCAGCAGCGACTGCCTGCTCCAGGATCTCGACGGCCTCGGTGTAGGTAACGCGGGCAAAGTCGGAGTTGGCGACATGGTCCAGGCGCTCGAGCAGACCCTTATCCACAAACTTGTTGAGCATATTGAGCTCGTCGGGGCAGGTTGCCATAACGTCCTTGAGGACGTACTTGAGCATGGCCTCGGCGTTATCCATGTAGTCGTTCAGGTCGGCAAAGGCCATCTCGGGCTCGATCATCCAAAACTCGGCGGCGTGGCGCGTGGTGTTGGAGTTCTCGGCACGGAAGGTGGGGCCAAAGGTGTACACGTCGCCAAAGGCCATGGCAAAGTTCTCGGCATTGAGCTGGCCGGACACGGTGAGGCTTGCATGCTTGCCAAAGAAGTCCTGGCTCCAGTCGACCTCGCCGGACTCGGTGAGGGGCGGATTTTTGGGGTCGAGCGTGGTCACGCGGAACATCTCGCCGGCGCCCTCGCAGTCACTCGTGGTGATGATGGGGGTGTTGACGTAGACAAAGCCCTGCTCCTGGAAGAAGCGGTGGATGGCGGCAGCCGCGACAGAGCGGATGCGGAACACGGCGCGGAACAGGTTGGTGCGCGGGCGCAGGTGCTGCTGGGTGCGCAGGAACTCGACGGTTGCGCGCTTCTTCTGCAGCGGGTAATCCGGGGCGCTCGTGCCCTCGACCTCGATGGAGGTGGCAGAAAGCTCGAAAGGCTGGGGCGCATCGGGGGTCAGCTTGACGGTGCCGGTGCAAATGAGTGCGGCCGAGACGTTTTGATGGGCGATCTCGTCGTAGTTGTCGAGTGCCTCGCGGTTCATGACGACCTGCAGGTCGCGGAAGCAGCTGCCGTCGTTGAGCGTAACAAAGCCAAAGTTCTTCATGTCGCGGACGGACTTGACCCAGCCGGCGACGGTGACGGTCTGGCCGCCGAGCGACTCGGCATCGGCATAGAGCTGCGCGATTTTGGTGCGGTTCACGTATCCTCCCATAACGGTTAAATGATAGTTATCCATACAGTTCGATATTCTAGCAGCTCGGCTCATTTGAGCTATACAGATAAAGCATTGGCGGGATGGTTTTTCAAACGAAAAGCGCCCGCGGCCAAATGGTCGCGGGCGCTTGACGAGGTGCCTTTTGGCTGTGTGGCGTGGGGCCTGGCTACTTGGTCTTGGCAACCAGCAGCGGGTCGCCAAGCTTGACGAGCGGGTTGCCGCCGATAAGCGTTCCAGACTCGCCGACATGGTCGATGCTCTTAAGACGATCGAGCTCGGAGACGATGACGGTCACGATGTCCTCGTGACCAGCGGCCTTAATGGCCTCGCGGTCGAAGCTGATGAGCGGCTGGCCTGCCTTGACCACATCGCCCATCTCGACAAAGCGGGCAAAACCCTTGCCGTTCATTTCCACGGTGCCCAGGCCAACATGGATGAACACGCGCAGGCCGTCCTCGGTGATCATGCCGATGGAGTGGTTGGTGACAGTGGTGGCACCGATGCGGCCGTTGGCGGGCGCATAGATGGTGCCGGTAATGGGCTCGATGCCATAGCCCTGGCCAAGCATGCCCGAGGCGATCGTCTCGTCGGGAACTTCGTTCAGGTTGACGAGCACGCCGTTGACGGGGGCATAGATGACGCCTTCGCGGGTAGCGAAGCTTGCTGCGGGCGGAACGGACGCCTCGCCGGTCGAGGTGAAGGTGGACTTAAGCGAATCGAGCAGACCCATAGTTGCCTCCAACTTAAATAGGCGCATATCGCGCGTTTGGTTTGCCGGAAACGTTTCACATGTGTTTCGCGGCTTGGTCAACGCCCCTATTCTACGCTGCTCAACGATACCTCTGAACTGGGATTATGTGATATATCAGTTGAAGGGAAACTTATTGCCGGAGTGTTTCTGCGCCACGGGTTCAAGTGGGGTACGCTTGAAGGCGAAAAACAAGGGCGCATAATTTGCGCGAAGGGAGCACATATGATTGTCGAGAACCATGCGCTGTGGGGCGAGGAGCCGACCGAGGATTATCCGGCGACGTTTACGTATTTGGGTGCCGAGCCGTTGCCCGATAAACCGAATGGCCGCCGCCCCGCGGTGATTATCTGTGGCGGAGGTGCGTTTACGCATATCGCTCCGCATGAGCAGGATCCTGTGGCGTTTGCGTTTTTGGATCACGGTTACCAGGCCTTTGTGCTCAACTATGTCACGAGTTCTACGGGTGACGTGAGCTTTCCGCACCCCCAGGCAGATCTTGCCAAGATGGTCGCCACGGTGCGCGCCAACGCCGACGAGTGGCATGTCGATCCTAAGCGCGTGTGCGTCGTGGGATTCTCGGCGGGCGGCATGATCTGTGCCTCGCTGGCAACGCAGTGGAAGACCGGCCCCTTCGCGGCACTTGCCGGGGCACGTCCGGACGACATTCGTCCCGATGCCGTGGTGCTGGGTTATCCATTGCTCGACTTTGCCTATGTGCGCGACATGCAGACGCGCGATCCGCGCATTGACTTGCGTGTGCCCAAGACGGGCGGCAAGACGGGGCGCGATTTGCTCAACGACTACCTGTCGATGGTGACGGGCGGCGAGGCAACTGACGAGCATCTGGCCGACATCTGCCCCACCACGCATGTTTCGCGTCAGATGCCACCGACCTTTGTGTGGGGCGTGTCCGACGACAAGACGGCGCCGATCGCGCAGGTCTACCCGTTTGCGCAGCGCATGGCCGAGGAGGGCGTTGCATGCGAGATGCACGTCTTCGACCAGGGTGGTCACGGCCTTTCGCTCGGCAACGCCAACACCGCGGTCGACAACGAGGACAAGCAGGTTTCCGTCCGTCCCTGGATCCGCCTGGCCTTCCGCTTCCTCGAGCGCCATCTGTAAGAGTCCCGGCATCCAAGCCCTTCAATAACTTGCGGTGAAATAGTTCCTATCTGGGGCATCAACCAGCCCATCCAGGAACTATTCCACCGCAACTTCGTTTTTGATGCCCCGTCCGGAAACTGCGCCCCAGTTTTGCCTTTCAAGGTGGGACGCAGTTTCCCATAGGGCCTCGACTGGGAAAGCGCGTCCCGTTTCGAGCGGGGATTCCGGGATGCATTTTCCGTAAGAGGCCTGTTTGGGAAACCATATCCCGTTTCGAGCCGGAATTCTGGGATGTAGTTTCCCCGAGAGGCCTCATCGGGAAACTATGGCCCTGAACTCTCCTGCCTGTCCCCATTGCGCCAATTTGCTGATTGAACATCGTTGTGTGTTCGCGCTATCATGCATGGTTAAATTGGTTAGCCGTGGCAAACGGTTAGCCAAGGTGAACATAAATGCAACGCCCTGTGGGCGCCGGGGGAGGAACACGGACGTGAAGCTCGATACGCTCGAGATTGGAAAGGACGCCGTTGTCGCATCGGTGGCATCGGACGACCAGGCACTCCGACAGCATATTTTGGACATGGGCCTAACGCCGGGCACCGAAGTCACCATGATGAAGTACGCCCCCATGGGCGACCCGCTCGAGATTCGCCTGCGTGGCTACGAGTTGACGCTGCGCAAGGATGATGCCGCACGCATTGAGCTCGTGGATGTGCACGACACCGATACCGGTCCGCGCGCCAACGCCGCAATCGGAACGACGGAGCATCCGGCACTCGGCGAGGGGATGTATTCGCCCCGTGCGGCAAAAACGGCCGTGCCCGAGGGCGCACCGCTGCATTTTGCCCTCGCCGGCAACCAAAACTGCGGTAAGACCACACTGTTCAACCAGCTGACGGGCTCCAACCAGCACGTTGGTAACTTTCCCGGCGTGACGGTCGACCGCAAGGACGGTACTATCCGCAACCACCCCGAGGCGGGCGTTACCGACCTGCCTGGCATCTATTCGCTGTCGCCGTACACGGGCGAAGAGATCGTTAGCCGTCAATTCATCCTTGACGAAAACCCCGACGCCATCATCGACATCATCGACGCTACCAACATCGAGCGCAATCTGTACCTGACGCTGCAGCTTATGGAGCTCGACCGCCCCATGGTCATCGCGCTCAACATGATGGACGAGGTGACGACCAACGGCGGTGCCATTGACGTCAACCTGCTCGAGAGTCTGCTGGGCGTGCCTGTTGTCCCCATTAGCGCTGCCCGCAACGAGGGTATCGGCGAGCTGGTGGACCATGCCTTGCACGTCGCGCGGTTCCGCGAACGCCCCGGCCGCTTGGACTTCTGCGCACCCGATGGTCCAGACGGCGGTGCGCTGCATCGCTGCATCCACGGCATCGCCAACCTTATCGAGGACCATGCCGCGACGGCGCACATTCCCGTGCGTTTTGCGGCGACCAAGCTGGTTGAGGGCGACGAGCTGGTGACCGAGGTGCTTCACCTGGACCGTAACGAGCTCGACGCTATCGAGCACATCATTACCCAGATGGAGGGCGAGGCCGGCACCGACCGCCTGTCCGCGCTGGCCGATATGCGCTTTAGCTTTATCGGCGACGTGTGTGGGCGCTGTGTCGTCAAGCCGCACGAGAGCCGCGAGCACGTGCGCTCCGTCAAGATCGACCGCATCCTGACAGGTCGTTACACAGCCATTCCGGCGTTCCTGGTGATTATGGGCCTCGTCTTTTGGCTGACGTTTGGCGTGATCGGCGCGGCGTTGCAGGGACTCATGGAGGACGGCATCGCTGCCGTCATCGCCTCGGCCGATGCGGGCCTCAAGGCGTTCGGCACCAACGACGTGGTGCGCTCGCTGGCTGTCGACGGCGTGCTTACGGGTGTGGGCAGCGTGCTGACCTTCCTGCCGATTATCGTCGTGCTCTTTTTGTTCCTCTCCATTCTGGAAGACTCCGGCTACATGGCGCGCGTCGCCTTTGTCATGGATAAGGTGTTGCGTCGCTTTGGCCTGTCGGGCCGCAGCTTTGTGCCCATGCTCGTCGGTTTTGGCTGCACCGTGCCGGCTATCATGTCGACCCGTACGCTCCCATCCGAGCACGACCGCAAGATGACGGTCATGCTCACGCCGTTCATGAGCTGCTCGGCCAAGTTGCCGGTCTACGGTCTGCTGTGCGGGGCGTTTTTCCCACAGGCAACGGTTCCCGCCATGGTCTCGCTCTATCTGATCGGCATTGCGGTTGGCTGTATCGCGGCTTTGGTGCTCAACCGCACGGCATTTAAGGGCGACCCAGTGCCGTTTATCATGGAGCTCCCCAACTACCGCCTGCCGAGCGTCAAGACGACGGTGATGCTGGCATGGGATAAGGCCAAGGATTTTATTACCAAGGCCTTTACCATTATCTTTGCCGCTACGGTGGTCATCTGGTTCCTTCAGACGTTCGATATCCGCTTTAATGTGGTCGCCGATCAGTCGCAAAGCCTGCTTGCGGGCCTCGGCAGCATCATCGCGCCGGCGCTGGCGCCGCTTGGCTTTGGCGATTGGCGCGCATCCACGGCGCTCGTCACCGGACTTATCGCCAAGGAGAGTGTCATCTCGACCCTCACCGTGCTTTTGGGCGCGACCTCGCCCGCGGCACTGTCGACCATGTTTTCGCCGTTTACCGCCTATGTGTTCCTGGTCTTTACGCTGCTGTACCCGCCCTGCGTGGCGGCCATCGGCGCCGTCAGGAGCGAGTTGGGCGCGCGCTATGCCGTTGCCGTGTTCGCGTTTCAAGTGGCGGTCGCCTGGATCGTGGCGTTTGTCGTGCATTCGGCGGGCATATTGCTGGGGTTGGCTTAGTTATTTATTGACGGCGCAACCTCTGTGTATCGAATTGTTTCGGTCCCGTGTCCGTTACTGACGGATGCGGGACCGTTGCTATATAATCGCCTCCGCTCAAAATGATTGGAGATGTTATATATGAGTCAGGCAAGGCAAGACGGCATCACGCTCAGGCAGTGGCTCCCACTCGTCGGGCTCACCTGCTGTGCGTTCGTGTTCAACACGTCGGAGTTTATGCCCATCGGCCTTTTGACTGATATCGCCGCGTCGTTCTCGCTCACCGAGGCCCAGGCGGGCATCATGATCTCGGTCTATGCCTGGGGCGTCATGCTGCTGTCGTTGCCGCTCATGGTGTTCGCTTCGCGTTTCGAGTTTAAGCGGATGCTGCTGGGCGTGCTTGCCGTGTTCTCGCTCGGTCAGTTCCTGTCCGCTGTGGCGCCGACCTATCCCATCCTGGTCTGCGCGCGCCTGGTGGTCGCTTGCGCACATGCCGTGTTCTGGTCAGTCGCCTCGATTATGGCCTCGCGCCTGGTCGACACTCGCCACGGCGCGCTCGCCATCAGCATGATCGCCACGGGCTCCTCCATCGCACAGATCTTCGGCCTGCCGCTCGGCCGCGCCATTGGCCTGGCCGTGGGCTGGCGTATGACGTTTGCCGTGGTCGGGGGCCTCTCAGCCATCGCGGCCGTCTACCAGGCAGCGGTGTTCCCGGCCATGCCGGCGGGTGAGCGCTTTACCGTCAAACAGCTGCCCGAGCTGCTCAAGAACCCGCTCCTCATCGCGCTCTACGCAGTCACGGTCTTCATGGCGACCGGCTATTACGCAAGCTACAGCTATATCGAGCCTTTCCTGGCTCAGGTCGCCCATGTCGACGCAAGCGCTATCACCATAACGCTGACGGCGTTCGGCTGCTCCGGTCTGCTCGGAAGCTGGCTGTTTGGCCGACTGTTCGATGGGCATCGCTTCCCGTTCTTGGCTATCACGCTCTCCGGCGTGCCGGTGGCCCTGCTGCTCATGGGGCCGGCCGCATCGTCGCTCGTGACAGTGCTTGCCGTCTGCGCACTGTGGGGTTGCTGCGCCACGGCCTTTAACGTGGCGTTTCAGGCCGAGCTCATCAAGCACACGTCGGCAGATTCATCGGCCGTCGCCATGTCGATCTTCTCGGGCCTGTTTAACCTCGGTATTGGCACGGGTACCGCGATCGGCGGCGCCGTGGTTTCGGGTCCCGGTATCGCCTGGATCGGCTGCGCGGGTGGCGCAATCGCCGCCGTGGGCGTCATCCTCGCTATCACAGTGATGTTCCCGGCCATACGCCGCGCAAAGCCTGTCGCCTAATCACGTTCCCTCATCAGTTGCGGTGGAATAGTTCCTGTTTAAGGCCTCTGAAGGCCCAAGCAGGAACTATTCCACCGCAACTTATTTTGGGGAAGAGGATACAAGCCGGGCATACAATGGATGTCGTTGTGTTGCGTTTACCGGGAGGTTGCTATGTGGGCATACGAGACGACGTTCTACCAGATCTATCCGCTGGGCTTTTGCGGAGCTCCGCGCGAAAACGCCGCCCCCGTTGCCGAGGATGAACTATCCCAAGCTGCCGGCGACGCGCCCAACCCCGATGCTCCCATTATGAAAATCGCTCAATGGGCCGACTACCTGCAGGAACTTGGCATTGGCGCCGTGCTCATCAACCCGCCGCTCGAGTCCGATAGCCATGGCTACGACACGCGCAGCCTGCACCATATAGACCGTCGCCTGGGTGGGGACGCCGATTTTGCTGCCGTATGCGAGACACTGCACGCCCACGGTATCCGTGTGGTGCTCGATGCCGTCTTTAACCACGTTGGTCGCGGTTTTTGGGCCTTCCGCGACGTGCAGAAGCGCAAGTGGGAATCGCCCTACAAGGATTGGTTCCACATCAGCTTTGACGGTGACTCGTGCTACGGCGACGGCTTTTGGTACGAGGGCTGGGAGGGCCATTTTGAGCTTGTGAAGCTCAACCTGCAAAACCCCGCCGTGGTCGATTACCTGCTTGAGTCTGTGCGTCACTGGGCCGAGGTCTTTGGCGTCGACGGTCTGCGCCTGGACGTCGCCTATATGCTCGACCGCGACTTTATGCGCCGCCTGCATACTTTTACCCGTGAGCTCAAGCCCGACTTTGTGCTGATTGGTGAGACGCTCCACGGCGACTACAACCAGATCGTCAACGACGAGATGCTCGACTCCTGCACCAACTACGAGTGCTACAAGGGCCTGTACTCCAGCTTTAACTCGGTCAACATGTTCGAGATCGCCCATTCGTTGCACCGCCAGTTTGGCGGCGACCCGTGGTGCATCTACCGCGGCAAACACCTGCTGTCGTTTGTTGACAACCACGATGTGCCGCGCCTGGCGAGCATCCTGACGGACAAGTCCTGCCTGCGCCCCGCCTACGGCATGCTCTTTGGTATGCCGGGCATTCCATGCGTCTACTACGGCAGCGAGTGGGGGATTACTGGCGAAAAGGGCGGCCCCGATGGCGATTGGGCGCTACGTCCTGCGCTCGATGAGCCTGCGCCCAACGAGCTGACGGCCTTCATCAAGCAGCTCGCGCACCTGCACTCGACAGACGGTGCGGCGGCCCGTGCTCTCAACTACGGTGCCTATCGCAACGTGGTGATCCAGAATAAGCAGCTGCTGTTTGAGCGCGCCTGCGACGACGCGACGGTGCTCGTGGCGGTCAATGCCGTGAACGAGCCCTATACCTTTGGAGCCGGCGAACTCAACGGCTCCTTCGTCGACCTACTTGCCGACGATGCTCCCACGGTCGAGCTGACGGGTACCCTTGAGCTTGCACCCTACGAGGTGCGCTATCTGCTGAGGGCCTAGCTCGTGGCCGTGTCTGACGAGGGCTATCAGCATATTGAGCATGGGTTTGAACCCGTGTTTGACGAGCGCTCGCGCGTTTTGGTGTTGGGGTCGTTTCCTTCGGTGCTCTCGCGTGCCAATGCCTTCTACTATGGCAATCCGCAGAACCGCTTTTGGCGCGTGATGGCCGCGTGCCTCGGTATGCCCGTGCCGCCCAACGAGGGCAATCCTTTGGCAAGTGGTGAGCCCGCGACGCTCGATGCCTCGATTGCCGCCAAGCGCTCCATGCTGCTCAACGGCGGTGTGGCCCTTTGGGACGTGATCGAGGGCTGTGACATCAAGGGCTCAAGCGACGCCAGCATCAAAAACGTCGTTCCGGCGCATGTCGAGCGCATTACCGGCGCAGCTCCTATCGAGGTCGTTGTCTGTAACGGCGGCACGGCAGGGCGGCTCTACAAGCGCTACCTGCAAGAGCGCACGGGGCTGCCGGCCATCGTTCTGCCGTCGACTAGTCCCGCCAATGCGGCATGGCGCCTGGAACGCCTTGTCGAGCGCTGGCGCGAGGCCGTTGACTGGGGCGCTCTGTAATTTAGATATCTGATTGGGCGCGGGTGCCGAGGCGTTTCATGATGGCATGCCAGATCGGTGCGGGCAGCGCGGGCTTGACGCGCACCATGCCGTCGGTATCGACGCTACCGGCATTGCCACCGCCAAGCAGCTGCGCATGTTCAATGGAGCAGCCCATGCGTACAGCGCCCACAAGCTCATCCATCGCTTCCGAAAATGGCCGACGCAAGAGGCCCATACGCGGGGAGTGGCGAAGTGCTGCGATGCCGCTGCCGGCACAGATGACAACGCCGTCGCACCATGGCAGGTCACGTAGAAGACATGCCCGATACAGGCGGTCGAGGGCTTCGTCCGCCTGCTTGGTGTTTTTGGACAGGGCCTGAACGACGACATAGACGCGCGCGTCTGTATTCTTAAAGCGATCGAGTATCTGCTCGACAGCGATCATAGCCTCATCGTCAAATGCATCATCAACAGCAAGCACCATGCCATCGACTGCACCGGCATCATCTGCCTTCAAGTCAACCGGGTGGGGGAGTACGGTGTCGGAAAGCCGGACATAGGCCGCGATGGCATCTTGCAGGTCCCAGAGCAAAAACTCAAGATCGGAGCTATTGGGAATGCTGATATACGCAATGGTTTGCAGCGTTTTTGGTACATCGCCGCGTGCGGTCGTCTCCATGCCGCCTCCTTTCCGGTTGGTTTCCGTTTAGGTTACACCGTCTGGCGGCGCCTAGCCGCGCTATCCTAGTGCAACCCTTACGAAAGGAACGCCATGCGCCTGCCCATGAATACTTCGCTTGCCACGCTCAAGCCCTCCGGCATCCGCCGAATCAACGCGCTCGCCGCCCAGCATCCGGGATGCATTGCGCTTGCGCTCGGCGAGCCTGATTTTTCCACGCCCGACGTGATTAGCGCCGAGGTGACCGCCGCGCTGGACCGCGGTGACACGCATTATCCGCCCAACAACGGTCGCCCTGCCCTGCGCGAGGCGCTGTCCGCATATATGGGCGACGCGGGCCTTTCGTTTTCTGCTGACGAGGTCATCCTGACCGATGGTGCGACTGAGGCCCTGTCGGCTACGTTTATGGCTATGCTCAACCCCGGCGACGAGGTTATCATCCCCACGCCGGCTTTTGGTTTGTACGAGAGCATCGTCGTGGCCAACCATGCCAAGGCGGTCTTTTTGGATACGGAGCCCGCGCAATTCCAGATTGACGAGGAAGCGCTTCGCGCCTGTGTGACCCCGGCGACCAAGGCTATCGTCATCTGCTCGCCCAACAATCCTACGGGCTGCATCCTCGACGCGGCATCGCTCGACGCCGTGGCGCGCGTGGCGGAGCAGGCGGGCATCTACGTAGTCTGCGACGACGTATATAACCGCCTGGTCTATGTAGACGGCTACGAGCGCTTCGCCCAGCGACACCCGGAGCTTCGCGAGCAGACGGTCGTCATCGAGAGCTTCTCCAAGCCCTGGGCTATGACTGGCTGGCGTTTGGGCTGGCTCACAGCCGCAGCCCCCGTCATCGCCGAGATTGCCAAGGCTCACCAATACTTAGTATCGAGTGCCGTCTCCTTTGAGATGGACGCCGCAGCCCGAGCCCTCACCGTCGACCCAGCCCCCATGCTCAAAGTCTACCGAGCCCGCCGCGAACGCGTACTCGCAGCCTTAAACGTCATGGACCTCGACGTGGTAGAGCCCGCAGGAGCCTTCTACGCTTTCCCCAGCATCAAACAGTACGGCCTAACCAGCGAAGACTTCTGCATCAAAGCCATCAAAGAAGCAAATGTAGCCCTAGTCCCGGGCGACTGTTTCGGCACCGAAGGTCACGTCCGCCTCAGCTATTGCGTTTCCGACAAGGATTTGGACGAAGGTCTCCGCCGCCTGTCCAACTTCGTGTCAACCCTATAGCCCACCGGGACCCAAAACCATCAGCCCACCGACCCAAGCATTATGAGTGGGGCGCGCCGGCCAACGGAAAACCGGGCTGCCCCATAGTTGACGCAGGCCGCGCCGCCGAAGGCCAGGCGCAAGGTTTTCGTAGATTCCGCACGAGCCGAAGGCCACTTAATGTGGCCTTCGTGCGAGCCCAGGACTTGACCGAGCGAAAACCTTGCGCCTGGCCTTCGGCGGAGCGTGCCGGATGGTGGAATTGTGTGCAGCCCGGTTTTCCGTTGACCGACGCCGGGGTCCCCGCCATAATACTCTCGGTTCACGCACGAATCCGCTGCCAGAGACAGCCGGTGCAAACGGGCATCGCCCGCGAGCTTAATGGGATATCCCGCCAGCCGAGGTGGTCGAGTAGATATGTCTTCTCGCCCCCGTCGCTCATGCAGCGCGGGGGCTTTCTTTTTGGACATGCCCCCGTCACGTCCTTGTGGCGGACCGTGCCCGGAAAGAATTCGAGGAGGTGTAATTCATGCCCCAGCAGTACAAAATCGACAAGGTTGCAGAGATCGAGTCCCGTATCGCCGAGAACGCCGGTCTGTTCGTCGTCAACTACAACGGTCTGACGGTTAAGCAGGCTCAGGAGCTGCGTCATCAGCTTCGCGAGTGCGGCGCCGAGATGAAGGTCTACAAGAACAACCTGGTCAAGATCGCTCTCAAGAACCAGGAGCAGCCCGAGCTCGACGAGATTCTCGCCGGCCCCGTCGCTTATGTGTTCTACGAGTCCGAGCCGGTCGAGGCCGCTAAGGCCCTTAAGGACTTCTCCGCTCAGTCCAAGGGCGTCCTTGAGATCAAGGGCGGTATCTCCGACGGCAAGGCCGTTTCCGCTGATGATGTTAAGGCTATCGCCGAGCTGCCCACCAAGGATCAGCTTCTCGGCCAGATCGCCGGTCTCATCTCCGGTTTCGCTCGCGACATCGCTGTCTGCGTCAACGGCGTTTCCTCTGGTCTCGCTCGTTCGATCCAGCAGGTCTCCGAGCAGAAGGCAGCCTAGTCGCTGTTTTCACCTGCGGCGGCAACGCCGCACCTCTGGCGCATTCGCGCTGTGTTTTAACTGATCTCCGTGCACAGACACGGAAACCGAAAGGACTTAGAAATGGCTAAGCTTACCACCGATGAGATCATCGATGCTCTTAAGGAAATGACCCTTCTCGAGGCTTCCGAGCTCGTCAAGGCTATCGAGGACACCTTCGGCGTTTCCGCCGCTGCTCCTGCCGCTGTTGTCGCCGCTCCCGCTGCTGGCGCTGCTGAGGCCGAGGAGAAGACCGAGTTTGACGTCGTGCTCGAGGGCTTCGGCGACAACAAGATCCAGGTCATCAAGGCCGTCCGTGAGCTCACCAACCTTGGCCTGAAGGAGGCCAAGGAGGTCGTCGAGGGCGCTCCCAAGGCTGTTCTCGAGGGTGCCAAGAAGGAGGACGCCGAGGCTGCCAAGGAGAAGCTCGAGGCTGCTGGCGCTGCTGTCACCCTCAAGTAATCAGGCTTTCTCGCCAGATTTCTTTGCAGACGGGGTTCGCATTGCGAGCCCCGTCTTTTTTGTTTTTCGGTCCCTCGACATCGGTAGCTCAAACTGCCATGTTCTGTGATTTGCGTCGTATCGGGCGCCCTGCCGTTGGGCAATAAAATTGCACCATTCGAGCAATAATTTGCGTTGACCTGCTGAAGAATTGTCTCTGCCTTGTAGCGACATCTAGTTCCAGCGGTAAGATGCTTGGGTATCGCAATTTGGTCTGCGGCTGTGTGCCGCACGCATGGGGCGCTTTTGCGCCTGCGAAAGGATCTTTGAATAACATGAAGGCAATCATCCCCGCCGCCGGTCTTGGCACGCGTTTTCTACCTGGCACCAAGTGCACGCCCAAAGAGATGCTGCCGGTGCTCGACAAGCCCGTCATTCAGTATGTCGTCGAGGAGGCGCTCGACCCCGAGGAGGTCGACGATGCCATCATCGTTACTTCTCCCGGCAAGCCCGAGCTGCTGAACTATTTCCAGCCCGATCGCTCGCTCGAGAACCTGCTGCGCGAGCGCGGCAAGAACGCCTATGCCGATGCCGTCGCCCACGCTGGCGGTATGCCGGTCGACTTCCGCTATCAGTACGAGCCCAAGGGCCTCGGCCATGCTATCCGCTCTGCTGCCGACGCCGTGGCAGGGGAGAACTTCCTGGTTCTTCTGGGCGACTACGTTGTGCCTAATCGCGACATCTGCGACAAGATGCTCGCCGTTTCCAAGGAGCACGGTGGAGCTTCGGTTATCGCCGTCGCTGCTTGCTCGCCCGAGGAAGTCAGCCGCTACGGCGTTATCGCCGGTGAGCGCGTCGGTTCGCTCGAGGGTGCCGAGGACGTTGCCGATGCAGAGCCGGGCGCTGTCTGGCGCATCGGCGGTCTGGTCGAGAAGCCCGCTCCCGAGGCGGCTCCGTCCAACCTATACATCGTCGGTCGCTACCTGCTGAGCCCGCTGGTCATGGACCTGCTGGCAGATCAGCAGGCCGGCAAGGGCGGCGAGATCCAGCTCACCGACGCCATGGCCCGTTCGCTCGACCGTGAGGCCATGTATGCCGTCGTCATCGACCCGCTGTCGGGCTACGACACCGGCACTCCCTCTGGCTGGATGGCCACCAACGCCCTCATGGCTGCAAGCGATCCCCGCTTTGCCGATGCCTTCTGGGACGCCATCGACGAGCGCGGTGGATTGATGCGCAAGTAAGCCTTCGGACATCGACATTTACGGGCGCGGACCTCGGTTCGCGCCCGTTTTTTATAAGAGCTGCGATTGCCGGCTCTCTGTTCACAGAAAATATATGAACAGATGTTCGATACACACCCATCTACCTGCGTGTTTTCTGTCGAAAAACTTTGCTACTCCAAAAACTCAATCGCGTCAAGGCTTTTCTTGCCCAACGGTCGGTACCTGATAAACTATTAGGTTGCGATAACTGGCGAAGCTATGCCTCGCCAACCCACCGAGCATTTCCGTGAAGGAGGAAAAACCTGGTGACCTACGCATACACTGCCACTGAGCGCAAGCGCGTCAGCTTCGGGAAAATCCCGGAGGCCATGGAGCTCCCCAACCGTATCTCTGTTCAAAGGGAATCCTTTGAGCGTTTTAAGGACGAGGGCCTTCGTGAGGCGTTCAAGGAATCCAGCCCCATCCAGAGCCAGAACCATGTTCTCGAGGTTACCTTCGGCGAGCATCAGTTCGGCGACCCCGCGCACACCGTCGAGGAGTGCCGCGAGAAGGACATGACCTATCAGGCC
>DBGBLM010000118.1:0-3061 GCA_048448865.1 Collinsella sp.
CCCTCTGCTCCATCAGGTACCTACCGCTCGGAGACTTGCGAATCGTCTGCAAGATGACCTCGGGGGCGAGAGCTGGGAAATCCACGCCCTAGGGAGCGACAAAAGAGATGGATTCAGCTGTCCCTCCCATGTGTTGGGACCTCATTCAGGGCATCGGCTGCATCCGGCCTTTCGCATTCGCCGCCCGGCTCTCCGGTCCCGCCCGGCCGACGGGTTTCCCATCTACGGCAAAACGATCGCACTTATATATATGCATTCCCGGATTGGGAATATGTTTCAGCCCACGCGAGCAAAGCCTCGGCGTACTCCGTGGCATCTCGGCTTTGCACCCTGCAATGCCGCGCAGCGGAGACACCACCTGAGACGGATGTCGATGCATCGAACCCGAGACCGGGCGCTGCGGCGGAAAGCCTCTCGCACGGACAATCTGCTCGATCTTGCCGCACCCGTCTTAAAAGGTTAGACAATCGTTTAATCGTACGACATCCGTCGAACAGTCGGGGGTACATACCACTACAGAAGGCCCATGGAACGGGGAGCAAGATGGTCGGCGACGGGTTCAAGGCACTCTCCGGCCCCACGCGCCGCCAGGGAGGGCGTCGGGAGGGAGGCCGTAATGGGTGAGAAGGGCGAGCGGCCGGAGCGGGTGTTCCCCGGCAGGACAGACCCGTGGTTCATAGCGGCCATGGTGATTGTGGCGGGCGGTTTATCCGCGGCGTGTATCGCGTGTTTCCTGAGCTCAAGTCCCGCGCTCCCATGGGGCTGGCTCGCGCTGGTGCCCGTCCCGGCCCTCGTGGCCCTGGCCGCCCTTCCCGTCCGCAGCAACCGCCTCGAGCTCTACGGCGACCGCCTCGTCGTCGTGTACGCCGGGACGCGTTCGGTGATACCCTACGCCCACGTGCGGGGCGTCCGGCGCACCAGGACGCTCTGGGCGGGGACGGCCAACTCGCTCGACCGCGTCTACATCGAGGCGCCCTACGACGGCGACGCCATCGTCTCGGTGACCGACAACGATGCCCTCGTTGCGGAGCTGAGGCACAGGTGCGGCCTCGGGCCATACTCCCATTTTTGAGAGAGGTGCCGTCGGGCCCCCCGAAAGCCGTCTGCATTTGCAGGCCTTTATTCGAAATCGGGCGGCGCGGCTGAAAATCCCCGGCCTGAACCGCGGGGCTTCATCTACATTCGCGCAGGCGTATTCACAATCATAAAAAGATAGGCACGGGCATCCGCGTTCGCGGAAACCCGTGCCGCATTTGCGTCACCGAGAAGACCGGGTAGAATCTATCTAAACGCTATTCCACATTCCCGTACTTGCACTACGGATTTGGGAAAGCGAATGTCTCAGCCTCTACTCGACCACGGTCGCCTCGGTCGGGATGGCCCCCAGCACTGCCGCGTACTCGGTGGGGTAGAGGCGGCTGATGGTCTGAACGTCGCGGATGAGGACGTTGCGGTCGTCGGGCTCGGAGATGCCGTAGCCGAACGCCTCGAGCGTCTCGATCGCCTCGCGGATCTTCTGCTGGAACATGGGGCCGGGGTCCACCCTCAGGCCGAGATAGCCGCGCCACAGGCTCGGCGACACGCGAAGCATGTTCTGGATCTTGGACATCGGCTCGATGTCGGCGTAGACGTTGAGCGTGACCATGGCGTCCTTGTGCCCGAGGATCGACTGCAGCGCCTTGATGTCGCCGCCGTGGCGGATCCACTGCGTCGCGAAGGTGTGGCGCAGGCCGTGGAACGTGATCAGCTCGTCGTTGGTGCCCATGAGGCCGTTGGTCTCCGAGAACGTCTTGAACGCCCTGCGGATGTAGCTGGTTGTGGCGAAGGAGCCGTCCGGCCGCGACACGACGTAGCTGTCCGCGAGGTCGCGCAGGCCGAGGGCCGATGCCTCCCGGAGCCTCTGCGAATCGATCTCGTGGATCTCCTTCAGGAAGGGGAGCAGGCCCACCGGGTCGATGGGGATCGTCCTCAGGTCGTGGTTCTTGGTGTCCTTGATGAAGGAGCCCCTGTCCTTGACGTAGGCCACGGAGTGCCTGACCGTGATGAGCCCCGACTCGAAGTCGACGTCGCACCAGCGCAGGCCGCAGACCTCGCCGATGCGCATCCCGGTGTGCAGGGCGAGCACGACCGCCCTCCTGAAGGTCGAGTCCGACATCATCGAGGTCACCGAGTTGAGCTTCGGCACGAGGTCGGAGCGCAGCGCGTTCCTGGGCCTGGCGATGACCCTGGGCGCGAGGGCGCCGTCGAACGGGTTCTTCCCGATCGTGTCGTTGCTCCTCTTCAGCAGGACGGCGTAGAGCCGCTTGCCGAGCTTGAAGGACTTGTTGAGCGTGTCGGGCGCCGTGCCCAGGGCGATCCTGCGCCTCGACCACGCGTTGACGTCGTCGGTCGTCACCTCGTTCACGAGGACGAGGCCGAGCTCGTCTCGCTCGATGTGCAGGGCGCTGTAGTGGTAGTCGTCGCGGGTGGTCGGGGTGATCCTGTTCATCTCCAGGCAGAAGGCGATGAACTTCTCGAGCGCCTCGGAGAGCGGCAGCGCGGCGTAGTCGTCCCGCTTCTCGGCGGGAAGCCCGGCGCCGACAGCGGCCCTCGCCTCCTCCGCCTCGACGAGCTCGAGCTCGATCTCCGACCTGAATTCCGAGAGGAAGCGCATCGCCGCCGCCTTTCCCCTCGTGCTCTGCTTCAGGCAGGGCACGCCGGTGTTCTTGGTCCTCTGGACCTTCTTCCCGGTCATCTCGTCGGCCACCGTCACGACGGCCTGCCACTTGCCCTTGTTCTTCCTCACGCCGCCGGGTCCGCATATGCGTAAGGTTTTATTACTGCATTTCTCGTTTTTCATGTCTGCTCCTGAATCCGCAGTTGATTAGAAACAGGCGGGCCCACCTGCGGGAACCCGGAACGGCGACGATTCGGGGCTCCTGCCCCCGTTGATTAAGTCACCGGCTGCACCGCGCTCCTCGAAGCCGATAATATGCTATCTGGACAGACCGCGCTGAGCTGGTAAAATTTACTTATGCGGAAATGCGCTACTTGCGCTATCTGCGCGTGTTTTAACAAAATT
>DBGBLM010000119.1:0-13300 GCA_048448865.1 Collinsella sp.
CCTCCCGGAGGGGCCCGAAAAATTTTTTCAAAAAAGTTGTTGCGTGGCGGACAGACTTCTGTGTATACTAATCCCCGCAGCGCACGCGAGCGGAAACAAACGCGAACGACTGCCTGGGGAGTTAGCTCAGTTTGGTTAGAGCGCCGGCCTGTCACGTCGGAGGTCGCGGGTTCGAGCCCCGTACTTCCCGCCAACGCAATTAAAGCCACGTCTTCGGACGTGGCTTTTTGCGTTTAATAGCCATCGATCTCATATGCCTCTTTATCCAAATCACCGCATTTGCAACGAGCGAGCCAAGCCCGACTGATATATGTGTTCAAACAGGGGGTTTGTTGCGCAACATCTGTTCAATGAAGCAGGGGGTTCGGTTATACTAAATTGCACTTTAGGCCGTACCTGATTCAGCCAGTCTTCAAGTGCGGCATTCAGTGGACACCCATTATGTAATTTGGTTGTTCAGGCGGTCATTTGGCGTCTCGACACAAGCTCGGCCCCGGAGCTCGTTCGAGCTGTTCGTATTCCTTGAAAGGGGAAACATGGACATATCGAGGAAGACTGATTATGCCCTTCGCATGCTTGCGATGCTTGCCGAGGAGCCGGAGCGGTTGCTTTCTGTTCGCACTGCTGCCGAAGAGGTCAATGTTCCGTATTCATTTGCCCGTTCGATTCAGCACGGTTTGGTTCAGGCCGGCATTGTGGAGAGCCTGCGCGGTGTTCATGGCGGCATGCGCCTTAAGGTGAGCCCCGACGATGTCACGATTCGTCAGGTTGTAGAGGCCGTTCAGGGTCCCATGGTCATGAACGACTGCACCGCGCCCGATGGCGACTGTGCGCGCATGGGCACGTGCTGCTATCATCCCCTGTGGGCCGGAGCCCAGGCGCTGATGCGCGACTATCTCGATTCCGTTTCGCTCGACGATATCGTCTCCCATCGCCAGTTCCCGGCCGTCGATCCCAAGTTCGCCGACCGCGATGCGTTTCCCGAGTACGCCGCCTGCGCGTATGCTTGCCGGGAGGAATAGCGCCGCATAAGGAGCATTGTCATGATTCAGGACCCCTTTCGTTCGATGATTCGTTCGGAAGGGGTTCTGCGCTATCGCGACCTTCCGTGGCGCCGCACGCGCGACCCGTATATCATCTGGCTCTCCGAGGTCATGCTGCAGCAGACGCAGGTGCCGCGCGTGGAGACGCGCATGCCGGCGTGGCTCGATCGCTTTCCGACTGTCCAGGCACTCGCTCAGGCCGCCCCTTCCGATGTTTTGGATGCGTGGCAGGGGATGGGCTACAATCGCCGCGCCTTGGCGCTTCACAGGGCTGCACAGTGCGTTGTGGAGGACTGGGACGGGGAGTTTCCGCGCGAGACGCACGATCTGGTCGCGCTGCCCGGCATTGGCCCGGCAACGGCGCAGGGCATCCGTTCGTTTGCATTCGATCTTCCGGGCGTGTATCTGGAGACCAACGTGCGCACGGTCTTTTTGCATCATTTCTTTCCCGATGTGCCGGCCGTTCCCGATCGCGAGCTGGTGCCGTTGATCCAAGCCGCCTGTCCGGCGGCCCCCGGTGCGGTGGCGGACGAGATTGCGCCCTTTGCCGCGCCTCAAGACGATGCCGACACGCCGCGCGCGTGGTATTACGCGTTGCTGGATTACGGCGCGTATCTTAAAAAGACGCTGCCCAATCCGTCCAGGCGGTCGGCGAGCTATAGTCGTCAGTCCAAGTTTGAGGGCTCGCGTCGCCAAAAGCGCGCCCACATTGTGCGCATGCTGCTGGCGGCGCGCGATGGGCAGCCGGCAGGTATTACGCTCGATGAAGCCGTTGCTGGCGTTAACGAGATGGAGGCGGCAGCCGGCCGGAAACCGGTCGAGCGCGAGCTGGTTGCAAGTATTCTTGCCGATCTGGAGCGCGAGGGCTTTTGCCGCTCCGAGGGCGATCGTTGGCTGAATGTATAGCTCGCTCGAATCTGAAGAACAGGATTATAAGGTTTAAATTCTCGGCATGAGGGCATCCTAAAGACAGGGCCGCTCAAAGTCTATGGGCGGCATGTGTTGAAGGGAAGTACACCTATGGATTTTGAGAACTCTCAGACCAAGAAGAACCTCGAGACCGCTTTTGCCGGTGAGTCCCAGGCGCACACCAAGTATCGCTACTATGCATCCAAGGCCAAAAAGGACGGCTACGTTCAGATTTCGAATATCTTTGCAGAGACGGCGGGCAACGAGTCCGAGCATGCCAAGCTGTGGTTTAAGTATCTGCACGACGGTGCCGTTCCGGGCACTCTGGACAACCTGCGCGACGCCGCCGCGGGCGAGAACTACGAGTGGACCACGATGTATGACGAGTTTGCCAAGACCGCCGAGGAGGAGGGCTTTGCCGAGATCGCCGAGAAGTTCCGTGGCGTCGGTGCCGTGGAGAAGGCTCACGAGGAGCGCTACAACAAGCTCGTCGAGCGCATTGAATCGGGCGAGGTGTTTGAGCGCGAGGGCGTAAAGGTGTGGAAGTGCCTGAACTGCGGGCACCTGCATGTTGGTGCCGAGGCGCCCGAGGTTTGCCCGGTGTGCAACCACCCGAAGGCGTACTTTGAGGAGCAGGTGGTGAACTACTAGCGCGTGTTGCGGGCGTGGCGTTTGATGCGGAGCGCGGGGGCGGGAGGCCGGATTGCCTTCCCTCCCCGCTCACGGCTTCGCAGGGTCGCGTTGAGGGAAGGCAATCCGGCCTCCCGCCCCGCGCCCCGGCGTTGAGTCGCCGCATGCTCGTTACAGAAAAGCTGATAATAAGTTTGTGTGCCGCCCCTTTGGGGCGGCACGTTTTTGTAGGGGGACTGGTTGGGACGGCACCGTTCATGGGTGGGGTACACTGGGTAGCGGCTTTTAGTTTATCTACTACCTGATGGGGTGTTTTTTATGGGTAAGAAGTCTCGGGCTCGGGTTGCTGCGGCGGGAACTCGCAAGGATCCTGGTCGTCGGGTTCCTGAGGGTAAAAAGGCCGATCGTGCCGAGAAGGACAAGAAGGTCGGTGCGCACGCTCATCCTGAGTGGGCGCCCCATTTGAATTCGGCGAGTGAGGACCTAACTGCCAAGCTGTTTACGATGGTCGAGGTCATCTTGGGTGTGGTGCCTGTGGTGGTCATTGGCCTGTTCCTGGCCTCTAAGGATGCCACGAGTGTGGATAAGCTCACCGATGTCTTTTCTCAGGATCCCTCGATGGTGGTTGCGTTTATCTCTGCGTGTCTGCAGCCGTTTGTGGCGTACATGCTGTACATGATTTATCGCAAATACTGCGAGGGCGATGCGGGCTTTGCCGCCGGAAACCTGATTGGCCTTTTGTGCTCCGAGATCTTGCTGCTCAATATTCCCGGCGTCATCGGCATGGGTATCTTGCTGTGGCGTGTTTGGCGCAACGTTGCCCCGCACTTTGAGAGCTGGCTGTTTGAGCGCCGTGCAATGGGCGTGCTGGCAGACATCGCGGGTTCGCTCGTGATTCTAGTCTTGGCGTTTATGTGCGCCACCGCCGCGCGAGGTCTCGCGGGCATGTAGTCTGTCCTCACCGACCACGGAGCGCAGGGCGGGGAAACCTTTCCCTCTCGCTCACGGCTTCGCAGGGTCGCGCGAGGCAAAGGTATCCCCGCCCTGCGCCCCGGCGTTGAGTCGCCGCATGCTCGTTACAGAAAAGCTGATAATAAGTTTGTGTGTCGCCCCTTTGGGGCGGCACGTTTTTGTGTGGGGTCCCGATCTTCACAATTTCCGTCAAGCTTTTGGTTGGGTTTTGGTCGGTTGGCGCAAGGGTGGAAGGGCAAAAGATTGCTGGCGAAAAAAGCTCAAAGAAAGTGCTGGTAGGGGAGTTGTTGGGCTTTTCGACAGTTTTCTGACCAAAGAATCTTTGCGGTTATTGCTACGGATTTCGTTGCCGTGGCCTTGGCGGTGCGGGATGCTGAGCGTAAGCGTCGAATGCTCCGATTGAGGAGGCCAACATGGATCTGTTTCTTGAGACCCCGCAGCAACAAGCCGAGCGCATGTTGCGCCAGCAGCAACGGCTTATGGAGATGCAAATGCAGGGGGTGGCCGTCCAGCCTCCTGCGCAAAACGCCGCACCTGCGGGCGGGGCGGTCCCAGAGGCCTATTCCGTACAGCAGGATTCATATGCTCAGGAGCTTGCGTTCGATAAACGTCGTGCGCGTCGCCGTCGCTGGGCCCAGCGCCTGCGTACGCTGGCGATGATCGTGCTAATCCCGTTGGGGCTCGCGGCAATCTTCTTGGCCTCATATGCCCTCACATGCATTCTCAACGGCGCCTCGCCCAGCGAGGTGCTTGAGCACTTGGCAGCTCTCGGCCAGCGCCTGGGCGATGTCGCAACAACCATCCGCGCCGGCTGGGAGAGTTAGCGTTTGTCACATTAGGACTTCTAGGGTGTAGGGATTATCGCCATGAGTAGAATCCTTGCATCTTGCGGGCGCTGTCGTGCGACTGAATAGTATTATTGAAGATGAATAATAATATGATTTGCTATGTATAAGCAGGCTTTAGAGCAGACTCTTTTGGGTATTGACGAAGAGGCGGAGCTGGAAATAGGTCTAAGAGACGATAGGCCGAGCGTTGTATTGGTGGGAGGAAGCGCCTTCATGCTAAACGATGTGACGAATCGGTCGGTTACACATGACATTGATGTGTTTGAGGCAGACAGGTGTCTCCGCGAGATCATAGCTCGATACCCCGAGGTGAATGGTATGGCGGTGGCATATTGTAATCAGATGCCATTCAATTACGAAGACCGTTTGATTCCCTTGGATATTGGGGCGCGTTTTATCAGGTACTTTACGCCATCCTTGGAGGACCTGGCGGTAATGAAGCTCTATGCCTACCGTCCGAACGACATCGTCGATCTTCATAGCCAGGCATTCGTCGACCGACTTGATTGGGGACTGCTCGAACGGCTTATATTCGACGAGGGCGAGGCGCTGGCGTCGTCGCCTTCGGAGCGGAGTTATCAAGAGATGGTCTGCGCATACAGGCAATACAAAAAGGAGGTGCTCGGTTGAATCTGACCTTTGAGGGATTCTTAAAAGGCTATTGCCGAGAGCTATCCGGACAGCAGTCGCTCAGTTTTAGAAAACTGGTTGAGCAGGCGACGACGGTTGCGCCGCGCGTGGCGGAGCCCCTGTTTTTGCTCGCTTTGGCGCAGGGTAAAGCCGAATACGTCCTGGGCTTATCCGAGGGCTCGTGGATGGAAGAGGGTTACCGAGACGTTTTGTCCTTGTACGCCCAAACGGGTAGCCTGGCATCTCTATGCGCCGAGGACAAACTCCCCAACCGTTATGCCAACGTTTGGCGTGCGTATAGAGCGGTGAAGGAAAAGCCAGTGGCGGACAGGAGGATCAACGCCCTGATGCGAAAAAGAACGTTGGGAGCGCTAGGGGAATCGGGCGTAACGCGCTACGGTCTCTGCCGCGATTTGAATCTGAATAAGGGAAACGTGTACGCATACTTAGCCGGTGATGACTCAAAGGTGAGCAGGGAGACGGCGCGCCGCATTATGGAATATGCGGAGGAGAGGGGCGCCAAAGAAGGGGCCGGGCGCCCAGTGCGCGTGGCGGGGTAAGATTGATCGCGGTTTTGATTGATGATCGATTGGGTTTGTTGGGCGGAGACTATGTCTGCTATTGATATCGTGCTTGTTGTGATCGCCTTGGTGGCGGTGGGGGTTGCTGTGGCTTGTGCCCTGCAGCTCAAGGGCCTTCGCGCCGAGCTGAGGGAGCGCGGCGATAGCGGGGCAGAGATGCTGGCTGCGCTCGAGCAGGCCAACAACGCGCTCGACACCCTCAACGTCGCGCTGGCCGAAACCCGCCGCACGGCAAATGCCATCGCGCAGCAGCAGACAACCGATGCGGCCGTGGAGCAGCAGCGCTACCTGACCATCGCGCGTGAGTTCACGCAGGCTGGTGACCGTATGGATGACCTGCGCCGCGAGACGGCCCAACAGCTCGGCGCCAACCGCGAAGGCATCGAGCACCGCCTGGACAAGGTGCGCGAGACGGTCGATGCCCAGCTGGGCGCCATCCGCAAGGACAACAACGTGCAGCTCGATCAGATGCGCGCGACGGTGGACGAGAAACTCTCCCGTACGCTCAACGATCGCCTGTCTGCATCGTTTAAGCAGGTGAGCGACCAGCTCGAGGCTGTGTACAAGGGTTTGGGCGATATGCAGTCCATTGCCACCGGCGTGGGCGACCTTAAGCGCGTGCTGGGCAACGTCAAGGCGCGTGGCATTTTGGGCGAGGTGCAGTTGGGTGCAATCCTGGCGGACATCCTTACGCCCGACCAGTATCTGGAAAATGTCGCCACCAAGCCCGGCGCCTCGGAGCGCGTTGAGTTTGCCGTCAAGCTGCCGGTGGACGAGGGCGATCCCGCGCTGCTGCCGATTGACTCCAAATTCCCGGGCGACGCGTACGAGCATCTGCTCGACGCGCAAGAGTCGGGTGATGCCGAGGCTGTGGCCACCGCGCGCAAGACGCTCGACGCCATGGTGAAGCGCGAGGCAAAGGACATCTGCGAAAAGTACCTGAGCGTGCCCGCGACGACCAATTTTGGCATCATGTTCGTTCCGTTTGAGGGTCTGTACGCCGAGGTCGTCAGCCGTCCCGGGCTTATCGAGACCCTGGGCCGCGACTATCACGTCAACGTTGCCGGCCCCAGCACCATGGCGGCCATCCTCAACAGCCTGCAGATGAGCTACCAGACGTTTAAATTGCAAAAACGTACCGACGACGTGCTGCGCGTGCTCTCTGCCGTCAAGGCCGAGCTGCCGCGCTATCAGGCGGCGCTGCGCCGCGCCCAGCAGCAGATCGAGACCGCGGGTAAAACGGTCGAGGGCATCATCACCACACGCACCAACGTTATGGAGCGCAAACTCAAGGATATCGACGCGCTGGAAGACACGCGGGAGGCCGACGAGATCTTGGGGCTCACGTCTGCGAGCCTGCTCGCAGACCAAAAAGACGAGGACTAGCTGCATCTGACGGTGGGGCGCCTGCGCAAGCACGGCGCGGGCGCTTTTCGCGCCGTGCTTGCCTGAAGTGCACTTTAGTGTGCAACAATGGCGTCTCGCCCTATCAGACGCGAAAGGAAGACCATGTCTCAGAGAAGCACCAGTCCGCTCAAACGTTCCACCGTGCGCCGCACGCTGCAGCGTTTTTGGGACGTTACGCGCACACAACCGCTGATTGTCTTTCTCTCGGTGTTCTCGTCGGCGGGCTACATCTTTTTGCTCACGTTTGCCAACACCTACGTGATGGCCCTTATCGTTGACCGCGTTCAGGCTGGCCCCGTGGCGGGTGACCAGGTGTTTGAAGTCTTTGGCCCTTACGTTCTGGCGCTGGTGCTCGTTAACCTAGTGGGCCAAATCCTCTCCAAGCTGCAGGACTACACCGTCTACAAGCTCGAGATTGCGGGCAACTATCACCTGGCGCGCCTGTGCTTTGACACGCTCTCCAATCAATCCATGACATTTCACACCAGCCGTTTTGGCGGATCGCTTGTGAGCCAGACGAGCCGTTTTATGAGCGGCTACACGGGTCTGGTGGACGTGACGGTGTATTCGCTCATTCCCACTATCACCTCGGTTGTCTGCACGGTGGCGGCGCTCGCCCCGGTGGTGCCGACATTTACCGTGATCCTGGTGGGCATTATGGTCGTCTACATCGCGTTTGTCTGGCTTATGTACAAGCGCATCATGCCGCTTTCGGCCGCGACGTCCGCCGCGCAGAACAAGCTGTCGGGCGTGCTGTCCGACGCGGTCACGAACATCCTAGCCGTTAAGACCTGTGGGCGCGAGGACTTTGAGCGCGACCTGTTCGATACCGCCGACCGTGCTGCACGCGACGCCGAGACGGTCTCGATGCACGCCATGATGCAGCGCAACTTTACGACCTCGGGCCTTATCGTCATCACTATGGCCGTGGTGAGTGTGTTCGTGGCGGGCGGCAACGCGTGGTTTGGCATCTCTGCCGGCGCGCTCGTCATGATCTTTACCTATACGTACAACCTCACCATGCGGCTGAACTACGTGAGCTCCATGATGCAGCGCATCAACCGCGCGCTCGGCGATGCGGCCGAGATGACGCGCGTCCTGGACGAGCCGCGTCTGGTGGCAGACGACGAGAACGCCCCCGAGCTCAAAGTGACCGAGGGCGCGATTGATTTTGAGCACTTGAGCTTTGCATACCGTGACGCCGCGGCGGGGGAGAGCGTGTTCAACGACCTGACGCTCCATGTGGCGGCGGGCCAGCGCGTGGGCCTGGTGGGCAAATCGGGCTCGGGCAAGACGACGCTCACCAAGCTGCTGCTGCGCTTGGACGACGTTCAGGGCGGCCGCGTGCTCGTGGACGGCCAGGATGTCTCGCGCTGTACGCAGCAGAGCCTGCGCCGCCAGGTTGCCTACGTGCCGCAGGAGGCGCTACTGTTCCACCGCTCCATTCGCGAGAATATCGCCTACGGCCGCCCCGACGCCACCGACGAACAGATTCGCGAGGCTGCGCGCCTGGCCAATGCCCTGGAGTTTATCGACCGCTTGCCCCATGGCTTTGACACCATGGTGGGCGAGCGCGGCGTTAAGCTTACGGGCGGCCAACGCCAGCGCGTGGCCATCGCCCGTGCCATCCTCACCGACGCGCCGATTCTGGTGCTCGACGAGGCGACCTCTGCTTTGGATAGCGAGTCCGAGGCGCTGGTGCAGGAGGCGCTCGAGAACCTTATGCGCGGCCGCACCTCCATTGTGGTGGCACATCGCCTGTCCACCGTGGCGGCGCTCGACCGCATCGTGGTGCTGGCAGACGGCGAGATTGTCGAGGATGGCACGCATGCGCAGCTCGTCGAGGCAGGCGGCGAATACGCGAGCCTGTGGAGCCGCCAGACCGGCGCATTTTTGGAGGCTTAAGGCCCCCGTACGTGGGACAATCGTTTCCGTGAAGTTATGTTTCTGCTGAGCCGAGGAGTCGTTATGCCACGCGAGACCAATGCCGCCAAACGCGATCGCGCCATCGAGGTGTGCGAGCGCCTTAACCGTCGCTATGGCCCGGTCGAGTGCTTCTTGGACCACGAGAATCCCTTTAGGCTGCTCATCGCGGTACTGCTCTCGGCTCAGACGACCGATGCGCAGGTCAACAAGGTGACGCCGAAGTTGTTTGCCCAGTGGCCCACGCCCGAGGCCATGGCCGGGGCAAGTGTGACCGACGTGGCGGACACCATTAAGTCACTCGGCTTTTATAAGAGTAAGGCCAAGCATGCCGTGGAGGCCGCGCAGATGATCGTTGCCGACTACGGCGGCGAGGTGCCGGCCGACATGAAGGAGCTCGTCAAGCTGCCGGGCGTGGGCCGCAAGACGGCGAACATCGTGCTCAACGTGGGGTACGGCATCGTGGAAGGCATCGCGGTGGATACGCACGTCAACCGTATCGCGCATCGCCTGATGCTGAGTCCCAAGACGCACGCCAAAGAGCCGCTCAAGACCGAGCAGGATCTGCTCAAGATCTTGCCGCACGAGTATTGGGAGTCGGTTAACCATCAGTGGATCACCTTCGGTCGCGAGATCTGCGACGCCCGCAAACCCAAGTGTGACGAGTGTCCGCTGGCAGATTTGTGCCCCAGCGTGCGCGTAGCGGGGTAGGGCGGAACGCATCTTCGTCTGGCGTTTTTTGCGGGGCTGGGTTTGCCCTTGAGCCGGAGTCCTCTCCATGCGCTACCATGACAGACAATGTATTTGACGTACGACCCGCCGAGCTTGCCCCGGCGGGCTTTTGGCGTTGCGATGCCGGAGGAACAGCATGCTCATTCACCGTATAGCCGCGCAGCTCTACACTGCCGAGGCGCTGCAGACCGTCGAGGCCGGACTCGATGCCGGCGAGGACGTGACGCTGGCCGTGTCGCAGTCGGGTCGCACGCTTATGGCGGCGGCCCAGTTTGCGCGTCGTCCGCGCCCGACGGTCTACATTGTGAGCGGCGAGGACGCGGCCGATCGCGCTGCGCGCAGCCTGGCCGCCTATGTGGGGCTGGCGCACGTGTGCCGCTTTCCCGAGCGCAAGGACTACCCTTGGCGCGAGCAGGCGCCCGACGACGCCGTGGTGGCGCAGCGCTGCGAGGCACTGGGACGCATCGTGCGCGGGGACAACTGCATCATGGTTGCCTCGGCTCGCGCGCTGCTGCGTTGCGTGCCGCCGGTCGAGAGCCACTATTGGGAGTCCACGACCTTTGCGGTGGGCGAGGAGATTCCTTTTGACGAGGTGCCGCAGCGCCTGGTGGGTATGGGCTACACCAATGCCGGTGCCGCCGACGCGCCCGGGCTGTTCCGCGTGCACGGCGACACCGTCGAGGTGTTCCCCGCACAGGAAAAGGCGCCCGTGCGCATCGAGTTCTTCGGCGACGAGATTGACCGCATTCGCCGCATGGTGAGCTCAACGGGGCAGACCATCGGCAACGAGGACAGTATCGAGATCTTCCCCTGCCGTGAGCTGGCGCTTACCGACGATGCCGTTCACAACATGCACGTGGCGCTCTACCGCGCGAGCCAGGACGACAGCAAGCTGGCGGCGCTGCTCGAGATGGTGGATGCGCGCATCGTCACGCCCGAGCTCGACCGCTTTTTGCCGGTGATGTACGGCCAGACCATGAGCCCGCTGTCGCATGTGAGCGGCAAAGCACTCGTGGTGCTGTCCGAGCCGCGCTCGCTGTTCGACGACTGCCTGCGCGCTTACGAGGATATCGAGGCCCGTGCCGGCGAGGCGGGGATTGACCGACTGGATGGCCTGTATGTACGCGCTCAGCAGCTCGATTTTGGTGCTCAGCAGCGCCTGAACTATGTGAGCCTGATTCGCGCGGGCGGTGCGGTTACGGCAGAGCTCGAGATTGAGCAGCCGGCCATTGCGGGCTCGGACAATCGCTTTATGACGCGCATTCAGGAAGTCGTGGGCAAGCGCTATGCCTGCGTGTTTGCCATTCCCGACCGCGGTGCGCGCGAGTCGATGGAGCTTACCTTTGGCGACGAGGGCATTACCTTTGAGGAATCGCTGACCGCGGCGCCCGAAAATGCCGGTGCCATCGGCGATCGCGTGCGCGTGGCGGCGGCGGATTCCGCCGACCGTGCCGCACGCCAGGAGGCCCATGCTTCCATTCGCGAGCGTAAGGCCGATGCGCTCAACGCCCGCTCGCTCGAGGCGGGCGCCGAGCAGGCTGCTGCCGGCGCCGCCGTGCCCACCATCTCGCGCGGGCGCGTGACCTTTGTGGACGCTGCCCTGCCGCAGGGCGTGGTGGTGCCCGACGCCAATTTGGCCGTGTTCTCGATCGCCGACCTCAACGCCCGCATGGACGCCAACCGCGCGCGCAGCCGTCGCAAGGTTGACATTACGCAGATCACTTTCCCGTTTAAGCCGGGAGACTACGTGGTGCACGCTACCCACGGCATCGCGCTCTTTAGTGAGATCGCGCGCCAGGAAGTGGGCGGCAAGGAACGCGACTACTTTTTGCTGGAATACGCCGACGGCGACAAACTCTACGTGCCGCTGGAGCAGGTTGACCGCATTACGCGCTACGTTGGTCCCGACGGCGATAAGCCGCGCTTGACCAGGCTCAACACCGCCGACTGGACGCGGGCCACCAACAAGGCGCGCAAGAATGCCAAAAAGCTGGCGTTTGACCTGGTCGACCTGTATACGCGCCGCTCGTCGATTACCGGTATCGCCTGTCCGCCCGATACGCCCGAGCAGATCGAGATGGAGGAAAGCTTCCCCTACGACGAGACGCGCGACCAGCTGGAGGCCATCGCCGACATCAAGGCCGACATGGAGGCGCCCAAGCCCATGGACCGCCTGCTGTGCGGCGACGTGGGTTTCGGCAAGACCGAGGTCGCCCTGCGCGCGGCCTTTAAGTGCGTGGACTCCGGCCGCCAGGTCATGGTGCTCTGCCCCACGACCATTCTGGCCCAACAGCACTACGAGACATTCTTTGAGCGTTTTGCCCCGTTTGGCCTGGAGGTCGAGGTGCTCAGCCGCTTCCGCACGCCGGCGCAGCAAAAGCGCGCGCTCAAGGCGTTTGCCGAGGGCACGATCGACGTGCTCATCGGCACGCACCGCTTGCTTTCTGCCGATGTGAACCCCAAGAACCTGGGCCTGGTGATCATCGACGAGGAGCAGCGCTTTGGTGTACAACACAAAGAGCAGCTCAAAAACCTGCGCGAGCAAATCGACGTGCTCACGCTCTCGGCAACGCCTATTCCGCGAACCATGCAGATGGCCACGAGCGGCGTGCGCGATATGAGCCTGATCACCACGCCGCCGACCGGGCGTCGTCCCGTGATCGTGCACGTGGGGGAGTACGACCCCGACGTGGTGAGTGCGGCGATTCGCCTGGAGGTGGGCCGCGGCGGTCAGGTGTATTACGTGTCCAACCGCGTCAAGACCATCGACGATGCCGTGGCGCGCGTGCACGAGGCCGCGCCCGAGGCGCGCGTGGGTGTGGCACACGGCAAGATGAGCCCGCGCGAGGTCGAGGACGTGATGATCGAGTTCGCGACCAAAAAGATCGACGTGCTTATCGCCACGACCATCGTGGAGAGCGGCATCGACAACGCAACGGCCAATACGCTCATCATCGAGGACTCGCAGCGCCTGGGCCTGGCACAGCTCTACCAGCTTAAGGGCCGCGTGGGCCGCTCGGCCACGCAGGCATACGCGTACTTTATGTTCCCCGGCGAGCTGCCGCTCACCGAGGAGGCAACGGCGCGCCTGACCGCACTTTCCGAGTTCCAGGACCTGGGCAGCGGCATGCGCATCGCCATGCGCGACCTGGAGATCCGCGGCGCCGGTTCGCTCATGGGTGCCGAGCAGCACGGTAACCTGTCGAGTGTGGGCTTTGACCTGTTTACGCAGATGCTGGGACAGGCCGTGGCCGAGGCACGCGGCGACGACGATGCCGGCGTGGAGGCGGCGAGCGTGGGCATCAACCTGCCGGCCGACTACTTCTTGTCCGAGGAGTACATGCCGGCGGTGGACCAGCGCGTGCTCGTGTACCGCAAGCTCGCGGCGGCTGAGGACCTGGAGAGTGTCGACGGGGTGCAGGAGGAGACCGAGGCCGCGCACGGTGAGCTGCCGTTGGCGGGGCTCAACCTGTTCAATCGCGCGCGTATCCGTATCCGCGGCGAGCGCCTGGGGCTCGAGAGTGTCACGCTCAGCGGTGGGCGCATTACCTTCCTGGGGGTTGACGTTCCCAAGAAGGTAGCCTTTGAGTTCAAGAATCGCTATGGCGCGGTGAACTTCCCCAAG
>DBGBLM010000120.1:0-5503 GCA_048448865.1 Collinsella sp.
CGGCATAGGCGTTGAGATCCTTGCCGGCAACAAGCGGAGCATGACCGTCAACCTGCTTGGACGGTGTCTGGTTGGCAGCATCGATGCGAGCGCAGGTCTCGGGGTCGGCCATAAAGACACCCGGCAGGTTCATCATTTCGCCCAGACCAAAAACATCGCCCGGATGCTCGGCAAAAAACGCCTGCATATCGGCAGCCGAAATAACGGCACCGGCCTGCTCGTCGGGCAGCGCGGGCACGCACGAAGGCATCATATACTTGATGGAGATGGGTGCGCGGCGGCCGTCCTCGATCATAAAGCGCAAGCCGTCGAGACCGGCAACATTGGCAATCTCGTGGCTGTCGGCAATGGCGGTGGTAGTACCGCGCGTCGCGGCCATGCGAGCATACTCGGCGGGACGGATGTTCGAAGACTCGATATGCAGATGCCCGTCAATAAAACCGGGAGCGAGATAGCGACCCTGGCAGTCGATGACCTCAGTTACCTCGTAGGTGCCAGCAGCATCGTCGCGACCATCGTAGAGCACGCCGACGATCACACCGTCCTTGACGGCAACGCTGCCGGGCGCCACACGCTGGCCATACACGTCGACGATCTGCGCATTGGTAAACAGCGTGTCGACGGGCACGCGCCCCTCGGCAGCATCGATCACAGACCTCATGACCTCAACGGACATACATACTCCTTTAACCGTAGAAAAAAGCTGCGGAGCGGACGAGCCTTCACCGCAGCAAGCCAACAGCCATTGTATGCCCAAACGATGGGTCAACAATACGCCTCTCCGCTTAACGGCACACGCCACTTGGTGCAATGAGGAGAGGTTGCTTTGCACCAATGACAAGGAGTGTCCCAAAGTGCCGGCACAAAAGGAACGTCCCAAAGTGCCAACAACGGAAGCGCCGATGTTTTGGCAACGACAGCGAGCGGGCCGCATTTGAGACAAGGTGACGTGAAACGAAAGGGCGCTGACCTTCTGGTCGCGCCCTTGAAGTTGAACGTCAGATTGTCCAAATGCGGCCCACGCAGCGTCGGCCGGTCCGCCGTTCGGCAGAACGGCGGAACTAAATCAACTTAAAGCCCTTGCGCTTGCCCACAGAAAGGGTGTCGCCCAGCTTGAGGGCGCTGGGATCGATGTTATAGCTCTTGGGAGCCACGGCCTTGCCGTTGATCTTGACGCCGCCGCCGTCGATATCGCGACGGGCCTGGCCGGCGCTCGCCGAAAGACCCAAGTCCTTGAGCAGGCCGGCGAGGTAGATCTGGCCCTCGTCGTTGACGGTCAGCTCAACGTGCTTCTCGGGGAAGTCGGCGAGCTGGCCCTCCTTGAACACGCGGTCGAACTCGGCCTGAGCCTCGTCGCCGGCACCGGCGCCGTGGTAGGTGTCGCACAGGTCGCGGCCCAGAGCGCGCTTGAGCTCGTAGGGGTCGGCAGAACCATCGGCCAGGGCAGCGTCGATCTTGTCGACCTCTGCAGGGGTGAGCGAGCTGGCCAGACGATAGTACTTGCCGATCATCTCATCGGGGATGGACATGGTCTTGCCGAACATATCCTTGGGGGCGTCGGTCAGGCCGATGTAGTTGCCGTAGGACTTGGACATCTTGCGCACGCCATCGGTGCCCTCGAGCAGCGGCATGGTGAGCGCGATCTGGGGCTCCATGCCCATCTTCTCCATGAGCTCACGGCCGGCGAGCAGGTTGAAGAGCTGATCGGTGCCGCCCATCTCCACGTCGGCCTTGATCTGCACGGAGTCGAAGGCCTGCATCACGGGATACAGGAACTCATGCAGGGCGATCGGCGTCTGAGACTGGTAGCGCTTGGTAAAGTCATCGCGCTCAAGGATGCGGGCGACGGTGAACTTGGAGCACACCTGCAGCAGGCCGGCCAGGTCCATCGAAAGGATCCAGTCGCCGTTGTGCACGATGGTGGTCTTCTCGGGATCCAGGATCTTCATGGCCTGGCTCACGTAGGTCTCGGCGTTGGCCTCGATCTGCTCCTGCGAAAGCTGCGGACGCGTGGAGTTCTTGCCCGAAGGATCGCCGATCAGCGCGGTGCCGTTACCGATGATAAGGGTGACGTTGTGGCCCAGGTCCTGGAACTGACGCATCTTGCGCAGGGGCACGGCATGTCCCAAGTGCAGGTCGGGGCTGGTGGGATCGACGCCGAGCTTGATGTTGAGGGGCTCGCCCTTCTCAAGCTTCTTGCGAAGGTCGGCCTCGGGGACGATCTGCGCGGCGCCCGAGGTGATGATACGCATTTGCTCGTCGACAGACAGCATTGGGTATCCTCCTTTTGCTATAGCACCCTCGCCGGATACGGCGGTGCTGGAAGTCCATAAACTCTCATATGATAACAAACTGACGCGACGCGGCACCTACGACAGGAAAATCCTCGTCCTGCCGCACGCGTCAACGGCGACCGGCAGACGCGTACCGTCGTGTTCAACTAAATAGCGCGTTTGCTGACGACGAGAGCAGTCACGACAATGGACCTGCCCCGTCGCATCGGTGGCGCAGACGCCCTCGGCGGTCAGCAGGCAGTGCTCGCACACCATAAGCTCGGGACGGTCGGCATCGACCGGACCCAAGACGCCGGGTTCAGCAGCCAGTTCGGCAATACGCTCCGCATCATTGCCGAGCAACTCGGCCGGCAAGTACACCCGCCCCGCACCAAGCCCACGCAGCCAGACAAGCGTGGCCCGGTTGGCGCAAAACACTGGCGCCGCCACATCAAACGCCACGCCCAACTCACGCGCCATCGCAGCCTGTCCCAAATTGCGGCAGACCACACGCCCGGCACGCTGCATCAGCGAGCGGGTCCGCTCGACGTCGCCCCCGCGACAGACCTCATCGAGCACCACGGTCGCATCGGACAGGTCGAGCTCGTCACACGGGTCGGCATCCATCAGCTCCCAGGCAAAGAACATACGAGCCAAAGCCCCCTGCTCCGCCGACTCCGCCAGTCCCGCCGCCGGCACATCGCCAGCGACAACGGAGCCCTCAAACGGCAGCACTTCAACGGCGCGAGCAGCAGGCACGACCGCATCCGCCTCGGCCCGCATGCGCCCCAACACCGCCGCCGTCTGATCCAACACGCCGGCGCTGCGAATCAGGTACACCTCGCAGCCCGCGTCCACCTTACGCTTGCAATGCACGACGACGCGCTTCCCCGCTGCGGCATCCACCGGGCAGGGCACCTGCGGCCAGCGCTTGGGCACATCGGGACGCGCGTCGACACCCGGATAGAACCGAATCTCGAGCGTGTCACCCGCCGCCACGGCGGCGTCGAGCTCAACGGTCACCTCTTCGTGGCCCACAGCGACCAAACGCCCCACGCGCACGCCCTGGTTAATTGCGCGCTCAAAGCTCATCAGCTCGGCACCCGAACGCCCTCGCAGGTACGCATCGGTAAACTCACGGTTAAACGACCTCCCCAGCTCGCGTTCAAGCGTCGGCACCGCATCGGCATCCCATGTGCCGTCGCGCAGCATATCAAGCGCCCGACGCCACACCCTCACCACGTTAAAGACGTAGTCGGGATTCTTCATGCGACCCTCGATCTTGAGCGATGCCACGCCGGCATCTACAAGCTCGGGCAGATGCGCAATACCCAGATAGTCACGCGGGCACAGCAGGCGATCTCCCTCGACGGCGACAACGCTCTGTCCCGCCTCGTCCACCAGGTCGTACGCCAGACGGCACGGCTGCGTGCAGTCGCCGCGCATCGCCGAGCGCCCACGCCGCAGGGCCGAAAACTCGCACGCCCCCGAATAGCCGATGCAAATCGCACCGTGGCAGAATACCTCGATGGGCACGCCCGTGGCACATAGCGCCGCAATCTCGTCGACCGCCAGCTCGCGTGCCGTCGTCACGCGCTCGACTCCCAGCTCATCGGCGGCAAGCCGCACGGCGCCTTCGCTGTGAACGCCCGCCTGCGTAGACAGGTGAATCTCGACCCCGGGAATCGCCGCGCGCAGCGCGCAGGCCAACCCGGCATCGGCGACAATCAGAGCATCGGCGCCCAGCTCCAGTGCATGAGCTCCCAACGCCACCGCGTCGGACAACTCATCGTCAAACACGAACACGTTGAGCGTTACGTACACACGCACGCCATGAGCATGCGCCACGGCACAACCGCGCGCAAACTCGTCATCCGTAAAGCCATGCGCGCTCACACGGGCGTTAAAGCCGCCCAACCCCGCATAGATGGCATCGGCACCCGCGGCGATGGCCGCAAGCATCTGGTCGAGTCCGCCCGCCGGCGCCAGCAGCTCGGGCAGCGCCGCACCGGCAGCATCCAATCCAGTCTCGTATTGTCCGCTCGGCCCCATCGTCCGAATCGCCATCGGCAAACTCCTTACCAAGGTATGCATTCACTTTGAAAAATGCCGTCTTCCAGCATACACGAGGCCTCGCGCGCCCCGTTTGGTTTATCGTGTAATAACTTATGTCCATCCTGCCCCGACGGTACATCCACCGTCCGGCACGACATACCTGGAGGTCAATATATGGGTCCTCGCCAACGACAGGGACGCAGCCGTTCAAAGACGCATGCTCTGCCCATAATCCTGCTCTCGTTTTTGGGCTTTTTGCTTATCGCGGGCGTGGCATTTGGCATCGGCATGATCGGCAACGTCAACCGCTGGCTGTCCGATCTGCCCGACTACACCGACGCCAACGCGTATCTGGTGAGCGAGCCCACCGAGATCGTCGACTGCAACGGCAACAAGATCGCGAGCTTCTACACGCAAAACCGCAAGTCCATCACCAAGGACGAGGTCTCCCCCTACGTGCTGCAGGGCACCGTTGACGTCGAGGACGAACGCTTCTACGAGCACGGCGGTATCGACCTGTGGGGTATCGCGCGTGCTGCGGTGGCAACCCTCGGCGGCGGACACGAAGGCGCCTCGACTATCACCCAGCAGCTGGTGCGCAACACCATCCTGCAGGAGGAGCAGTTCGACTCGACCATCGAGCGTAAAGTGCGCGAGGCCTACATCGCCGTCAAGATGGAGGATATGTACTCCAAAGACGAGATCCTCATGATGTACCTCAACACCATCTATTACGGTCACGGCGCCTACGGTATTGAGGCCGCCGCCGAGACCTACCTGTCCAAGAGCGCCGCAGACCTCACCCTGAGCGAGGCCGCGCTGTTGATCGGCCTTCCCAACTCGCCCTCGCAGTACGACCCCACGGTCAACCCCGACCTGGCGCTGTCCCGTCGCAACAAGGTCCTCGACAACATGCTGCGCCTGGGCCACATTACGCAGGAGGAGCACGATGCCGCACAGGCCGAGCCCATCACCCTCAACGTGACCGAAATCTCGGGCAGCGGCGTCGACGTATACTCGCAGCCCTACTTTGTCGCCTATGTTAAGCAGCTGCTGGAGCAGGAGTTCTCGACCGACGTGCTCTTTAAGGGCGGCTTGACCGTCAAGACCACCATCGACCCCACGATGCAGCAGGTGGCAGAGAATGCCGTCCGCGAGCAGCTCGACACGCTCTC
>DBGBLM010000121.1:0-3739 GCA_048448865.1 Collinsella sp.
ATGCGGGCTTGGCGGGCGCGCAACCGTCAAAGTACTTGCCGCTCATGTTGAGCGAACGCGAGATAAGGTTGCCCCAGCTGTTAGCCAGGTCGGCGTTGTAGACCTGCTCCATGCGGTCGAAGCTGATGGCGCCGTCGGTACCGGGGACGACGTCGGTCATGAAGTAGTAGCGATAGCCCTCGACGCCCAGCATGTCGATAACGTCCTGCGGAGCGATGGCGTTGCCGCGGCTCTTGGACATCTTCTCGGCCTTGCCAGTCTCGGCATTGCGCACGGTCAGGAAGCCGTGGGCAAAGACGTGCTCGGGCAGGGCCTCGCCAATGGCCATGAGCATGGCGGGCCAAATGACGCAGTGGAAGCGGATGATGTCCTTACCCACGATGTGGAACTGCGCGGGCCAGCGATAGGCCAGCTCGGCACGCGCCTCATCGGTGTCGACACCGTAGCCGACGGCCGTCATATAGTTGAGCAGCGCATCGAACCACACGTAGGTCACGTGACCCTCGTCAAACGGGACCTGGATGCCCCAGTCAAAGCTCGTACGGCTCACGGAAAGGTCATTAAGGCCGCCCTCGACAAAGCTGCGTACCTCATTCATACGGAACGCAGGCTCGACAAAGTCGGGGTGCTCGTCATAGAGCTTGAGCAGCTTGTCCTGGAAGGCGGAAAGCTTAAAGAAGTAGGACTCCTCCTGCACGCGCTCAAGCGGACGGTGGCAGTCGGGGCACAGGTGCTGGCCGACGCTGCCGTACTCCTCGTCGCCCTTCTGGACCTGCGTATCAGTGAAGTAGGTCTCGTCAGGCACGCAATACCAACCGTCGTAGCTGCCCTTATACAGGTAGCCGGACTCCTTCATGCGCTCCCACAGGTACTGCACAGCATGATGCTGGCGCGGCTCGGTGGTGCGGATGAAGTCGTCGTTGGAAATCTCGAGCTTGCTCCAAAGCTCCTTGAAGTGCGGGGCCTGGCTGTCGGTCCACTCCTGCGGCGTCATGTTGTGCTTGGCTGCGGCCTCGGCGACCTTCTCGCCGTGCTCGTCCATGCCGGTCAGGAACTTGACGTTATAGCCGGCGGAGCGACGATAACGGGCCTGAACGTCGGCGATGATGGTGGAATAGGCCGTGCCCAGGTGCGGATCGGCGTTGACGTAGTAGATGGGCGTCGTGATAAAGAACGAAGGCTTGCTTTGATCCATGGGGTTGTCCTCCAGAAAAACGTTGCATACAGGGGATGATTCTAGCGCAAGGGCTAGATATCCTCCATCTATTGCATATCGAGCACCATGGCATAGACATCGCGCTTGCGGCGCGAATACTTCTGAGACAGGCGCTTGGCCACCGCAGAGGCGGGCTCCCCCTCCTCGAGCGCGACGCGGATATCCTCGCGCAGGGCCTCGTCGGGATCCGCCGCCGCGGCGCCAACCGGCATGATACCGGCCTCCTCATCCTCGCTCGGCGGCGCGATGACCAGCGCAATCTCGCCCTTTACCTCGCCGCGGGCACGCAGCTCCTCGGCAAGCTGGGCAGCGGGTCCGCGCAAGACCTCCTCGTGCAGCTTGGTGAGTTCGCGGCAGACGGCAACCTCACGCTGGGGAAAGACCTCCGTCACGGCCTCGAGCGTTGCCACGATGCGATGTGGAGACTCGTAGAAGATGAGTGCGCCGGGCACCACGGCAAGGCGCTGCAAACGGCGCACACGGTCACCGTGCTTTCGGCCCAAAAAGCCCTCGAAGAAAAAATGCTCGCAGGGAATGCCGGACGAAACGAGCGCCGTGACGCAAGCAGAGGGCCCGGGAATAACTTCGACGGGCACATCGGCCTCACGTGCCGTCTCGACCAGCGCCTGGCCGGGATCGGACACACTCGGCATGCCGGCGTCCGAGGCGAAAGCGAGGGTCTCCCCCGCCAGCAAACGGTCGACCAGGCCGGCGGCGCGGCTGGCGATCACATTCTCGTCGCAACGGACAAGCGGCTTGGAAATGCCCAGGTGCATCAGCAGCTTTGACGTCACACGCGTGTCTTCGCAGCAGATGACATCGGCAGCGGCAAAGGCCTCGCCAACGCGCGGGGACAGGTCGCCCAAGTTGCCGATGGGTGTGCCGACCACATAGAGTTTGCCCGTATGGGCGCTGTTTTGCGTCATATCAACCTATTCAATCATGCCGCGCTCGAGCGTACCGAGCGCCGCGCGGGCGTCCCATGCCGCAATGCGCTTCTCGGTCTTCCACGTTTGGAAGAACCAACCGGCAGCCGGCGCAAACGAAGCCAGCTGGTTGGCGATAAACACGCGCTCGTAGGCATTGCGGCCCTCGGGCGTAACCGACGAGTTGGCAAAGATCGCCGCGCCCGACCATTCGCCCACCAGCACGGGGAACCCAGTCGAAATCGCTTCTTTAAGCTCGCGCTTGTTGCGCGAAATCGCCGTCGTCAGCCCGCGGGGGCTCGTGATATCGAGCGCATACTCGTCGCGGTAATGGTACAGGTGAAGGTCCATGTAGACGTTCTTGTACTTGGCGCCGCGCATAAAATGCTTCCACTCGCTGGGATGCCCCGACGACGAAAAGACGACGATCTTATCCTCGGGCATATACGAACGGACGAGCTCGTAGGCATCGCGATAGAAATTGCGCAGGTAGTGAGCCGGAATGCCATCCGTCATGGCAAAGAGACTCTTGCGGACACTCATCTGCGGCGTATCCAGCAGCTCAATGCCCAGCAGGCTCTCGGCCTCGCCGTAACGCTCGGCCAAGCGCTCGAGCACGTCGAGCGCGACATGACGGCCGTTAGTGGACGAATGCCACTCGGCAACAGCCTCCGGCGTGGCGGGCGAATCGTTGGAATCGCCCTGGCCACCGGGCACCGTCGCCAGATCGAGCAGCACGCGGATGTCGTACTTGGCAGCCCACTCAATCGCACGGTCGATGTAATCGACAACCGAGATGTAGGAGGCATCGGACTCCTGTGAACCAAAGGCATACCAAGGCACCGGCAGGCGCACGGCGTTGAGGCCGATCTGCGCCATGCGACGGAAATCATCCTCGCTCACAAACGTCTCGTAATGACGGCGCATGCGCTCGTTATAGGCGGCGGTGCCCATGGCCTCCTGCAGCTCGGCCGCATTGGATGCGCCGGTCGCCGCGTATAGCGACGGGGTCACCCAAGGCTCGGGAATAAACCAGCCAGAGAGATTAACGCCGAGTATCCTCTCCATCACTGCCCCCTTCGGATCGTGCAGGCCGAGCCTGCATCGTATTGCATAGGAAAAGTATCGTTTTGAGTATACCCGCGTATACCCGCGCGTGCGGACAGACGACCGAACGGTCTGTAAAGTGGCGCAAAAGCGGGAGGAATATCTGGGCGGGCCCGAGATGTGCATGCACGTCGGAAGTAAGCGCCGGAAAGCGCATCCCACTCTGAAGCCAAATTCCGGGACGCAATTTCCGCAGAGCCCTCGATAAAAGAAAAGGACCCCTTTGCAGAGGTCCTAGTCAATTCAAGGTGGCGGGGAAGGGAATCGCGTCCGCGCGCTGCGCGGACGGACCGCTGTGGCGCTTACGCGCCTTGCGAGCTGCGCTGGCAAACGCTTACGCGTTTACTCAGCTCCGCGCCCTCACGGGGTTCGATTCCATGTGGAGACTGTATAAAAGAAAAGGACCCCTTTGCAGAGGTCCTAGTCAATTCAAGGTGGCGGGGAAGGGACTCGAACCCCTGACACGAGGATTTTCAGTCCTCTGCTCTAC
>DBGBLM010000122.1:0-21674 GCA_048448865.1 Collinsella sp.
GCCGCGGAGGTATCTCCCTCCTCCGTGGCGGCGCTTTTGTGCGTAGGCGAGAAGGATTCGCCACGAAACCGGCCCATCTACTACATTTAGTTCCTTACCCCTAACCATGCCAAAAAACGCGAAAACAAAACCGCAGGTAGAACGCCTGTGGTTTTGTTCAAAACGAAGGTATGGTCAGGGGTATCGAGTCAAACGTAGTAGATGGGCCGATTTCGTGGCGAGCGGTTCCGGCTGATCCCTTGGGGACGGAGGAAAACGGATCATTTTGGTCCAGCGAGGCTGGCGGAGGCACTCGTGCAGGGCCGCCCGAACAAAACTATGCCGGTTTACTACGACGAATTCGACATTCCCGACCATGGCTGCATTTTTCTAAATATTGCAAACGTTCTACCTGCGGTTTTGCAAGCGCGCAATTTGCTGCGGTCGGAGACGGGCGATTCATCGTAGTAAACCGGCATAGTTTTGAAATGGCATTAAACCGATAACAGCTATTTTGCTCTGCCGGAGCGGTTGGCCGTTGGGTAATTACCCTCGCAGGTAGGCGATGGCGATCTGCGTGCGGTTGCGCAGGCCCATCTTTGCAAGGATCGAGCTGATGTGGTTGCGCACGGTGCCTTCGCCCATATAGGCGGTGGCAGCGATCTCCTTGTTGTCGAGGCCGCGGGCGATGAGCTCGGCGACTTCGAACTCGCGGTCGGTCAGGCCGGCAAAGGCGGCGGGCCGGCGGGTCGCGCCGGCCTCGACGTCCGCCCCATCAAAGTTGATATCTTCGATCGCCTTGCCCTCGAGCACGCGTTTGCCGTCCATGACCTGCGCCAACGCCGGCGGAATGGCAGCGACATCGGTCTTGATCAGGTAGCCGCGGGCGCCCAGCTTGAGCGCCGACACAATGTACTCGTCATCCGAGAACGTCGTCAGAAACACCACGCGCGCCGCAGGGTCGTGCTCAAGGATCTCGCGTGCGGCCGAAAGGCCGTCGCGTCCCGGCATCTGGATGTCGAGCAGCGCGATATCGGGTGCGTGCTCGGCGTAGAGCGCCACCGCATCGTTGCCGTTGGCACCGGTGCCCACCACTTCGATCTGCGGCTGGGCGCCCAGGATAATCTTGAGCGAATCGACCACCAAGCGGTCGTCGTCGACAACGATGAGCCTCATCGGCCCTCATCTCCTTGCTGTTTGGGAACGGTGGCAAACACACGCCAGCCGCCGGTGCCGGCGCGCGGGCCGGCGGTGAAGGTGCCGCCAAGCGCCTCGACGCGCTCGCGCATGGAGGCGAGCCCCATGCCCTCCGCAGCGCCGCGGCCGCTTGCTTGGACCTCACCCACGCCATCGTCGGTAACAATGAGCTGGTAAAACGACGGATGCTCCATGCACCGTACGGTGACGGTCTGGGCGCAAGCGTGGCGCATGGTATTGGAGAGCGCTTCGCGCAGGACCGCCGCAAAGCAGTTGGCGACGTTTGCGGGCGCATGTTCGGCCATAACTTCAAGCTCAATCTGCGGGCCGCCGTCCGAGCGTGTGCCTTCGACAATGCGTTCGAGCTGCACGGAAAGGTCGACGGCGTTGTCGTTGAGCGCGTGGACGCTGGTGCGCACAAGCTGGAGCGCCTCGTCAACCGTGCGTTTAACGTCGGCGAAATCGGCGGCGACGCCAGGCTCGTCGGCGTGGACCACGCGTAGGGCTTCGGCCTGCAGTGAGGCGCGCGTGAGCTGGTGCCCGACGTTATCGTGGATCTCGCGCGCGATGCGGGCGCGTTCGGCGAGCGTCGCGAGCTCGACTTCGTAGTCCTGGCGGTCGGCGAGGTCGCGGTTGCGTGCCTCGAGTGCCAGGGCGCGTTCTTGCAGCTTGTCGCGGGTGCGACGCATGCGTTCCTGTTCGCGCTCCAGCTGCGCGGTGCGCAGCGACAGCAACGTGGCGGCGACCGAAAGGATGGTGGTTAGCAGCAGCGTTCGGGTGGTGAGCGCGCCGCCGCGAAGGTCCGCGACAAGCGCGCAGACAAACACGGCGCCAATCGCCAGCGCGGGCCAGATGCGTTCGCGGCGCACGCGTCGCGCGATGTCATAGAGGGCGAGAGGCGCAAACGGCACAAACGGCGGCACGAAGAAAGCCGCGATGATGCAGGCGTAGCTCGCTGCCTCGCTTGCGCGTCGGGTGCGTTTCCCCTGTGTGACCTCGGCCAGCGAGGTGGCAATAATGCCAAGGCAAAACGCCACAACCAGACGAGCGTCCACGGCAAGACCCATGGCGGCCGCAATACAGCACGCCAGCACGATCGATTTGTCGAAAAGCCTGTTCATACGGGTATTGTACGCAAAGCTGCGCGTGGTGGAGGGGCCGCCTAGCGCAACCGTGACATTCCTCCCGCACGGTGGGGCGGTCGCGTCAGCGGGCCACGCGACCGAGCCCCCGCACTCGTGACAAAGCTCACTGGTGCGCGCCGTCCGCTCCTGCGATGATGCAATCGTACCGGGCCGCAATCAACAGAAGGGCCGCCTCATGACAGACATCGTCCACGTCGAAAACCTCGTCAAGCGCTATGACGACCTTATCGCGCTCGACCACTTTAACCTGAGCATCGCCCCCGGCGAGATCTTTGGCCTGCTGGGCCCCAACGGCTCGGGCAAGACCACGTCCATCAACTGCATCCTGCAGCTGCTCGCCTACGACAAAGGCACTATCGAGCTGTTCGGCGAGCCCATGACGCCCGCCCGCTACGACCTCAAGCGCCGCATCGGCGTGGTCCCGCAGCAAGTTGCGGTGTTCGACGAGCTCACGGTGTGTGAGAACATCGACTATTTCTGCAGCCTTTACGTTAGCGACCGCAAGCGCCGCCGCGCGCTGGTGGACGAGGCGATCGACTTTGTCGGGCTGGGCGACTTTACCAAGTTCCGCCCCGGCAAGCTCTCGGGTGGCCTGGCGCGTCGCCTCAACATCGCCTGCGGTATCGCGCACAAGCCCGAGCTCATCTTTTTTGACGAGCCCACGGTGGCGGTCGACCCGCAGAGCCGCAACGCCATCCTGGAGGGCATCTGCCGCCTGCGCGACGAGGGCGCCACGGTGGTGTATACCAGCCATTACATGGAGGAAGTCGAGCAAATCTGCAGCCGCATCATGATCATGGACGGCGGGCGCGTGCTGGCGCAGGGCACCAACGACGAGCTCAAGCGCATGATTCAAATGGGCGAGCGCGTGACCGTCGAGGTCGGCGCCGTCGAGACCGCCACGGTCGAGCGGCTGCGCGCCCTCGAGCACGTGCTTTCGGTTGAGCTGTCCGGCGGCGAGCTCGTCTGCACCTGCGAAGCGAGCCCGCACAATTTGGTCGACATCCTCGACACGCTGCGCGCCGCCGATGTGGCGCTCGGCCGCGTGTGGAGCGAGCCGCCGACCCTCAACGACGTGTTCCTCGAGATCACCGGCCGCGAGCTGCGCGACTAGGGGGCAGTCATGTTCAACACCATCATCACTACGGTCAAGACGCATCTGCGCCGGCCGAGCACGTGGGTCTGGGGCGCTCTCTTTCCCATCGCACTTTCCACGATGTTCATGTTTATGTTTGCGAATCTGAGCTCCGACGGCACGGTCGACCCGGTACCGGTTGCCGTCATAGCGGACGAGGCCTGGGACGCCTCGACCTTTAAGGATGTGGCGACGTCGCTTGCCAAGGAGAGCGACAATCAGCTGCTCGAGATCCACGAGTGCGACGACGCAGCCGATGCGAACCGTGCGCTTAAGGCCGGCGAGGTCGCGGGCATCTATACGGTCGACGACGCAGGCGCACCCAAGCTCACACTGCTATCGAGCTACGACAGCTCGCGCGCATCATCGGTGCTCACCGATCGCAGCATCCTGGAGACGGTGGCAAGCTCGTATACACAAAATGCCGAGCTCATGTCCCAGATTGCCCAGGACAACCCGGCGGCACTCGCCGACCCCGAGGCGGTTGCGCGCGCCCTGTCGCTCGAGGGCGGCACCCGCCGCGTGAGCCTTACGCGCACCACGCCCGACGGCACGGTCATCTACTATTACGCGCTCTTTGGCCTGGTCGCGATGATGTCTGCCGAGTTTGCCGCCTTGAGCGTCGTCGATTTGCAGCCCAATCTGTCGGGCCTTGGCGCGCGTCGCTGCGTGGGCGGTCTTTCCAAGACGGCGTCGCTGGCCGGCATCTTCGTCGGCTCGTGGCTGGTCTCCTTCGCCTCGATGGCGATCGCAATCGGCTACGTGCGCCTGGTCGTGGGCGTCGACTTTGGCGGGCGCGAGGGGCTGTGCCTCGCGGGCGGCGCCGCTTCCGCGCTTGCCGCCACGGGCCTGGGACTCTTTGTGGGCACGCTTCCCGTTAAGGGCGGCAAGGCGTCCAAGTCCGGCATCCTCACGGGCTTTGCCACTACGTGCGCCCTGTTCGCCGGCCTCTACGGCGAGCCGGCGATGGCGCTTGCCGACGACGTCGCCCGCGCCTGCCCGGCCGAGTGCTGGCTCAATCCCGTCAAGCTTATCTGCGACATGTTCAACCGCCTGTATTTCTTTGAAGACCTGGGACCTTTTGCCGTTCGCGCCGGCGCGCTGGTCCTTATGGCGCTGCTGTTCGTTGCCGCCGCCACGCTGATCTTTGGAAGGAGCCGCTATGAGCACCTTTAAGACCGCGCTTCGCATGGCGCTGGCACACCCGTTCTACCTGCTCATCTACACGGTGTTCATTTCGCTGATGGGCGTATTCATCGCGGCCTCGGTGAGCTGGAACTCGTCGCAGCTCACCGAGTACAAGCCCTACGACGCCAACGTGATCGTGGTCGACCGCGATGGCAGTGATCTTTCACGTGCGCTCACCAAGCACCTAGGTTCGCGGTTTGACCTGGTCACGGGCGTCGGCGATGACACGTACGACCTTGCGGACGCGCTCTCCAAGAGCAACAGCGCCAAGGGCAGCGCCGACTGCGTGTTCTTTATCCCGGAGGGGTTCGAGGACGACCTGGTCGCGGCTGCCCGCGCGGGGGAGTCCCTGCCCAAGCTCGATGTGACCTACGGTGCCGGCACCATGGCGGCGGCGCTTTCGTCTGCCGAGGCTTCGCGCTGGATCTCGCTCGCGGGCGCTGCAGCCGCACTTGAGCCCACTGCCTCCAACGGCGACGTTGCCAAGGCCGCCGAACATGCCGCTGCAAAGCGCGCGGAGGTCCAGATCGAGCGGGTCAAGGTCGACTCGGCTGCTGCCGCCACGCTCGAGTCGTACTTCAACTTTGGCGCGTACGCGATTATCTCGTCGGTCATCGTATCGGTGGGGTTGGTGTTCTCGGGCATGAACGAGCCCGAGCGCGTGCGTCGTATGGATGCCGGCCCAATCTCCGAGCGCCAACGTTCGCTTGCCGTGTTTGCCGCCGCCGCCGTGCTCACCGTCTGCATCTGGTTTGTGTCGAGCATGATGGGCGTCGTGGGCTTTGCCGGCGCGGTCGCCGAGGTCGGCGTGGGCCGTGTGTGCCTGGCACTGGCGGCGACGTTTGCCCTGGCGTGCACGCCGCTGGCCGTTGGCTTTGCCCTTTCGAGCCTGGGTGCGCGCGAGGAGCTGCTCAATGGCGTGGGCAACCTGCTCGGCATGCTCATGACGTTTTTGGGCGGCGCTTGGATGCCGCTGTCGCTGATGGGCCCGGCCGTGCAGACCGTGGCGCACTTTGTGCCGACATATTGGGTGAACGACGCGATCGGCAAGGCGCTCGCGTCGGACCTGACGTCTGCCATGTTGGGCGACATCGCCTGCGACCTGGGCGTCACCGTGCTCTTTGCCGTGGCCATCGCCGCCGCAGGCCTGGCCCTCTCACGCACCAAATCCCGCGCCTAGTCACCTAGTCATCGGGTACTCATTGGGGACAGACTTAAACGACCAAGAGTGGTCATTGGGGACAGACTTAAACGACTAGTCATTGGGGACAGTCTTTGCCGAACCGCCGGCTTGCCGGCCGGGTTGCCAAGGACTGTCCTCAGCTGCCGGCAGAAAGGGAACGTCCCTAACTGCCGGGTGGCGAAAGAGTGTCCCCAACAGCTAGTCATTTAAGAACGTCCCCAATGACTAGTCTGAAATAAAATCCAGGCCTCGCCCAAAAATAGTTCGCCAAGGTTTACTATTTTGTTCATAAAGTAGTACGAGGCTAACAACGGGGGATACCATGGCAACGCAGGAAGCCTATGTCCAGGTCAAGGGGCTCAAGAAGCACTACGGCGACGGTGATGCGCGCCTGACGGTACTCGATGGCATCGACACGTCCATCAACCACGGCGAGATCTGCGTCATGCTGGGGCCCTCGGGCTCGGGTAAGTCGACCTTTCTCAACCTGATCGGCGGCCTGGAGGATGCCGACGCCGGCTCCATCATGGTGGACGGCTGCGACCTCACGGTGCTCAAGCCCGCCGACCTGGGTGAGTACCGCCGCCGCGAGCTGGGCTTTGTCTTTCAGTTCTACAACCTGGTGCCCGACCTCACCATCAAGGAAAACATCGAGGTCACGGCGCACCTGTCCAAAAACCCGCTCAATGTCGAGGACCTGCTGCGTTCGCTGGGCCTCTACGAGCACCGCAACAAGTTCCCGCGTCAGGTTTCGGGCGGCCAGCAGCAGCGCTGCGCCATCGGCCGTGCGCTCGTCAAGAACCCGGGTCTGTTGCTGTGCGACGAGCCCACGGGCGCGCTCGACTACAAGACGTCCAAGGAAATCCTGCAGCTCATGGAGGATGTCAATCACGAGTACGGCTGCACCATCATCATCGTCACGCACAACGCCGCCATCGCCCGCATGGCCAACCGCGTGCTGCGCCTGCGCGACGGACGCATCGTCGAGGATGAGCTCAACGAGTCGCCCGTCGCGGCCGCCGAGCTCGATTGGTAGGCGGCGCCATGACACCTCTCGCAAAACGTCTCCCGCGCGAGCTGCGCCGCAATATCGGCAAGTACCTGGGCATCTTTCTTCTTATGTGCGGAAGCATCGCCCTCACCTCGGGCTTTTTGCTCGCAGCGCATTCCATCGGCTGCCTTATCGACGACATGCGCGATGCGTACACGATTGAGGACGGCCGCGTGACCACCTCCTTCGAGGCTACCGACGATCAACTCAAGGCCGCCGAGGATGCAGCCGGCGACGTCGGCGGCGTCACGCTCTACAAGAATTTCTCCATCGATGCCATCATCAAAAAGACCGCCAGCGACGATGGAACCAAGCGCACGCTGCGCACCTATGCGCACCGCACCAAGGTCGATATCGCGTCCTACTGCGAAGGCAGGCAGCCTAAGGCGGACGATGAGGTGGCAATCGACCGTGTCTTCGCCACCAATAACAACCTGTCCGTGGGCGATAAAGTCGAGCTCGAGGGTCGCACCTACACCATCTGCGGCATCATGACCCAGCCCGATAGCCAGGCGCTGTTCCTCAACAATTCGGACTTTACGGTGAACACCATCACGTACGGTGTGGCCGAGGTCACCGACGCCGGCTTTGCCGCGCTTAAGGACGCCGGCGGCGCGCCTGCCTACACCTACTCCTTTACCTTTACCGATCGCGATCTCTCCACCGCGGATCGCGTCGATGCGGAGCAGGATATGGTGGAGGCGCTCACCGATGCCGATGCACGCGTGGATGACCTCATCGACGCCGATTCCAACCAGGGCATTGGCTACGCGCGCGACGACGTAGACGGCGACTCTATGATGTGGATGACGCTGCTCGACATCATCATCGTGATCATGGCGTTCGTCTTTGTGGTCCTTACCGACGCTACCATCGAGGAGGAGAGCGCCATTATCGGCACACTGCTCGCCAGCGGCTATCGCCGTCGCGAGATCGTACTGCACTACCTCGCGCTTCCCGCCATCGTGGGCATGCTCGCGGCGCTGTTGGGCACCGCGCTCGGCGTTGCGTTCTTTACCGAGCCCATGCGCGGCCTCTATTACGGCTCGTACAGCCTGCCGCCCTTCCAGGTGTACTGGAGCTGGGAGATCTTTGTGAAGTGCGCCGTGGTTCCCGCCGCCGCGCTCATCCTCATTACGCTGGTGGGCCTGCTCCGCAAAATGGGCAAGACGCCGTTGCAGTTCCTCCGTCACGAGGCGGGCGGCAAGTCGGGCACCAAGCGCGGCCTGCAGCTGCCGGAGCGCATGGGCTTTGTCTCGCGCTTCCGCCTGCGCATCTTCCTGCGTAATCTGGGCAACTTCGCCACGCTTTTCGTGGGCATTGCGTTTGCCTCGCTGCTACTGCTCTTTGGCCTGGCGATTCTGCCCACGATGACGCACTACGCGGACAACCTCGAGACAAGCCTGGTCGCCGAGCACCAGTACACGCTCAAGGCCCCGCTGGAACTCGAGGGCACCGCCGAGGAGCGCGAGCAGTGGTCGGCACTCGAGCGTTTGCAGTCGGTTGACGGCGCACTGCTTTCTGCCGCTCAGGATGCCGATGACGAGCTTGAGGACGCGGCCGATGCAGCGCAGGCGGCAGCCGATGCCGCGACCGCATCTCCGTCTGCCGAGAGCCTGGCCGCGGCGCAGGACGCGCTCGCCAAGGTCCAGGACAAGAAGGATGCGCTTTATGCGCGCCTCGATGACCTTGCCGATGCCCTCGGCTGCGACCGCGACGAGGCTATCGACCTGATCGACAAGGCCTCTAAGATCGACACTGACAACGATGATATCCACCCGGTCAATACGACCGACAACGGCGCGGGCGCAATCGCGCAGGCCGAGAAATATGCCGTTTACCAGCTGCAATACAACCGCGGCGATGGAAATGGGCAGGAGACGATTTCCGTCTACGGCATCTCGTCCGATTCGCGCTATTGGAAAGACCTCAACGTTGGTGATGGGCGCGTCGTCTTTGGCGGTGGCCTGCTCGACAAGTTTGGCTGGAGCAAGGGTCAGAAGGTTAAGCTTCGCGACAAGTACGAGGGCGAGAATTATTCCTTTGAGTACGTGGGCAAGGACTGTGCCTGGGGCTCCAAGTCGGACATGAATATCTATATGAGTATCGACGACTTTAACGAACTGTTCGGCAACGACGCCGCCTACTTTAACGGCTATGTGAGCGACGAGAAGCTCGACCTCGATGCTCGTTACTTTGCCGGCGATACCACGCCCGACGACATGCGGGCCGTGGGCGACCAGTTCATCGGCATGATGAGCAAAATGATCGGAATGATGATCGGGCTCGCGGTGTTTATCTTCCTGCTGTTTATGTACCTGCTGACCAAGGCGGTGATCGACCACAGCGCCCGTTCGATCAGCTACATGAAAGTCTTTGGCTATCGCGATAGCGAGATCTCGCATCTGTACATCCGCTCGATCACGTTGTGCGTGGCGGCGTCGCTCGTGCTGAGCCTGCCGGTCATTATTGGCTCGCTCACGGCCATCTTCCGCTCGATGCTGCTCGCCTACAACGGCAATATCGAGATCTACGTGCCCTGGTGGTCCATGGCGGCGTGCGCAGGAATCGGCTTTGCAACCTATCTGGTCGTGGCGTTGCTGCACATGCGTTCCATCAAACGTGTGGGCCTGGCCGAAGCTCTCAAGGTGCAGGAGTAGTCATCGGGGACAGTCTTTGCCGATTCGCCGGTTCGCCGGCCGTGCTGGCAAGGACTGTCCCCAACTGCCGGCAGGAAAGGAACGTCCCTAGCTGCCAGGTGGCGAGGCACTCATTTAAGTCCGTCCCCAATGAGTGGTTTCAGTCATTTAAGTCTGTCCCCAATGACTAGGTGCCATACTTGACTTTAACTCTGCTTTAACTGGTACCATCCTCTATGTCTGTAACGCCATATAGACCGAGGGGATATATCTATGACCGCAACTGCACCCGCAGCACCCGCTAAGGTGTACTTCACCAACCTGCGCACGCATGCTCGCGAGAGCCAGCTCGACAAGCTCAAGCGCCTCATCCGTCACGCCGGTATCGAGCAGATCGACTTTGAGAACAAGTTCGTCGCCATCAAGATTCACTTTGGCGAGCTGGGCAACCTGAGCTTTTTGCGCCCCAACTACGCCCGCGCCGTCGCGGACGTCGTGAAGGAGCTGGGCGGCAAGCCCTTCCTCACCGACTGCAATACGCTCTATGTCGGTAGCCGCAAAAACGCGCTCGAGCACATCGATACCGCCTACCAGAACGGCTTTACCCCGTATGCTACGGGTTGCCAGATCATCATTGCCGACGGCCTCAAGGGCACCGACGAGGCGCTCGTCCCGGTCGAGGGCGGCGAGTACGTGCACGAGGCCAAGATCGGTCAGGCGCTCATGGATGCCGATATCGTGATCAGCCTCACCCACTTTAAGGGCCATGAGCAGGCCGGTTTTGGCGGCGCCATGAAGAACCTGGGCATGGGAGGCGGCAGCCGTGCCGGCAAGATGGAGCAGCATGCCGCCGGCAAGCCGAACGTCGCGACCGAGCACTGCGTTGGCTGCCATGCCTGCGAAAAGATCTGCGCGCACAACGCTATCTCGTTCGACGGCACCCGCGAGCGCGAGCTTGCCAGCGGCGCTACTCGCACGGTGCACGTGGCTGCCATCGACCACGATCGCTGCGTGGGCTGCGGACGCTGCATTGCGGCATGCAACCAGGACTGCATCAAGCCCGGTTATGAGGCCGCGGCCGACGTGCTCAACTGCAAGATCGCCGAGTATACGAAGGCCGTCGTCGACGGCCGCCCGAGCTTCCACATCTCGCTTGCCATGGACATCAGTCCCAACTGCGACTGCCATCCCGAAAACGATACGCCTATCGTCAACGACATCGGCATGTTCGCGAGCTTCGACCCGGTCGCCATCGACCAGGCCTGCGCCGACGCCGTCATGGCGTCTGAGCCGCTGCCCAACACCGAGCTCACCGATAGCGCGGCCAAGATGGAGCACAACCATGAGCATCTGGAGGGCGAGCAGGCCAAGGATCCCTTCTGCATCACGCATCCCGACACCGACTGGCGCGTGTGCATCGCGCACGCCGAGAAGATCGGCCTGGGCACGAGCAAGTACGAGCTCATCGAGGTCAAGTAGCACCTAGCTATTAGACAAAACAAGCGCCTTTGTAGCACAACTGTTAGCAAAAGCCGCCCGTGAGCACAGTGCCCACGGGCGGCTTTTCGGAAGTGCTAGGGGGTCAGATAGGCCAGTAAACCGTACTATTTACCTAAAAATACTCGTCGAGGAAGTTGTCGACCGTGTTCCAGTAGAGTTCGGGGTCGACCTGCGCGCTCTTGGCGTGGGTGGCGCCATGGATGGTGAGCTTTTGCTTGACCTTGCTGGCGCACGCGTCGTAGTTTCGGTCGAGCATATCGTACGGCACAAAAGTGTCCTGGTCGCCGTGGATAAACAGCATGGGAACCGTCGCGCGCTTGAGCTGTTCCACGCTGCTCGCCTTATGAAAGTCGTAGCCCGCGCGCACGTTGCATACCAAGTTTGCTACATCGAGCAAGGGAAAGCTGGGCAAGCCGAACACGTTCTTGAGCTGCAGAGAAAACTCGTCCCAAACACTCGTATAACCGCAGTCCTCGATAATGCATTTCACGTTTGCGGGCAGAGATTCCCCCGCGACGTTCATGGCGGTTGCCGCACCCATCGACTCGCCAAAGACCAGGATGCGTGCCTCGGGGTCAGCCTGAACGATTTGCTCGATCCATGCGACGACATCGAGCCGCTCGGGCCAGCCCATGCCGATATAGTCGCCGCCGGAGCGCTCGTGGGCGCGCGCGGCGGGCGCGAGTACGTTCATGCCGCGGTCGTGGAATCGCTTGACGTATCGGGCCATACCGATGGGCTCGTTGGTATATCCATGCAGGCAGACGGCGTAGTCGTGCGTGCTCTCCGACGCAGCAAAATACCAGGCGGCAAGCTCGGTCCCGTCGTCTGCGGTGAGGCTCCTGCTCTCGCGGTTCTCTTTAAACCATGCCCGCGCCTCGGTATCCTCGGCATCCGGCTGCTCACCTTCTTTGTCGTTCTTGCTATCCTGCATCATCTTCATGGTGTATGGCGCGCGGGGATTCAGCGCGAAGTCAAACAGAAAGTTGCCGGCAAATCCGAGCAGCGCAACGACAACCACCAGTGCAACGATGCCGGCTATCTTGAGCTTTCGATAGGAACGTGCGTTTTGAGCCATGCGGTATTCTCCTATAAGATGTTAATACATCAACATTTAATGCAAGCGCATTATGGACGTTCGCCGTTGATGCGTCAACAGGCAAAGAATGGGTAAACAAAGGGTCACGTATGGTGCAAATTTCGCACGTACCCAGACGCTTTGATATAGTGTTGAGAACTCTTTACGTTGGAGGATGTAACCGGCATGTCCGATTCGAGCGACAGTTCTAAGCCGCGACCCAAGACCGCGGCCGTTCCACACTACACGGTGGGTGAGGAGATCATGAACTCCGTCACCCATGGTGTCGGCTGCCTGCTGGGTATCGCGGGCCTGGTGCTCCTGATCGTATTCGCCGCCCTGCGCGGCGGAGGCCCGGCCCACATGGCCGCGGCAATTGTCTATGGCGTCAGCATTATCCTCGAATACCTAGCCTCCACGCTCTACCACGCGATTCAGCCCGCGCGCGCCAAGCGCGTGTTTCGCATCATCGACCACAGCTGCATCTACCTGCTCATAGCCGGCAGCTATACGCCGTTTTGCCTCATCACGCTCGCAAACGACGGCGGCGCTGTGCTGTTCTTTGCCGTATGGGCCATCGCTATTATCGGCATCGCCCTCGAGTGCTTTTTGCGCGAGCGTCAGCCGCACTGGGTAAGCGGCTTGGTCTACCTGCTGATGGGCTGGCTTGTCGTCTTTAAGCTGCCCGAACTTGTGGCGCTGCTCAACCCCGTGGCACTTGCCCTGCTCGCCGTCGGCGGCGTGTGCTACACCGCGGGCGTGCCGTTCTATATCGCCAAAAACGTGCGCTATCTTCACAGCGTGTTTCACCTGTGGGTACTCGCCGGCAGCATCTTCCAGTTCATGGCGGTGATCCTCTTCGTAATCTAGCGACCACGCCTGCGCACCCGCGTCTTTGTTTGGGCGCCGGTGCAATTGCCGTATCCGCCGTCAACGTTTTAATCCGACGTCCCGAATCTTGGAGGTTCGAGAAACTCCCGATGGACATAACCATCTCCCTTATCACCACCCTCGTTTTGACCCTCATCAACGGCTACTTCTCTATGTCTGAGATGGCGCTCACCACGGCCAAGCGCGCCGTGCTGGAACACGAGGCAGAGGAAGGCGACAAGCGCGCCGAGCGTGCCATTAAGCTGGCTGCCGACTCCGATCAGCTGCTCGCCACCATCCAGGTCGCCATCACGCTCGTGGGCTTCGCCTCGTCCGCCGTCGCCTCGACGAGTCTGTCCGACCCGCTCGCCACGTGGCTCATGAGCTTTGGCATCGCGCCGCTCTCCGCCATCGCGCGCGGCCTGGCGCCGGTCATCATCACCGTCGCGGTCGCCTTCGTGTCCATCGTGATCGGCGAGCTCGTCCCCAAGCGCATCGGCCTGGCCAACGCCGAAGGCGTGTCCAAGCAGGTTGTGGGGCCGTTGTCGTTTTTCCAAAAGATCGCCCGTCCGCTCGTGTGGCTAACTGGTGCTTGCTCCGATGGCCTGGCCCGTATCCTGCGCATCAAGAGTGCCGACGACCGCCAGAACGTCTCGGAAGAAGAGATCAAGTACATGGTTTCGGAGCAGGACGACCTGCTCGACGAAGAAAAGCGCATGATCCACGAGATCTTCGACCTGGGCGACACCGTTGCCCGCGAGGTCATGGTGCCGCGCGTGGACACCACCATGTGCGAGGACGACGAGACGGTCGCCGACGTGCTGTCCACCATGCGCCAGACCGGCTTTAGCCGCATCCCCGTCTATCACGAGGATCCCGACAACGTCGCCGGCATCGCGCACATCAAGGACCTGATTCAGCCCGCGCTCGACGGCAAGGGCGACCAGCCCATCGCCGGCTTTTTGCGCGACGCCACCTTTGTGCCCGACACCAAGGACATCCTGCCGCTGCTGTCCGAGATGCAGACCTCGCACGACCAGATCGTGGTGGTCGTGGACGAGTACGGCGGCACGGCCGGCATCATCACCATCGAGGACATCGTCGAGGAGATCGTCGGCGAGATCGAGGACGAGTTCGACCCCGACAACAAGTATCTCACGCGCCTTTCGCGCCGCGAGTGGCTCGTTGATGGGCGTTTTTCGTGCGATGACGCGATTGAGCTTGGTTGGCCGCTCGAGGAAAGCGATGATTATGAGACCATCGCCGGCTGGATTTTGGAGCTTTGCGACTCGGTGCCCGACATCGGAGAGGTGTTTGAGGTTGCAGGGTACAAGTTCAAGGTGCAGTCGATGCGTGGCCAGCGCATCTCGCTCATTCGCGTGATTGCTCCGGCCGAAACCGATAAGAAGGATTCCGAGTCTTCGGTAGACGAGCCGACGACGCCGGGTGCGGGTTCCGCGAATCCGCACGACGGCGACGAGTAGGACAAGGAAGAGTAGGGGAGAGTTATGGCAGGCCTGTTCAACATCCTTAAGGTCACCGTCAGCGAGGACAAGATCTGCGCGCATGTGCTGGTGAACCCCGGCATGCCGCTCATGACCTCGGAGGACATCGAGGCCACGGCGCGCGTGTACTACCTGGTGCCGGCGATTGCCAAGCACCTGTGCCTGGGCGATTCCGGCCGCGAGTTCCAGGACTGCATGGGCCAGACCGAGCTCTGCCACCTGCTGGAGCACGTGACGGTTGAGCTCATGAACGAGACCGGTCTTGCCGGTAGCATCTCGTGCGGCCGCACGCGCGTAAGCGAGCACGACGAGCGCGTCTTTGAGGTTGAGCTTTCGTGCCCCGACGACGCGCTGGCCATCGGCGCGCTGTCTTCGGCCACCTTTATGATGGACTGGGCCTATCTGCACGCCGACCAGCCTGCCCCTGACGTGGAAGGCACGGTCGCGGGCCTGCGCAACCTGGTACTGGGCATGCGCGCCGAGGCCGAGGGCAAGGATCCTCACGAGGCCGTCGCCGCTGCGAACGGCGAAGATGCTGCCGAGGACGAGGGTGCTGACGAGGGCGATGTGCCGGTCGACGCCGAGCCCGTTGCCGATGCGACTGCCGAGCCCGTTCCCACCGAGCCCCAGGGTGTCCCCAACTTTGACGACGAGCCCCAGGTGGCGATTGATACCGAGGGCGCGGTTGCCGAGAACCACGAGGCCTCCGCTGCCGTCTTTGGCGGTGCGGCGACGGTTCCGGCAGGACCTGCGCATGAGGGCGGTCTGCCGCTCGTGGACGGCGCCGGCGAGGACCCGGGTGCCACGGTGGCCATGCCGGCTATGCCCCAGGAGTAGGCCTAGGCGTTTATCACCATCACATACCTGCGCCTTTGCCGTACGCGGATGAGCGGAGCGGCAAGTGATGCGCTGCGGGTATAATGGACAGCATTCAAACGGTGGGCACCGACGTGCCCGCAGGAGAGGAATGATCATGGGTAAGACTTTCAGCTTTGTCTCCGGCGCACTTTTTGGTGCCGCTGCCGGCGCTATTGTCGGCGTTGCTCTGGCCCCGCGCTCGGGCGCCGAGACCCGCGCCATGGCTGCCGATATCGCCAACGACGCCTGGGACAATATGCGCGACACCTACGAGCACAGCGCCGAGGAGGCTCGTGCTGCGGTGAATGACTTTGGCCCGATGGTCGACGCCAAGACCGACGACCTGCGCGCCAAGGTCGACCTTGCCCGCGAGCGCATGGACCAGCTGCGCGAGCAGCTCAACGACGCCATTTCGGGCGGCAACGTGACGCCTGCCGCCGACGTCGTGGTCGAGAACGCCGTCGAGGCTGATACCGAGGCTGCGGAGCCCTCGACCGAGGCATAATGCGCGCCGGGGATTTTGTCGGCGCCAAGATCTATCGCAAGCCTACCGAGGACAAGCGCACCAAAAAGGACGGCACGCCGCGCAGCCCTAAAAAGCTCGGAAAGATTCACTTTCCGGTCTTTACCCCGGGCGGTACGCGCGTGGTCGGCTTTATGGTCCGCCAGTCCGATATCGCGGGCATGATCGAGCGTCCCGACCGATTCGTGGCGCTCGACGCCATTGGTGTCTACGAGGGCGCCATTGCGGTTGATGACGTCAAGGACACGTACGATGCCGCCGCCGCCAAGCGCCTCGACATCAACCTGGACGATTGCATCATCTGGGTCGGTATGGACGTGCGCACGGAATCGGGCGACGTCGTGGGCTATTGCTCGGACGTTGAGTTCAAGCCACGCTCGGGCATCGTGCAGGCATTCTATGTGACCGCCGGTGCTGCTTCGAGTGTTTTGGTCGGTGACACGCAGGTGCCGCCGACGATGCTGCGCGGCTACGAGAACGGCGCGATGGTCGTCTCGGACGAGGTCAAGTCGCTCGGGTATTCGGGCGGTGCGGCTGCCAAGGCCGCCGAGGCCAGCGTCGTGGTGGGCGACAAGGTCAAAAAGGGCGCCAAGGTGCTCGACGACAAGGGATCGGTTGCCGTGGACAAGGGCAGTCGCGCACTGGGCAAGCAGCTCGGCAAGACGCGCGGCATGTTCAAGGCCTTTAAGGACGAATACCAAAAGGCGAGCGGAGGCTCGTCAAAAGCTACAAAATAGCGACGTACCAAATGATGGGAGGCAAGCCGGAGACCTGTTGCTCCGGCTTGCTGTGTTTATGGGGGAGGGCACATGCGCCAAAACGGATCCAACTTAAACGGGCGTTCGGGTGCGCGTCCGACGGCGCGCCGCGACCTGGGGCAGCTGCCCAGCGGTCAGCGCAAGCGTCACCGTAAGCCCGGCGCGATGTATCTCAACCATAGCCGCGGCTTTAGCGACCGCAGCGCTCGCATCGGCAACAGCCGCACACCCCGTCGTTCGTCTCGCCTGCCCTACGCGCTTATCGCCGTGGGTTGCGCGCTCGTGCTGTTTATCGCTGCCGTCGTGGGCTACGTCAACCGCAGCGTGGACGTGGAGCTCAACGGCCAGAAGACCGCAGTGCGCGTGGGCTCTACGCTGCAGAATCTCATCGACGACCAGGAATTGACTGACACCTACGACGCAGGCGACCTGCTGGCCGTCGATGACAGCGTGCTCAAGCGCCATGGAGGCGAAAAGCTGTCGGTGAAGGTCGACGGCAAGCGCGTGAAGCAGGGCAAATGGGATAGCCGCGAACTTGAGGGCGGCGAGAAGGTGACGGTCAAGGATGGCCGTAACACCTACGAGAAGCACGAGGTTCAGGCTACGGTTATCGAGCCCAAGCTCAAGGTCGAGGGCACGGGCGCTATCGAGTATGTGCAGACATGGGGTGTCCAGGGCCGATCCGAGGTGTGGGTTGGTGAGCAGTCGGGCAAGACGCAGGACCGCGGCGAGGTTGTGCCCGCCACCGATTGCGTTGTTGCGCGCGCCAGCGTGGCGCCCAAGGGCAACAAAAAGTACGTGGCGCTGACGTTTGACGAGGGTCCGAGCGGCGCCACCAAGCAGATCTTGCAGGTGCTCAAGGAAAAGGGCGTCACCGCGACGTTCTTCCTTTCGGGCGATGCGGCCGAGGCCTCGCCTGCCACGGCCAAGGCGATTGTCGACGCCGGGTGCGAGATCGGATCCAACAGCTACAGCGACGATTCGCTCAAGGGTCAGGACCGTGAGGCGGTACGCGAACAGATCACGAAAGGCACCGATGCGATTAAGTCGGCGACCGGCGTGAAGACGATGCTACTGCGTGCTCCCTACGCTGCCTTTGACGAGCAAAACTGGATTGATGCGATGGACCTGGTCTCCGCCGTGGTCTCGTGGAATATTGACTCGGGCGACTGGCTGCTCAACGGTGCCGACGAGCAGGTCTCGACGGTGCTCGATTCGGTGACGCCGGGCAATATCGTGCTGCTCACCGATAGAGACGAATGCGCCGAGCAGACGCTCGAGGCGCTGCCGCAGATTATCGACGGCCTCATCGCCGACGGCTACAAGATCGTGACGCTCAGCGACCTGGTCAAGACGGACACGGCATTGAGCAAAAAGCTCACCTCGCTGACGAAGGTCACCATGCCCAAGGACGCCGTGTTCCCCCAACCTGCCGAGGACGAAGACACCACAGAGTAACCACAGAGTAGTCATTGGGTAGTCATTTAAGAACGTCCCCAATGACTATGTCACGGATGCGTCAGCGTTTGGTATGCCTGCAATGTGCAGCGCATAAATTCGACGCCGCAGGGCGATGCTGATGCTATAGTTACTGCGGTTAATGAGGGTCAAGAGAAAGGTTACAGGTGAAATCCAAACCTCGACCATACAGTCGATGACCCCATGCAGGTGCTTTTTGCGCATGCACGGGGTGTAAGCGTCGAGCGGCGTGCCGCCCGCGCATGCGTATACATATCCAGAAGCCCCCGGACGTCGCACGCGCGGCCGCGTCCGGAGGAATAATGATGGGGAGCACCATTGAATTATCTGAGTGAGATGCTCAAATTGCCGGTCTTGGACGTCGACGGCGAAAAGCTCGGCGTGGTCAACGATTTTGGTATTGCTACCGGCGAAGTTTTTCCGCACGTGACGTCGCTCGCGTTCCGCGGACCCGGCAAGACGCCGTTTATGATCAGCTGGCGCAAATGGGTCGACCGTATCGACGAGACGGGTGTACACCTTAAGACGTCGGCCACCGAAATCCGTTTTTCGTACCTGCAGCCGACCGAACTCTTACTCGCCCGCGACGTGCTTAACAAGCAAATTGTCGACACGCAGGGCATGAAGGTCGTGCGCGTAAACGACATCAAGTTTTCCATGTCGGGCGAAAATCAGCTGCGCCTACTGGGTGCCGAAGTTGGCGCCCGCGGTCTGCTGCGCGCGATCAGCCCCACACTCGAGCATGTCGTCGAGGGCTTTATGAAGCACCTGGGCAAGCCGCTCAGCGAGGACATTATCGCCTGGTCTTACATGGACCTGCTCGATCGCTCGACTAAGAACATCCAGCTCTCGGTGTCGCACAAGACGCTTGGCGAGCTGCACCCTGCCGACATTGCCGACATCATCGAGCAGCTCGACCCGCGCCTGCGTGCGCAGGTGTTCGCGCAGCTCGACACCGCCCAGGCCGCCGAGGCCATCTCGGAGTTCGATGATGACGAGCTCATGACCGAGATGCTCGAGGGCCTGTCCGATACGGACGCATCGTCGATGCTGGCCATGATGGACCCGGACGACGCCGCCGACCTGATCGACGAGCTCGATTACGAGAAGGCCGAGAAGCTCCTGCGCCTGATGGGCGTCAAGGAGGAGAAGGCGATTCGTAACCTGCTGGGCTATGAGGACAACACCGCCGGCCGCATCATGACCTCGGAGTTTGTCTCGCTGCCCGCCACGGCGACGGTCGGCGATGCCATCGAGGCGATTCGCAAACTCGATGAGGACTTCGAGAGTGTCTATTACGTCTATACCGAGGATCCGAGCGGCATGCTCACCGGCGTGCTCTCGCTGCGCACGCTGATCGTGGCCGACCGCGATGCCACGCTGGGCCAGCTCGCCTATCGCGACCTGGTCTACGTGTCGCCCGACGAGGACCAGGAAGACGTGACGGACGAGATGACCAAGTACGACCTGGTTGCCATCCCTGTCTGCGACGAGAACCGTCATATCCTGGGCATCGTGACCTTCGACGACGCCATGGACGTTATCGCCGAGGAGCATCAGGAGGACCTGCAGATCGCCGGTGTCGGCTCGGGCGATAGCGCGTCGGACGACTCGACGAACGTGCTCAGCTGGTTCGTGCATCGTCAGTACTGGGTCGTCGTGTGGGGCATCGCCTCGTGCATTATGGCGACGGTGCTGGGGACGGCGCTGGGCTCCGCGCATCTGGTGGTGTTCCCCATGTGCGCCATGCCGCTCGTGCTGCTGGCGGCCTCGCGCATGGTGTCGTTCGTCAAGAACTACTTCCTCGAGTACGACGGTCACGACGACGAGCCCAAACCGTACCTGGGATTCTTCTTCCAGAGCACGGGTATGGGCCTGATCCTTTCGCTTGTTACTTACCTGTGCGCGCAGCTGGTGCGCACTGCCGCGTTCCTCGATGCCCCTATGTTTGAGGAGCAGCTCTTTACCGGCTGCTTTAACATCGCGGCCATCATCTGCCTGGTGGGCAACATGAGCGCCGTGATTTACCTGATGGTGCTGTTCTGGCGCGATGAGCACGACCTCAATACGTCGGGTACCGCCATGAACGTCATCGCCGTCATGATCTCGTGTGTGGCGTACTGCATCGCCGCGGTGCTGCTCACCATGTCGGTCATGGGGTAGGTGGTCGCGTGCAAAATACGAAGCAAAAGCCGAGCACCAAGCAAAAGCTGACCATCGCGGCCATCTTTGGCGCCATGGGCCCCGGTCTTCTGGCGGCGCTTTCGGGCAATGACGCTGGCGGCATCGCCACGTATTCCAGCGCGGGCGCCAGCTATGGCTATAAGATGCTCTGGATGCTTCCCGTCATGACCGTGCTGCTTATCGTGACGCAGGAGACCGCGGCGCGCTGCGGATGCGTCACGGGTAAGGGCCTGGCGTCGCTCATTCGCGAGCGCTTTGGCGTGCGCAAGAGCGTGCTGGCCATGGCAGCGCTGTTGATCGCCAACACGGCGGTGACCATCTCGGAGTTTGCGGGCATCGCCAGCGGCCTTGCTCTCTTTGGCGTGCCGGCGAGCATCTCGGTGCCGTTGGTGGCGCTGCTGGTGTGGATGCTTACCATGTCGGGTAGTTTCCAGCGCATCGAGAAGATTCTGCTGCTGGTGAGCTGCGTGTTCGTGACCTATATCGTCGCCGCGTTTATGGCTGGCCCCAACTGGGGTGAGGTCGCGGTCGACCTGGTCGTGCCTAACATTCAAAATGACTCCAGCTACGTGTCGCTCGTGGTCGCAACGATCGGTACCACCATCGCGCCGTGGATGATTTTCTTGGCGCAGAACAACGTGGTCGATAAGAACGCGGGCGAGGACGATATCGTGCTGCAGCGCATCGATACCGTGAGCGGCTCGCTTGCCGCCGATGTCATTGCCGGCTTTATTATCATCACGACCGGTACGGTGTTGTTCCCGGCGGGCATTCAGATTAGCGATGCTGCCGATGCTGCCCGTGCGCTGGAGCCTATTGCGGGTCAGTGGTCCACGGTACTGTTTGCCTCGGGCCTGGTCGCGGCGAGCTTCTTGGCTGCCTGCGTGCTGCCGGGCGTTACGTCGAGCGCTATCTGCGAGGCATTTGGCTGGGAGCGCGGTGCCGACCGCAGCTGGGACGAGGCCCCGGTCTATCGCGGCATCATTACGGCCATCATCGGCATCTCTGCCGTGCTGGTGCTTATGCCCGGCGTCGATCTGTTCCAGATTATGATGACCTCACAGGTCATCAATGGTGTGCTGTTGCCCGTGGTTCTGGTGTTCCAGGTGGTTATCGCAGCCGACCGTCACATTATGGGTGCCAACCGCAACGGTCGCGTGTGGAACGTGCTCACTTGGGCGACTATCGCCGTGATTACGGTGCTCACGGTCGTCATGTTTGTCCTGCAGGCGATGGGCTACAGCGCCTAGCGCCTCTTTTGCTTCCGAACAGGCCGCAACGATGGGCTGCGGCCTGTTTTTGTCTGCTATAGGGTGTTAGCTATATGGCAGTGGGCAAAAAATGCCAAATATGAGTACTGTTGCTAAGTGAATAGCATTTACATCCAAGAAGATAATAAACA
>DBGBLM010000123.1:0-46041 GCA_048448865.1 Collinsella sp.
CCAACGCCTTGGCCTCGCGCACCAGATCACTCTGGGGGTCGACAAACTTCAGCTTGCCGGCGACCTCCTCGAGCGGCATGTGGCACATCTTGCCGTCGCGCAGGGCAATCATGTAGCCAAACTCGCCGCGCAGACAGCCGAGCGCTGCCTCGACGCCGCACTGGGTCGCAAAGATGCGGTCCTGGGCGTCGGGCTGACCGCCGCGCTGCGTGTGGCCGGGGATGGCGACGCGGGTCTCGCGACCGGTCTTGGCCTCGATCTCCTTGGCGATGTCGTAGACGATCGACGGACTCGTACGCTCGGCGAGCTTCTTCTTGTACTCCTTCTTGGACAGCGACGCGTCCTCCTTGGAGATAGCACCCTCGGCGACGGCCACGATGGTAAAGCGGCTGCCGGTCTCCATGCGATGCTCGATGGTCTTGATGACGTTATCCATGTCGTAGGGAATCTCGGGAATCAAGATGACATCCGCGCCGCCCGCGACGCCGGCATACAGCGGGATCCAGCCAACCTTGTGGCCCATGATCTCGATAACGAACACGCGGCCGTGGCTCGAAGCGGTGGTGTGGATGTCGTCGATGCACTTGGTGGCGACGTCGATGGCGCTCGTAAAGCCAAACGTCAGCTCGGTGCCCCAGGTGTCGTTATCGATGGTCTTGGGCAGGGCGATAACGTTGAGACCCTCTTCGCGCAGGCGGTTGGCAGTCTTGGTGGAGCCGTTGCCGCCCAGCATAAACAGGCAGTCGAGCTGCAGCTTGTGATAGGTGTGGACCATCGCCGGCACCTTCTCGACGCCGTCAGCCTCGGGAATGTCCAGACGCTTGAACGGTGTGCGGCTCGTGCCCAGGATGGTGCCGCCGCGGGTGAGGATGCCGCTAAAATCGGCGGGCGTCATGACGCGGAACCTGCTGTAGATAAGGCCCTGGTAGCCGTCCTCAAAACCATAGATCTCGATAGGTTCTTCGCTATTGGTCATAAGCGTTTTGACGATGCCGCGCATGGTGGCGTTGAGCGCTTGGCAGTCGCCGCCACTGGTAAGAAGACCGATCCTAAGCATGATGAATCCTTCCGGGCAAGTTATAACATGCACATAAGTTTACCCCCGCACACTGTTGATACAGGGGTAAAACGTGTTAGCTCAAGCGTATAGAAATGTAAACAACGTCAGGCGAGCGTAAGGTCGACGGGCCTGGGTCCTTACAGTGCGAAGGCGTCGACGTCGCCCCAGTGGCGGCGCAGCGTAATGGCGGCGGCGGGTTCGGTATTGTCAAAGACGACCGACCATTGCGTATTGCTGGTGATGTCTTCCGGATTGGGCTCTTGCGCTGCGGCACGCAGGGCCTTCCAAGTGACTGCCTCGTCCTGAGCACCGACATGGGCGTCGAGGACATCGGCGATTGCGACGGCGCGCTCTTTACCATGCCCCAGCTCGCCATTCTTTTGGTTGGGGAGCACTTCGTCGCCATAGCAGGCGTAGAAGTTCGTGACCTGGCGCACGGGCGTCGCCTTGCATGCGCGGTCGGGATCGCGCGGATCCCACTCCACCACCCGTGCGTCACCGGCGGCGTCGTTGATAAAGAAGTGGTAATCGCGTCCGGCCATGGCGTGCATGTCGTGGGCGGAAAGTAGGTCGACGGCCTCTTGCGTGGTAGCCGCGCGGTCGAGCACCAGACGGATGGCGAGCGAAGTGTTGATGACGGGGCGTTGCGTGTCCTGGTCACAGGGCTTGGAATCCAGGGTGAGTACGGCAATGGACACGCCGCATTCGTTAACACCGTCGAGCTGGGCAAACGGGCCCATGAGTGCGGCGGCGCGTCCGGCGACGGAGTCAAGTGGAGTGTTGGTGCCCAGGTTATTGAGGGCCGCAAAGCCGATGGAGGCATAGCCGCCGCGTGGGTGATTGCGCACCAGCAGCGCCGAGGTGTCGTCTTTAAAGTCGTAATTGCGACCGGTGCGCACGCGGCCTTCGGCATCTACGGCGACAAAAGCGCTGCAGGCAAACTGGGGCGCCTGGACATGTACCGGCACACCGGGCAGCACCTGCGCCACCGCGGCATCGATGTAGGCCTGGTCGTCGCGCACGCCAGCGGCGATGATGCGATCGAGATCGTAGTCGTAGGCGATGTCGATTGCGTACAGGTCATAGCCATCCGCGTAGCCGGTCAAGCGTTTGAGCGACGCGGCGGACTTGATTTGCTTGCGGTAAACGATGCCGGCGGCAGCGGCAAGGCCGACGGCGACTCCCGCGACACCGCAGGCGATGGCAATGTTACGTGGCTTCATGACGGCTCCTCTCGTCCTGTTAGCGCAATTGTCGCAAAAGAAGCGCGGGCATGATGGCTCAACTTGGTGAGCGGCGCGGGATTAAACATGGAATGAAGAGCGCGGCGCTGGCGTGGCGGGGTATGCTGGAGGGGACCATCAACCCAGCGAAAGGGGAGAGCATGACGGATCAGGAAACGCCCGAGCGCGTGCACGTGACGGCCGACGATATCGAGGTCGCCAACGACCTTATCGACTTTATCGAGGCGTGCCCCAGCATGTTCCATACGGCGGCGACCATTATGGCCGAGCTCGACGAGGCGGGCTTTACCTACCTGCCCGAGAACGCGGCGTGGGATATCGAGCCGGGCGGGCGTTATTACACGCAGCGTAATACCTCGAGCGTTGTTGCCTTTAAGGTGGGCGAGGACCTGGCCGCAACCTGGGGCGAGGACGGCGTTGCCGGCGACTATCATTTTCAGCTCACGGCGTCGCACAGCGATTCGCCGACGTTTAAGGTCAAGGCCGTGCCCGAACTCGACGGTGCGGGCGAGACGCTGCGCCTGAACACCGAGGCCTACGGCGGCATGATCGACTACACCTGGTTCGATCGCCCGCTGGCGCTCGCGGGCCGCGTGCTGGTGCGCGAGGGCGACCGTATTGAGAGCCGCCTGCTTGCCACCGAGCGCGAGGTTGCCATTATTCCGAGCCTTGCCATCCACATGAACCGCGGCGTTAACGAGAGCTTTGCTCCCAATCGCGCCGTTGACCTGTGCCCGCTCATCAGCGCTGGCGAACTCAAGCAGGGTGATTTTGATGCCCTGATCGCCGACGAGCTGGACGTTGAGCCCGAGCAAATTTTGGGCCGCGATTTGTTCCTGGTCAATCGTCAGGATGCGCGCATTTGGGGCTGGGCCGACGAGTTTATCTCGACGCCCAAGCTCGACGACCTGGCCTGCGCCTACACCTCGCTGCAGGCATTTTTGGGTGCCGAGAACGCGCACGACGTCTCGGTCTTTTGCTGCTTTGATAACGAGGAGGTTGGCTCCGAGACCAAGCAGGGCGCCATGTCGACCTTCTTGGCCGACGCACTGCGCCGCATTAACGGCTCGCTGGGCTTTGACGACGAGTCGTACCATCGCGCCCTTGCCGCATCGATGCTCGTGAGCTGCGACAACGCGCATGCCGTGCATCCCAACCATGCCGAGAAGTGCGATGCCCGCAACCAGGTGGTGCTCAACGGCGGCATCGTCATCAAAGAAGCCGCCAACCAGCACTACTGCACCGACGCCTTTAGCCGCGCGGTGTTCCAGGCCATCTGCGATGACGCCGACGTGCCCACGCAGGCCTTCGCCAACAAGAGCGATATGGCCGGCGGCTCCACGCTCGGCAACCTGTCGAACATGCAGGTGAGTATGCACGCCGTGGACGTGGGCCTGCCGCAGCTGGCCATGCACTCGAGCTACGAGACCGGCGGCGTGCGCGACGTGATGTACGCCATCCGCGCCCTCACCGCCTTCTACGAGCGAAACCTAACCATCAACGGCGCCGAAAGCGTGGAGCTCTAAAACCTACCAAAAAGGGACAGGTTCATTTTGGCAGGTTTTATCTGGGAAAATGCCTCAATGCCAACAGCTGGACAGAATTGTTATGACACCGCAGGTTGGGCAAACGTCAGCGAGCGATGTCCAGAGCGAACAAGTCGGCATGAAAAAGGCGAGGCATTGACCTTCTGGTCGTGCCTCGCCTTTTGAATGGCAAATTGTCGCTCTGGGCGGCGCGCAGCGTCGACCGGTCCGCCGTTCGTTAGAACGGCGGAACAAGATTAGTGCTCGATCCAACAACGTAAAGTTTCGCCGGCTTGCAGGTGACGCAGGTTCTCTGCGGCGATGTCGACAACGTTGTTGAGCGTGGCGGCTAGGTGGAACCAGCCGGAGACGTGTGGCGTGATGAGCATGTTGGGCGCATCCCACAGTGGGCTTGTTTCAGGCAACGGTTCGGGGTCGGTGACGTCGACCGCGGCGCCGGCGAGATGTCCCGACTCCAGAGCGGCAACCAAGTGGTCGGCGACCACAAGGTCGCCGCGGCCGCCGTTGGCAAAGAAGGCGCCCGGTTTCATCGTGGCGAAGAACTCGGCGTTCGCCAGGCCGCGGGTCTCGGGTGTGCTCGGCATAAAAGATGCGACGACGTCTGCCTCCGCCAAGCGCTCAGACAGGGCATCCATGCCGTCCATGTCCTCAAACACAATGGGGTAGACGAGCGGATGGCGCTTGATGCCGCGGACGTGCGCACCCATGCCACGGCAGAGCGTGGCAAAGTGGCCGCCGATATCGCCCGCGCCCAGCACCAGCACGTTGGCGTTTTTGAGCGAGGTAACCGGCCCCAAATCCTTCCAGCGATGCTCACGCTGCAGATCGTGATAGCCGGGCAGACGCTTCATCATGGAAAGGACCATGGCAAACATGTGCTCGCTCACGGCCTGGCCGTAGGCGCCCACCGAGCAGGAAAGCTTGGCGTCGGCTGGCACGGTGCCGGCGGCCAGGTAATCGTCATAGCCCGCGGTCTGCAGTTGCAGCAGCTGGAGGTGCTCGCATGCCGTAAGCATGGCGGGGCCGATGTTGCCCAGGATTACGTCGGCGTTGGCGACCTGCTCACGCGTGGCGGCATCGGCGCTCGTGTAGATAAAGTCCTCGCCCGGAGCGCTCGACTCAAGAATTGCGCGATGACGGTCGTTGACAGGCAACAAAACCAGGATGTTCACAAGCAGTCCTCTCCGCTCGACCTGCCAAAAAGGGACAGGTTAATTTTGGCAGGTTTTATCAGGCAAAACGTTCAAATAAAACGCCGGGCTACGCGATGGTTAGCATATCCATCGCGTAGTCCGGCATATCTACAGCTACCAGCTGAGCAGCTCGTAACCGTCCTCGGTCACCACGAGCTGTACCTCGCACTGGGCCGAATCGCTACCGTCCTTGGTGCGCACGCACCAGCCGTCGCCCTTGCTGATCTTAATGTCGGGCGCTCCGGCATTGACCATGGGCTCGATGGTAAAGACCATGCCTGGGGCCATGATGGTGTCCACATCGGGCGCCTCGGTGGTAAAGCCCACAAACGGGTCCTCGTGGAACTCCTTACCGATGCCGTGTCCGCCGTACTCGCGCACCACGCTAAAGCCGGCGTCCTCGACCGTCTTTTGCACGGCCTCGGCCATCACGGACAGCGGCAGCCACGGCTTGACGGCGGCCAGACCCGCCTCCACGCTGGCGCGGGTGACGTCGACCAGGCGCTGGCGCTCGGCCGAGACCTCGCCGATGCAGAACATACGGCTCGAGTCGCTAAAGTAGCCGTCCAAAATCGTGGAGCAGTCCACGTTGATAATATCGCCCTCGTGAAGCACGTCTGTATCACAGGGGATGCCGTGACAGACCACGTCATTGATCGAGGTGCACACGCTTTTGGGGTAGCCCTCGTAGTTGAGATCGGCCGGCGTGCCGCCGTGTTCGACGGTATAGTCGTAGATCATCTGGTCGATCTGGTTGGTGGTCATGCCCGCGGCGATGTGCTCGCCTACGTAGTCGAGCACGCCCACGTTGATGGCGGCGGAGCGCTTGATGCCCTCGATATCGGCGGGCGTCTTGTAGAGCGTACGGGGCAGAACCTCCCAGCCCTCCTCCCACAGGCGTTCGAGGCGCTCGTCGAAGGCGCTGTGACATTTCTTATATTTTTTGCCGCTGCCGCACCAGCAAGCGTCGTTGCGGCCGGGCACGGGTCCGTTGTCATACATGGCTAACTTCCTTTCATCCGCAGCTAGTATAGCCTACCCACGCGTCCATAAAAGTTGCGGTGATATAGTTCCGATTTAAGCGGTTTAACAGCATAAACAGGAACTATATCACCGCAACTGATGGGGCGGGATGGCGGGCACTAGCTGCTGCGTGGTTTTGCTAGTAGCTCACCTGGCAGGGAATGCCGAGGGCGCGCACGCGTGCGGCGATGGCGTCGAGCACCTCGGGCGCTGCTTTGGCAAGGCCGGCGACCGGCGTCTCGCGCGCCACCGTGTAGATGGTCGCCTCCTGCGGACGAATGCGCTCAAGCGCCGCGAGCCAGGGGGCAACGTACTCCTCGCCGGTGTTGTCGATGGGCTTGCCCTGATACTCGCCGGTCAAAAAGATCGTCTGAATAATAACGTGACCGTCAAAGCTCGCGAACGTCTCGATCTGGTGCTCGACGTCGTAGGGGCCAACAGGCTGGTCGAGCAGCTGGATAAACGCCGGGTCGACGGTATCGAGCTTAAGAATGTTGTCGTCGACCATCATGAGCGCGTCGTGCACCTCGGGGCGGTCGGCGCGCGTGCCGTTGGAGAGCACGGCGATCTTGGAATTTGGGGCAAGCTCGTCGCGCAGCGCGACGGCGCCGGCGATGGCCTGCGGAAACTCCGGCGCGGCGGTGGGCTCGCCGTTGCCGGCAAACGTGATTACATCGGGGAGCTCGCCCTCGGCTGCCATCTCGCGCAGCTTTGCCTCGAGCGCGTCGAGTACCACGGCAGCTGTGTTGTACGGCTCATGGCAGGGGCGCTCGGCGTTGAGGCCGTTCTCGCAGTAGATGCAGTCGAACGTGCAGATTTTGCCGCTGGCCGGCATCATGTTGACGCCGAGCGAGAGACCAAGGCGACGGCTGCGAACGGGCCCAAAGATGGGGCTGGCATTCAAAAACGTAGACATAGACATATGCTCCTCAAGACAATTGTGCCTAAGCATAGCATCGGCTCCAAAACAAGGTGCGGGCTCTTGCTTTACAAGTTTCGTTTTTTCACGTCGCTCATGATGCCGTGCCATGAAAAGCCTTGGGTCGGGTACAGTTAATCTGTTAACAAGGCGTAAGGCAATGCGGGTCCATCCAACCGTACTGACGTGCAATTGGATGGGCATTGATGATGGGGGCACAACATGGATTTTACAGTCGAGAGTGCGGGCACCACGATTGCCTGTCGCGAATATGCCGGCCCGGATGTGTCGCCTGATACTCCTGCCTTGGTGTGCGTACACGGCGCTTGTGTCGACGGCACATTTTTCGACGGTATCGCTTGTGAGCTCAGCCGCAACTACCGCGTAATTGCCTACGACCGCCGCGGCTGCGGTGGCAGCAGCGATGCGGCAGACGGCAGCTATGATCTTGCCGCTCAGGCCGCCGACCTGCAAGCCGTGATCGAACACGTTGGCGCTCCGGCAAATGTGCTTGCGCATAGTGCCGGTACGTTGGTTGCGCTGGAGCTTCTTCGCACCGAACCCCATCTCGTCGCCCGTGCGATTCTGCATGAGCCGGCTGTGTCGGCCGAAGGCGTCGGCATGGGCGCAGCTCCGGTTTTGCTCGATATGATTGCGGCTGGAAAGGTTTCAAGGGCGCTCCGGCTTTTCTTGGGAGCCCTCGGTGACTTGGACCCCGAGGCTCCCGGGACGATCGAAGCGGAAGCCAAACATGCCCTGCGCAATGGTCGTTGCTTTATGGCCAATGAATACGGAACAAATATGACATATGCTCCCGACTGGGAGCGCGCCCGCGCGTCAAAGGCGGTGTCGGCCGTGTTTTTGGGCGAGCTTTCGGTCGATACACCTCGCGAGGCTGGCACGCGAGCGGCTGCCGAATATCTCGATTGCCCCCTTGTGACGATCCCGGGCGCGCATAACGGTCTGCGCGATCGTCCCGTTACGGCGGCAAACGCCGTTCGCGATGTCTTGGAGCGTTAGCACGCTCGATGACCTGCGGGGAGAGGGACTGTTAGCGTTTCGTCATTGTTAACGAATGCGCCCATAACCGCGCGCCTTCGGCTCCATTACCGCCGTTTGCCAGGTCATAAAAATGTAACAGCATTCACGTGCTTACCTGCATCGGCAAGGTGTTACCCTTGTAGCATTTGGAACCCACCGCTACCATGCGAAACTATCGAAAGGGCCCCATATGCTCAATAATCACGAGGTCAATCTAACCGACGAGGAGGCTGCCGCTGAGGTCGCCCGCGTCGCGAAGACCTACCCCGTGGTGCGTTTGCTGTCGGCCGATCAGATTAAGAGCGAGCCTAACTGCCTGCTCGCCGGCGATCGCTGCCCTTGTCTGCGTCAGTCGAGTCTTGAGGCTTTGGCAGACTCCGATGAGGTGTCGGAGCAACTGCTCAACGATGGTGTTGAGTACCGTGCTCGCCTGCGCCCTCTGAAGGTCGAGGGCGAGCCTCACGTCCTGCTGATGGTACGTCCGATTGATGAGCAAGAGGCCGCGGAAGAGGACCTTGTCTACACCGACGTGCTGACGAGTGTTCGCAATCGCCGATATTACGAAGAAAAGCTCCGTAGCGCCCGCATGAAGGCCGGCGTGGCGGTGATCGACCTTGATGATTTTAGGGTCTTCAACGATACGTGTGGCCGTCATGCCGGCGACCTTGCGCTCGGTGCTGTGGCGACAGCCATACGCAGCGGAATTCGTTCGACTGACGAGCTTGTACGCTATGGCTGCGACAAATTTGTGGTCGTCATGCCCAATATTCCCTCCGATGACTTCACCCGTCGCCTGCATCAGGTATCCGATGCCGTTCATGCCACGATTGTTCCGGGCCATGAGTACGTGAGCTTGACGGCATGTGTTGGTGGCGTTCGCATTCATGGCGAGACGGTTGATGAGGGCGTTGGCCGCGCTGTCCAGTTACTGAGCCGTGCTAAGGCAAAAGCCGGTACGGTCGTGACCGATGGCGATTTCATCGAGGCCTTCCAAAGCGAAAAGCCTTTGGTGCTTATCGTCGATGACTCCGAGATGAACCGAGCCATTCTCAACGAGATGCTCAAGGACGAGTATTGCATCCTCGAGACCGAAAACGGTCGTACGGCGCTCGATATGGTCGACCGCTATGGCGATGAGTTGTCGCTCGTGCTGCTGGACATTGTCATGCCGGGCGTGAGCGGCTTTGAGGTGCTGGCCGATCTGTCGCGCCGATCGGTTGTTGACAATCTGCCTGTCATCATGATTTCGAGCGAAGAATCCGACGATGTGGTTCTGCGTGCATACGAGCTGGGCGTCTCGGACTATATCAGCCGCCCGTTTGACGCCCGTGTCGTGCGCCGTCGTGTAAGCAACACTATCCGTCTGTACGCCAAACAGCGCCGCCTGACGAGCCTGCTGTCCCAGCAGTACAACGAGCGCGTCAAGAACAGTCGCATGCTCATCGACATCATGGCCGGCGTCATGGAGCTTCGCAACGGCGAGAGCGGCAGGCACGTTACGAACATCGAGAAGCTGACCGAGCTGCTGCTTGGCTGTCTGGTTCAGCGTAGCGACACCATCTCCCTTGACAATGAGGAACGCTCTACGATTGCCCTGGCTTCGGCGCTGCACGATATCGGCAAGATGGCGATTGACGATGCGATTCTCAACAAACCCGGACGCCTTACGTCCGAGGAGTTCGAGATTATGAAGACGCATACCACGATGGGCGCCGACATGTTGCTTGAGCTGGGCCGACATCACGTCGGCAATGCGCTTATGGAATATGCGTACCAGATTGCGCGTTGGCACCACGAGCGCTGGGACGGCAAGGGCTATCCCGATGGCCTTAAGGGCAACCAGATTCCCATCGCCGCACAGGTGGTTTCGGTGGCTGACGTGTACGATGCGTTGACGAGCGTGCGTGTGTACAAGGACGCTATCCCGCACAAGGAGGCTATCCAGATGATCCTGGACGGTAAGTGCGGCACCTTTAACCCGCTATTGCTCGACTGTCTGCTCGAGGTGCAAGACCGTATTGCCGAGACGTTGGCACGCCCCGCCGACGTTGTCGCGTTTCCCACGATTTAGTTTGACCAAAGGAGTTTTAATCCATGATTTCCATGCGTGAGGCGTATGAGAAGATCGGCGCCAATTATGACGACGCGTGCGCTCGGCTGATGGGCGAGGAAATGCTTGCCCGCTTTGCCCTCAAGTTTTTGGATGACGAGAGCATGGACAAGCTGGAGGCCGCCATGGCGGCGGGAGACGCCGAAGGTGCGTTTATGGCAGCGCACACGCTCAAGGGCGTGAGCCAGAACCTGGGATTCGATAATCTGTACGAGCCGGCGGTCGTGGTGATCGAGGCGCTGCGCGGCGCCGATGCCGTTGACGGCGCTCGCGAGGGAATGCATGCGTTGCAGCAGCAATATGCGGCCACGTTGTCGGCCCTGCGCGAGGCGGCTGAATAAGAGCTTACGAGCCTTGGGCTGTGTGTCCCGGCCATATATAGGTAAAAGGGCGCCCCGCCGGACCATGTGGCCGGCGGGGCGCCCTTTTGTGTTGTGCTGTCCGTGAACTAGCGGGCCTGCTTAACCTTGGCCGCTGCCTCGACAAACGACTTCCACAGGTTAAAGTCGGTCTCGAGCGTCTTCCACGTGTACTCAGGGTGCCATTGCACGCCTAGACAGAATGGCTGGCCTTCGACTTCGATGCACTCGGGCACGCCATCGGTTGCCTTGGCGACCAGACGCGTGCTTTTACCCAGGCGATCGACACAGCAGTGATGTGCCGAGTTGGTCTGGATCAGCCTGTGCCCGCCAACCGCGCGCTCCAGAAGTGAGCCCGGCACGACCTCGACGGGATGCACGGGGTCGTTGAGCACGTGGGTATGGCGCCACTGCGTGCGGCCCTCGCGAGCGCCCAGGCTCGGCACGTCCATGCACAGGGTGCCGCCAGTGGCGACATTGAGCAACTGCGTGCCGCGGCAGGTGGTAAAGAGCGGCTTTTTGGCGCGGAGCACCTCGCCGACCAGCTTAAACTCAAAGCTATCGCGGATCTCGCAGCAGAGGGTGGGGTCGTAGGGTCGATCATCGCCCCAGCGTTTGGGATTGACATCGGGGCCGCCGGGAATAGCGATGCCGTCGGCGATATCGACGTAATGACGGATAACCTCAATGTCCTCGGTGATGGACATCTGCAGCGGCAGGCCGCCGGCGGCAAGAATGGCATCGACAAAGACACTTGCGATTTCCTCGTTGGGGGAGAGCATCTCGGTTAAAAACGGCTCTGCCTCTTCCCAGCGCGGTGCGACGAGGATGAGTGGGCGGTCGGCGGGGGCGACGTCGACGTGCGGGGTGTATGACGATGAAGTGCGAGTTCCGATCATAGGTGTAACTTTCGAGTTTGGATGGGCATGGCTGGCGGGTGGGCGGTCTGGTTAGTGGCCCTTGATGGAGTTGAGGAAGTCCTGGGCGCGCTTGGTCTGGGGGTGGTCGAAGAACTCGTCGGGCGTGCCGGTTTCCACGATCTGGCCGTCGGCCATAAAGACGACGCGGTCGGCCACACGGCGGGCAAAGTTCATCTCGTGCGTGATGACGATCATCGTCATGCCCTGCTGCGCCAAGCGCACCATGACCTCGAGCACCTCGTTGATCATCTCGGGATCAAGGGCGCTCGTGGGCTCGTCAAAAAGCATGGCCTTGGGCTGCATGGCAAGCGAGCGGGCGATGGCTACGCGCTGTTGCTGGCCGCCCGAGAGCTGTGCGGGCACCTTATCGGCCTGCTCGGCCACGCCCACGCGGCTCAGCAGGTCCATGGCGCGCTCACGGGCCTCGTCCTTGGAGACACCCAGCACATCGACCGGCCCCAGCATGACGTTTTGCAGTACGGTCATATGTGCGAACAGGTTGAACTGCTGAAACACCATGCCCAGTTCGGCACGCATGCGGGCAAGATCCTTGCCTTCCTGTGGCAGGGGCTCGCCCTCGATGAGGATCTCGCCCGAGTCGATGGTTTCCAGGCGGTTGATGGTGCGGCACATGGTCGACTTGCCCGAGCCCGAGGGCCCGATCACAACGACGACCTCGCCGCGGTCGACCGAGAGATTGATGTCGTTGAGGACGTGTAGATCGCCATAGTGCTTATCGACGTGTCTGAGCTCGATCAGCGGCTGATTGCCGGTGGAAGAGGTGCTCTGTGCCATGGTGCTCGGCTCCTTATGACTCGAAATGGTAAAGCGTTAGCGGATGATGGTCGCGCCGGTCTTGTGCGAAACATAGACAGCGGCCTTGTTGATCGCGACGTTGATGAGGATGTAGATGACCGCGATAACCAGGTAGACCGACACGAGGGCGTCGTAGTTGGTAATGAGCACGCGGGCGTTTTGCATGAGGTCGGGGTAGCTCACCACATAGGCGACGGTGGTGTCTTTGACTACGACCACAAGCTGCGAAATCAACGACGGAATGATAAACCGAATGGCCTGCGGCAACACGATTTTAAAGGTGATTTTAGCTTTGGAGAGACCGAGTGCCTGGGCGGCTTCGACCTGGCCGCGCGGCACGGCATTGACGCCGGCGCGGAAAATCTCGGCAAGTACGCCGGCTGCAGCGAGCGCAACGGGAAGCGTGAGCATCCAAAACGACGGCAGCGCGATCTTGTACTGGGGCAGCACCAAAAAGAAGAAGTAGATGAACAGCAGGCTCGGCACGCCGCGGAAGAAATCGGTGAGCACGCGGCAAACCAGCTGCAGCGGCCTGATGTCGCTCGTGCGGCCGAGCATGAGAGCGAGGCCCAGCACCAGCGCGATGGCGCCGGCGGTGAGCGCGACTTTAACGGTGCCCTCAAAGCCGGTAAGCAAGAACTTCCAGGTGGTGAGGTGCGTAAAGAAATACCAATAGTGGACCGAAAGTTGGCCGGTCACATAAAAGCGCTGCAGTACCAGGGCGACGAGCGCGGCGACGGCGACGAGTGAGATGGCGGTGCCGATGCGAATCTTGGCGCGCATCTTGGGGCCGGGAGCCTCGTAGAGCGCATCGCGCATGGTAAGCGCAGGGGAGGAGTGCTTGCTCATCGGAGGATCCTCACCTTCTTATCGATGTAGTTGCCAATGTGGCTCTCCACAAAGGCCGTGCCCAGGTAGCCGAGCGCCGAGATAAAGAACGCGGCGACGCCGCCGAGCGAGCGCGTGTTGATGTAGCTCACCACGCCGGTAAGCTCCTGCGGCTTAAGCGGCACCTGGCTGCCCAAGGCAGTAGTGAGCATGACGGCAATAAAGAGGTTCGTCATGGGCAATACGCTTGAGCGCAGTGCCTGCGGAATCACGATTTTGGCGAGGATGCGGTTAAAGCTCATGCCGAGCGAGCGGGCGGCTTCCACCTGGCCGACGCCGACGGTGTTGATGCCGCTCATAAAGTTTTCGGAGCCAAAGGCCGAGCCCAAAAGGACCGTGGCGACGATAACGCAGGTGCGGTAGGGCAGAACGACCTTGAGCGGCGGCAGCGCATAGACGACGATGATGAGCAGCGCGATGCCGGGGATGTTACGGAAGACCTGGACATACAGGTCGCCAAAGACGCGCAGTGGCTTGAGCGGCGACACGCGCATCACGGTGACGGCGACGGCCAGTACCATGGCGATGGCAAACGACTCAAGCGTCATGCCCCAGGTTGCTAGCAGTGCGTCGATATAGTTCTGGCCATAGAGCGACCAGAGTTCGGAGAGACTCATGCGGACCTCCCGCCGATAAGGAAAGGGGCTCCCGTGTGTACGGAAGCCCCGACAACTCAGTGAGGAAACAGTTTACCGCAATAAAGCGCATCATGCGTTTCCGTATGGTTTCGTTGCGGTCGTTACCAGGCTCGCTGCCTAGGCGCCGATCTCGGGCAGCTCGGGAACATTGGTGTCGCCCGTACGGTCGCCGATGCAGATCTGCCACAGCTCGGTCCAGGTGCCATCATCCTCGATCTTCTTAAGGAAGTCGTTGACAAAGGTGACGCCGTCGGAATCGAGCGGCAGACCGATGCCATAGGGCTCCTTGCTGCCGAAGGGCTTGCCGGCAATCTTGTACTTACCGGGCTCGCGGACCAAGGCGCTCTGCTGCATGTTGTTATCGATGACGTAGGCGTCAACGCGGCCCTGCTGAAGCGCCTGGCGGGCCTCCTCGTCGGTCTTGAACTCCTGCTGGCTGGCCTTGGGAGCGAACTCCTCCAGGATGGCGGGGCCGTTGGAGCCGGACTGGACGGCGACGTTCTTGTCGGCCAGGTCGTCGACGCTCTTGATGTCGTCGTTATCGGCGAGCACCAGGATGGCCTGCTGCGTGTAGTAGTAGGGGCCGGCAAAGGAGACGAGTTTCTTGCGCTCATCGGTGATGGTGTAGGTGGCAAAGACAGCGTCGACCTGGCCGTTCTGCAGGACAGACTCGCGCGTGTCCGAGGTCACCTGGGTGATCTCGACCTTGTTCTCGCCCAGGATGTAGTTGGACAGGAGCTGTGCGATACCGGCATCGAAGCCGCGGGTCTGACCGTCTTTCTCGTTGAGGAGGGAGAAGAGCGTAGAGGTCTGAACGCCACCGATCTTAAAGACGCCAGCGTCCTTGACGGCCGTGGCCCAGGTGCTGGCGGCGATGGCATCGTCATCGGCCTTGGGGCCGTTGTCGACGAGCTTGTCGAATGCCTTGGCGTCGAGCGTGGTGGAAGCTTCGGTATCATTGGAGCTCTTGGAAGAGCTGGCGGCGGAACCCTTGTCGGCCTCGGCGCTGGTGTCGGAGCAGCCGACAAGACCAAGGCCGACAAGGGTTGCGAAGGTGGCGGCAACGAAGCCGCGGCGGTCGAGAACGACCTGCTGGGAGAGGTTCTTGCTCATGGTAGAACACCTTTCTCAATAAAATCCCTAGCGGTTGAGTAGAGTTATACCCTATCGCGCTCAAATGGGTCAACATGAAATAACTCAGAAACATACTTACCTTATGGGTTATTCTGCCTACCAAAAAGGGACAGGCACCTTTGTGGTGGTTCTGGCCGGTGCGGCGGCAAGCCTTGCTGCTTTGTCTCAATCTGTAACAGCTAGACGGGAATTCGGGCCCTAGATGTTACAGATTGAGATAATCGCGTCGTGAAAACAAAAACCTCCGCAGGGGTGCTTCCCTTGCGGAGGTTTTCTTACTCGTTGAGTAGTCTCACGGCTTCGGCGACCATGTTCTCGACCGTCATGCCGTTCTGCGCGAGCAGTTCGTTGGGGTCGTAGCGGTCGGGGAAGCCCTTGGCGATGCCGAAGGTGCGCGTGCGCAACGGCGTGCATGCCAGATAACATGCCACGCGCTCGCCCCAGCCGCCGTCCAAGATGCCGTCCTCGAGGGTGACGACAACGCGATGCTCGGCGGCAAGGCTATCGAGGAACTCGCGGTCGAGCTCGGTTGCGAAGCGCGGGTTGACGAGCGTGGCCTCGATGCCGTACTCGGCAGTCAGACGGTTTGCCACGCGCTCACCCAGCTCAAAGAAATCGCCAAGCGCGAGCACGGCAACGTCGCGGCCCTGACGCACCACGTTGTAGCGAACGGCGCTGTAGTCGGTGTCTTCGGCGGGCGCAAGGTCGGGGCGGCTTACCAGGCCGATGCCCGGTACGCGGATTGCCACGGGATGCTCGCGGTGGTCGAGCGACCAGCTCAGCATGGACAGATATTCCTCCATGCAGGCCGGCGCCAAGTAGTGCATGTTGGGAAGACCGCCCAACATGGAAATATCAAAGAACGAGAGGTGCGTCTCGGACGTGGTGCCAAAGATTGACGCACCAAACACCAAAATGGTTGCCGGGGCGTCGTTGAGGCACAGGTCGTGCCAGAGTTCGTCGTAGGCGCGCTGCAAAAACGTGCCGTACACACCAAAGACTGGCTTGGCGCCCGAGCGCGCAAGCGCGGTGGCAAAGGTCACGGCGTGCTCCTCGGCAATGCCCACATCGACGAACTGTTTGCCGGCGGCAGCGCGAAGCTCGGGTGTAAAGCCCATGATGTAGGGTGTGGCGGCCGTGATGCCCACGACCTGCGGATCGCGCTCGATGGCGGCGCTGAGCGCCTCGCCCGTAATGTCGGCGTAGGTGCGCGGCGCAGGCTCGCTCGGATGGCCCGGGCAGAGCTTGCGCCCGGTCGCCATGTCAAACGGACCCACGTGGTGCCAGCGCTCGGGGTCGTTTTGGGCTGGCTCAAAGCCCTTGCCCTTGGCGGTGGAGACGTGCAGCACGATGGGATGATCGATATTGCGCAGTTCCTGCAGCGCGTCGACCAGGGCCAACACGTCGTTGCCGGCGTCCAAATAACGGTAGTCGAGTCCCATCGCGCGGAAAACGTTGCGCTCACAGGTGCCGTTGCTGGTGCGCAGCTCGGCCAGATTGCGATAGAGGCCACCGTGGTTCTCGGCGATGGACTGGTCGTTATCGTTGACGATGATGATCAGGTTGCTGTCGAGTTCGGCGGCATTGTTGAAGCCCTCAAACGCCAAGCCGCCCGAAAGCGAGCCGTCGCCAATGATGGTGATGACGTTGTAGCTGTCGCCCGCCAGATCGCGGGCGTGTGCCAAGCCGCAGCCCAGGCTCACCGATGTGGAGGTGTGGCCCATGGCGAACAGGTCGTGCTCGGACTCGTCGGGATTGGCAAAGCCAGAAGCCTCGCCAAAACGTTCCGGATCGATATAGGTATACGCGCGCCCGGTCAGCGCCTTGTGGGCGTAGGTCTGGTGCGAAACGTCAAAGACAATCTTGTCGATAGGGGAGTTAAACACGCGATGAAGCGCAACCGTAAGCTCAACGACGCCCAGGTTGGGGGCAACGTGTCCGCCGACAGCGGCGGAGCTTTCGAGGATGGCGTGGCGAATCTCGCCGCAGAGCAGCGGAAGCTCGGCGCGGTCGAGAGCCTTGACGTCCTCGGGCGTTGTCGTTTGCGTAAGCAGCATCGTTGTGGGTTACTCCATGCGAATCGAGCGCCGGCGCTCCCTCGGCCGACACAATTGCACAAGACAGTCTCGCACATTTTGGCGTTTGATATGTGACGGCGGCGCGGTAATTCGACAACTGGTGGGGCAAAACGTTTTGTCCGATGCCATACTGATAGATTCGATGATGATTTTTTCAATACGTGCAGGCCGTGGCTTGCCGCCGTGAGCCGCTGGAAGGAGGCAGCATGTCCGATGCCGTTCGTGCCGAGAAAATCGCGCACGAGGTCGACGATGCCGCCCGCCAGCTCGCCCAGGCGGGCCGCTTGGACCTGACGCGCGAGTTTATCCAGCATGGCGACGTGACGGTCTATGCACATGTGACCTCGGTGGCACGGGCAAGTCTGTCCTTTGCCGAGCACTTGGGCCGTGCTGGCATTTCGATCGACCGTGCCTCGCTGCTGCGCGGAGCCTTGTTACACGATTACTTTCTCTATGACTGGCACGATCCCGATCCGAGCCATCGCTACACGGATTTCGGCATCCGTTTTTTGCCCTGGCGCGTGCCGAGGAAGATTTTGAGCTGACGCCGCGCGAGCGGAATATTATCGTGCGGCATATGTTTCCGCTGGTGCCGGTGCCGCCGACGTGTCGTGAGGCATGGATTGTGTGTCTGGCGGATAAATGGTGTGCTCTGCGCGAGACGATCGTCGGCCGCCTGCCGCGCAAGGACGAGACAGACGATAGCGTGAGTAAAGAATCAAGCGAGAAGAGGAGAGGGTAGACGGTGGGGACCGCGATCGACATGGCATTTGACGGCGCGACGCTTGCCGCCTGCCCACTCTCGGCACTGGTGCTCTCGTTTGCCTTTTACGGGTTTTGCGGTTGGGCATGGGAGTCGACAGTGTGCGCCATGCTCAATCACGGACGATTTGCCAACAGTGGCTTTTTGCTGGGGCCGTGTTGTCCTATCTATGGTGTGGGCGGCATTGCCTGCTGGCTGCTGTTGCGTGGGATTCCGGATGCCTCGAGCCAGTTTGTCGCTGCAGCGCTCGTATGCAGCGTGATTGAGTACAGCGTAGGCGTGCTGTTGGAAAAAACAACGGGCGCTCGCTTTTGGGATTACTCGCACCTGCCGTTTAACTTGCACGGACGCATCTGCCTGTACTGGGCCTGCGCGTTTGGCTTGGGTGCGTTGTGTATTTGCCGTTTAGTGGAGCCGGCATTGCTGGGGCTGCTTGGCCATCTGCCGGTGCTGATTGTGCGGCTGTCCGCCTTTATCGTCGCGGTCGCGATGATGGTCGACGCGGTGTGCTCGTTGGCGAGCTGGCGGCGTCTGTCTGATCAGCTGGAGCGGGTCCGGGCCGACCTTGCCGACCGCATCAATGAGTCGCTTGCCGATGCCTCGGACTCAGTGCTCGAACGTATTCCCGATTCTACGATTGACTCGGTAGCACAGACGCACATCCGTAGCCGTGCCGTTAACGCGTGGCTGGCCGAGCTGGGTGACGCCGCGCTCGATGCCCTGCGCGAGAAGGCTTTGATGCCGATGTTTATCTCGGATGGTGCTCGCGGCCTGGCGCTCGCTGCCCGCCGCGTGGCCGATGCCGCGCCGAACATGCCGCGTCCGTCGCTCAGTCGTCGCCTTGCCGGCAAGCGCATGAGCCGTCCGGTGCCAAGCGTGTCGCTCAGCCGCCGCGACCTACGCTTCTTTAACGCCTTCCCGCGTCTGCGCATCAATCGCTACGAAGGTGTCATTCGAGCAACTAATCTCCGCGATCGAGCCCGCGAGCTGTTCCGCCACTAGCCGGGACGGGCGCGCTCGCGGCTTCCTTGCTCGCGTATTTCCCGTTGGTTTCGCGCCCGTTGCCGCGCCGTTTCCAAGATTGCGGCACCGTTTCCATTCGACAACGCCGTGTTTAACAACGCCGTATCTGGTCTACGCCAGTTGCCCCTCGGCCGCATTATGGGCGCCGACAACGTTCATGCGACCAAGGGAGAGCGAATGTACGATACGGGATCGACAACGTTTATGCTCGTCTGCACCATGCTCGTGTTTTTAATGACACCGGGCTTGGCGTTTTTCTATGGCGGCCTGTCCAGGCGCAAAAATGTCATCAACACCATGCTTATGTGCTTTGGCGCCATTGGCCTGGTTGGTGTGCTGTGGATTGTTGCCGGCTGGTCGCTGGCCTACGGCGGCGACGGTTCCAGCCCGTTTATTGGAGGCCTTGACCAGCTGCTGTGCCTGCCGGTGCTCAACCAGGTGCTGCAGGCGGCTGAGGGCACCGCGTCGGACGGCGCCGTCTACCCGGAGATTATCAACATCGCCTTCCAGATGGCGTTTGCCATGATCACGGCTGCTATCGTCACGGGCAGCCTGGCCGGCCGCGTTAAGTTTGGTGCCATGACGGCCTTCCTGGGCATTTGGCTGCTCGTGGTCTACGCGCCGCTCGCCCATATGGTATGGGGCGGCGAGGGCTCCTTTATCGGTGACATCATCGGAGCGCTCGACTTTGCCGGCGGCGACGTGGTACACATTTCGTCCGGTCTCACGGGCCTGATTTTCTGCTTAATGCTCGGCCGTCGTCGAGGCTTTGGCATGGTGAGCTATCGCCCGCATAACGTGCCGTTTGTGGCGTTGGGCGCCGGCCTGCTTTGGTTTGGCTGGTTTGGCTTTAACGGCGGCAGCGAGTTTAAGGCCGACGCCGTGGCGGCGCTCGCCATCCTCAACACCGTGACGGCCAGCGCGGCGGGTATGGTCTCGTGGCTTGCCGTCGAGCGCGTGCACACCGGTCGCCCCACGCTGGTGGGTGCCAGCACCGGTCTGGTTGCAGGCCTTGTGGTGGTCACGCCGGGTGCGGGCTTTGTCGAGCCGTGGGCAGCGCTGGTCATGGGCCTGATCGTATCTCCCGTCTGCTACCTGGCCATCAGCCATCTTAAGACCAAATTTGGCTACGACGATGCGCTCGACGCGTTTGGCTGCCACGGCATCGGTGGCATCCTGGGCGGCGTGCTCACGGGGCTGTTCTGCGTGCCGGAGCTCTCGTGGACCGGTAAGGGCGGCCTGTTCTACACGGGCGATGTCTCGCTGCTCATCTCGCAGATTTTGGGCATTGTGGTGACGGTCGCTATTGTACTGGTGCTCGACTTGGTGATCGCCGCGGTGGTCAAGGCACTGTTCCACGGCAGCCTGCGCGTGGACGAGGCCGACGAGGCGCTGGGCTTGGATGCGAGTCAACACGGCGAGAGCGCTTATCCCTCGTTCTCCGGACTCGATTAGCAGCTTCCCCAGGCTCCGCACCTTGCCGTTCAATCGTCGCTCACGTACTTAAGTACGCTTCGCTCCTCTTTCACGGCAATCTGCGGCACTTGGGAAACCTGCTAAGACCAGTCAGTTGAACTTTTTGATCTCTGAGGTTGGTTTGCGGCATTTGGAAAACCCGTGCCACATGAATGAGCAATTCATTTCTTTATTAAAGAGAGGAATTCACTATGAAGAAAATTACGGCGATCGTTCGTGCCGAGAAGCTTGAGGTTCTTAAAGACGCGCTGTTTGCTGCCGATGTTCGTGGCATGACTATTAACCAAGTGCAGGGCTGCGGCGCACAGCATGGCTGGAAGGAATACGTGCGCGGCAACGAGTTGCTTGTCAACACGATTCCTAAGGTGCAGTTCACGCTCATTTGCGCCGACGAGCACGTCGACGGCATTGTCGACATCATCTGCAGCGCCGCCCGCACCGGCGCCGTCGGAGACGGCAAGATTTGGGTCGAGCCGGTCGAAGAAGTTATCCGCATCCGTACTGGCGAACACGGCCCTTCTGCGGTGTAGGACAATCTTTCGACTGACGGGCGTGCCTCTCTTGGGGCGCGCCCGTTCTCGTCTACAATATCGTGCAGACGAAGGAGAGGCATGCCCATGATCAAGATGTTTGCGAGTGACTTAGACGGAACGCTGCTGAACGCCCTGCACGAGGCAGATGGGACCATCCGCCGTGCCATTCGCGAGCTGACCGAGGCTGGCCTGCATGTGGTTCCCGCGACCGGACGCTCGACGCTGCCGATTGGCGAGCATGGTTTTACGGGCCTGGCGCTTGACGCCTGCTGCTCCAATGGGTCCATCGTGCGCGACAGCCATGGCGAGGTGCTCAAGACCTGGACCATCGACCCACAGGTCACCGAGGAGCTGCTCAAGGCGTTCCCGGACATTTGCTTTGATTGCTCCACGCCCGATGGCATGTTCTCGAGCGGGTCGTTCGAGATGCACCAGGCGGGCTTTAAAAAGGACAGCCCCATCAAGCGCATCGTGATGCGCGGTATGCGTGCACGTGGCGGGTATCACGAGGAGCAGTATTTCGACCAGTCGATCGGTGACATCCTGCGCCACGATGTGTGCAAGATCAACTGCCGCGTGACCTCGCCCGAGCTGGAGCGCGACCTTAAGGCATATTTGGCCGAGCGCTCGGACCGTGTAGTCAACGCGCCGTTTGACCCGGTGATGTTTGAGATCACGGACGCGGCGTGCAACAAGGGCGAGAGTGTGTCCTGGCTGGCGGGCTACTACGGCATTGCCGAGGACGAGGTCGCGGTCTATGGAGACGGCGGCAACGACATTGCCATGCTCAAGCGTTTCCGTCACAGCTACGCGACCAAAAACGCTAGCGATGCAGCTAAAGCCGCCGCGAGCGCGACTATCGGCAGCTGCATGGTCCACGCTGTTCCCAGACACATGCTCGCCACCATGCATAAGCAGAACTCCCGCACCATCATCGAATAATGTGACAAAGGGATAGCCCCTTTGTCACAGTTGACGCTGGTCTCTTGAAATACGAACAAACATTCGCATACCTAACTGCGCTTTGATAGAATTGATGCTGTTGGCGGCAGTTCCATGTGCCGGGCAGCGCCCTCCATCTGACGGGAGGTGATGCCCATGACCGATTTGATTGATTTCGTGAGACTTCTGACCGCTTTGGTCTCGTTCTTCACGGCGCTTGTCGGCCTTTCCGAGGCACTCAAGCAGCGTTCGAAGCGCAACAGAAGGGGTCGCCGCCGCTAAGGCGTTGACCCCCTAATGCAAACAACGGCGCTGCCCAGCTTTCCAGAACTTGGGCTGCCGTCGACACTATTCTACCCACGAATGACATTTTGAACAATTGGCAATGCCGCTTCAAAAGCCAGGCACAACTGGCACAACCTAGGCGGTCGCTGAATGTGACAAAGGGACTGTCCCTTCGTCACATCTAAAATATTGCCTTTACGTGTTGATGCACACGGTGTGCAATAATACTCGCACTGTGCAATAGCGCACAGGCAGAGTAACAAGGAGGACGCTTGTCCCAGCTCGAGAAATGCGATCGCCGGTCCCTTCGCTCGCAGCGTGCCCTTCGCCAGGCACTTGCCAGCGAACTTGCCGAAAGCGGCGACCTTTCGCGCATTAGCGTCGCGTCGCTCACCGAGCGTGCCGGTCTTACGCGCCGCACGTTCTATTCGCACTACCGTGATATCCCCGACTTTATCAATCAAATCGAGGACGGCTTGCTGGCCGAGATCCGTGAGCGCATTGAGCTCATCACCGCAGCTCAGCTACCCGATCTCTATCACAACATCGATGAGCTCGAGCCGGCACCCGGTTCGGTTGAGTTGCTGCGCTACCTTGCGGCCAACCGCGATTTAATCGGATCGCTGCTGGGCTCGGGTGGCGACCAGGCTTTCATTAAAAAGATTATCGACACCGCGCGTGAGGCCGTGGTGCCTCGTGCGCAGACGGGCATTTTGGGCCTGGCGCTGGGCACGTTCTTTGACTACTACGTCACCTACGTCGTGAGTGCCGAGGTCGGTCTGATTCAGCGCTGGTTTGAGCGTGGGCTCACCGAATCGCCCGAAGCCATGGCGCGCATTATGACGGTTATCGCCTTTGTGCGCCCCGGCGACCTGTATGGCCAACCCATCGATATCAACGTGCCGGAATACGGCATGAAGCTATTGAACCTGCAGCTCGAGGACGCGGTCGACACCACCGCAACCGTCGAGTCCAACAACTAAGAGGAGAGACAATGAGCAAACTCGTCGAGGGCATTAAAGACCGCGTGGTCGCTGCTGCACGCGAGGCCGCGCCCGCCGTGGTGGACGCCGCGCAGAAGGCCGCGACCGCGGCTGCCGAGAAAGTTGCCGAGGCAGTTGCCGATGCCAAGAACGCGGCAGGGGAGACGTCCGTCGCTAGCGAGCCCGCCACCGACGCTGAGCCCCTAGTCGCCACCGCCGCCCAGGCCCCCGAAGGCGCGATCTTCAACCCCGAGGCCGCCCGCGGCAACCTGCACCTGGGCATCGACGTGGGCTCCACCACCGTTAAGCTCGCTGTGCTCAACGACGACAACCAGATTGTCTACGCCAAGTACCAGCGTCACCACACCGACGTCCGCGCTTGCGCCCGCGACTTGTTCGAGGGTGCCGCGACCGTGCTGCCGACGGCCCAAATGACCTGCGCCATTACCGGTTCGGGCGGCCTGCTGCTGTCCCAGTGGCTCGACCTGGAGTTTGTCCAGGAGGTCATCGCCAGCAAGCGCGCTGTCGAGACCCTCATCCCGGCCACCGACGTCGCCATCGAGCTGGGCGGCGAGGACGCCAAGATCATCTACTTTGACAACGGCATCGAGCAGCGCATGAACGGCACCTGCGCCGGTGGCACGGGCGCGTTCATCGACCAGATGGCAACCCTGCTGCACACCGATGCCAGCGGCCTTAACGAACTCGCGGCCAACGCCACCACCATCTATCCCATCGCCAGCCGCTGCGGCGTCTTTGCCAAGACCGACGTCCAACCGCTGCTCAACGAGGGCGCCCGCCCCGAGGACGTGGCCGCCTCCATCTTCCAGGCTGTCGTGACCCAGACCATTTCGGGCCTGGCGTGTGGCCGTCCCATCCGCGGCAACGTTGCCTTCCTGGGCGGCCCGCTGCAGTACCTCTCCGAGCTGCGCCACCGCTTCTACCTCACGCTCAACCTGGACGAGGAGCACCGCATTGTGCCCCAAAACGCCCACCTGTTTGTGGCGAGCGGCGCCGCCATGGCGCACGAGTCCAACAAGCTCAGCACGTTCCCGCAGCTCATCGAGGCCATCGATGCCCTGGGTGACACACAGGGTGCCGAGGTCGAGCGCCTGGATCCGCTCTTTGCCACCGACGAGGACTTCGCCGAGTTCAAGACTCGCCACGACCAGGAAGTCGTCCCCAAGGGCAAACTCGAAGGCTACACCGGCCGCGTGTTCATCGGCATCGACGCCGGTTCCACCACCATGAAGGCTGCGCTTGTGGGCGAGGACGGCCAGCTGTTGCACACCTGGTACGGCAACAACAACGGCGACATCCTGGGCACGGCCAAGGTCATCATGGCCGATTTCTACAACCACATCCCCGCCGGCTGCACCATAGGCCACGTGACCACCACGGGCTACGGCGAGGCGCTGCTCATCGAGGCCCTCAAGGCCGATTCCGGCGAGATCGAGACCGTCGCGCACCTGCGCGGCGCCAAGGCGTTCCTGCCCGGCGTCGAGTTCATTCTGGACATTGGCGGCCAGGACATGAAGTGCCTGCGCGTCAAGGACGGCGTCATCGAGCACATCATGCTCAACGAGGCCTGCTCGTCGGGTTGCGGTAGCTTTATCGAGAGCTTCGCCGTCTCTATGAACATGGACGTGCGCGCGTTCGCCAACGCCGCCATCCATGCCAAAGCCCCGGTCGACCTGGGAAGTCGCTGCACGGTCTTTATGAACTCGCGCGTCAAGCAGGCGCAAAAGGAAGGCGCCACGGTGGGCGATATCGCGGCAGGTCTGTCTTATTCCGTCATCAAGAATGCCCTGTTCAAGGTCATTAAGCTGCGCGATCCCAAGGAGATCGGCAGCCAGGTAATCGTCCAGGGCGGCACCTTTATGTCCGATGCCACGCTGCGCGCGTTTGAGCAGCTCACCGGCGTTCATGCCGTGCGTCCCGACATCGCCGGCTGCATGGGCGCCTACGGTGCGGCCCTGCTCGCCCGCGATCGCGCCGGCGCCGACGGCACTTCGACCATTCTTTCGGCTGAGGACATCGCGCACCTCACCGTGACGCAAAAGCATGTCCGCTGCGGCCGTTGCTCCAACAACTGCCAGCTTACCGTCAACGACTTTGGCGGTGGCAGGCGCTTCATTACCGGCAACCGCTGCGAGAAGGGCGCCGGCCACAAAAAGCAGAAGACCGAGGCCCCCAACCTCTTCAAAAAGAAAAACGAGCTGCTCTTTAACCGCGAGGTCCTGAGCCCCGACGAGGCCCCGCGCGGCACCGTCGGCATCCCGCGCGCGCTCAACATGTACGAGAACTACCCCTTCTGGCACGCGTTCTTTACGCGCCTGGGCTTTAGCGTGCAGCTGTCCGACCAGTCGAGCAAGAAGACCTACCAGGCGGGCATTGAGTCCATGCCGTCCGAGAGCGTGTGCTACCCGGCAAAGATGAGCCACGGCCACGTGATGAACCTTATCGACCGCGATGTCGATTTCATCTGGATGCCGTGCGTGCGCTGGGAGCGCAAGGAGGATCCGACCGCCGGCAACTGCTACAACTGCCCCATCGTCATGAGCTACCCCACGGCGTTGGCGCTCAATATCGACGAGATCCGCGAGCAGAACATCGAGTTCCTGTATCCGTTTGTGCCCTATCACGATAAGACCGAGCTCAAGCGCCGTCTGTACCGGGTGCTCGCCGTCGACCGCGTGGCCGATGCCGCGGCTGGCCGCGGTCGCGTGCGCGGTCCCAAGATCACGCGCTCCGAGGTCGATGCCGCCGTCAACGCCGCCTATGAGGCCGACGCGCGCTTCCACGAGGATATTCAGACCATGGGCGAGGAGGCTCTTAAGTGGGTCGAGGACCACGGTGGCCACGGCATTGTGCTCGCCGGCCGCCCCTACCACAACGACACCGAGATCAACCACGCCCTACCCGAGCTTATCTCGAGCTTTGGTTTTGCGGTCTTTACCGAGGATTCGCTTGCACACCTGGTGAAGCCCGAGCGTCCGATTCGCGTCGTTGACCAGTGGATGTACCACAGCCGCCTGTACGCCGTCGCCCGTTTTGTGACGATGCGCAACGACCTGGACCTGATCCAGCTCAACTCTTTCGGCTGCGGCCTGGACGCTCTGACCACCGACCAGGTGCAGGAGATCCTGGAGGCCAGCGGCAAGATCTACACCGTGCTCAAGATCGACGAGGTGTCCAATCTGGGTGCCGCGCGCATCCGTATCCGCTCGCTCATGGCCGCGCTTAAGGACCAGGAGGCCGAGCGCTTGGCCGAGGCCACGGCTGCGGGCGAGGCCTACGAGCAGGGCGATGCCGCGCCGGTGACACCCTCCACGGATGCCCCCGCGTTCGCGAGCCGCAAGTACACGTTTGAGGCTCAGCGTGAGAGCGCTTCGACCGCGTGGCCCAAGGTGCCCTTCACCGAGCAGATGCGCGAGGAGGGCTACACCATCCTGTGCCCGCAGATGGCGCCGATCCACTTTGACCTGGTCAAAGAGGTGTTCCGCGGTGCTGGCTACAACTTGGAGCTGCTGCCCTCGACTGACCACGATGCCGTCGAGGCCGGCTTGCGCTACGTGAACAACGACATCTGCTATCCGTCGATCCTGGTGACGGGCCAGATCATGGAGGCCATCGAGAGCGGTCGGTACGACCTGTCCAAGACGGCCGTGGTTATCAGCCAGACCGGCGGCGGCTGCCGTGCCACCAACTACATCGCACTCATCCGCAAGGCCCTGCGCGAGAGCGGCCACCCTGAGATCCCGGTGATCTCGCTTTCGGCTGTGGCGCTCGGCGAGGACAACCCCGGCTTTAAAATTACGCCGGCGCTGCTTAAGCAGGCAGTCTACGCGGTGCTCTTTGGTGACGTGATGATGCAGATGCTTTACCGCTGCCGCCCGTACGAGGCCACGCCCGGTGCTGCCAATGCGCTCTACGAGGAGTACATGGCGCGCGCCCGCAAGCTGGCGCCCAAGTTTAACCGCCACAACTACACCAAGCTGTGCCGCGAGGCCATCCGCGCGTTCGACACCATGCCGCTCGTGGGCGAGGGAACTAAGCCGCGCGTGGGCGTGGTCGGTGAGATCTTGGTCAAGTTCCATCCCACGGCCAACAACCATGTGGTCGATGTCATCGAGCGCGAGGGCTGCGAGGCCGTGGTACCGGGCCTGCTCGACTTCTTCCTGTACTCCATGAGCAACGCCGAGCTGCAGAAGGACGAGCTGGGAAGCTCTGCCACTACGCGCGCTGGTATGCAGGCGCTCATCAAACTCGTGGACTGGATGCGTACGCCGGTGGAGGAGATGCTCGAAAAGTCCCGCCGCTTTGAGGCGCCCGAGCGCATCGGCACCATGGCCGACAAGGCCCGTACGGTGCTTTCGGTGTGCAACAACATGGGCGAAGGCTGGCTGCTCACGGCCGAGATGCTCGACTTGATCGATCATGGCGCACCCAATATCATCTGCACGCAGCCCTTCGCGTGCCTGCCCAATCACGTGGTGGGCAAGGCCGTGATCAAGGAGCTGCGCCGTCAACATCCCGAGAGCAACATCGTTGCGGTGGACTACGACCCCGGTGCATCCGAGGTCAACCAGCTCAACCGTATTAAGCTTATGATCAGCGTGGCAAAGGAGAACATGCGCGCCGGCAAGGGCTTTAAGCTCGAGAAGGTGGCGCCGCTCGCGATGGACGAGGTCACCGGCCAGATGCGTGCCCATGACGGCTGCGTGAGCTGCGGCTCGGTCGATGAGAGTGCTGTGGCGTCGGTCGCTGAGCGCCTGGGACGCGGCATTAAGAAGTAGCTGGCCTGCTATGGGCTGGATATGAGACAAACGGGTGGTGGCCGTACCGGCTACCACCCGTTTTTGCTTGGACATATGTTGCGTAAACGCCCCGACTATCACCCTTTGCGAACTCAGATTTCGGAAGTATGCGGCAAAATCTGAATAGACCGAGCACACCGAATATGTCCAAGCCCTGTACCTGCGGTTTTATTGGCGGAAAATCGGGGGGTGCTCAAGGGTTCCGGAATTTGCCGCATACTTCCGCAAACGACGTCTCGGTGGCACAAAAAATCGCCCTCGGAACCCTGAGTTAATGAACAGGTGTAGCCGTTCGCCGCAAATTACCGTCCGTTTATAGAACCCACCCCTCAGTGTGCAGCCCTCTTACGGTTGAATAAATACACATCCATGGAATTACGTAAGAGAGGACTGTTCCTATGAGCTACAAGACCGTTTGCGTTGCCGGCGGCGGCGTGCTGGGAAGCCAGATTGCCTTTCAGGCTGCCTACTGCGGCTTCGATGTAACGATTTGGCTGCGCAGCGAGGGCAGCATCGGTCGCACCCAGCCCAAGATCGATCATGTGCGCGAGGAGTACATCGCGGCAATCGAGGGTATGGCGGACGGCACGGGCGAGTGGTGCTCCGGTATCGCCGATAGCGGCAAGCCCTTCGACAAAGAGGCGGCACTCGCCGCCGTTGAGCGCGCCTACTCCACACTCAAGCTGGAGCTCGATCTTGCCAAGGCAGTGGCCGACGCCGACTTGGTCATCGAGTCTATGGCCGAGGACACCCAGGCAAAAATCGATTTTTACAAGAAGCTCGCCCCGGTCCTTCCGCAAAAGACCGTCGTCGTGACCAACTCCTCCACGTTACTGCCGAGTACCTTTGCCAAGTACACTGGCCGCCCCGAGAAGTACCTGTCGCTGCACTTTGCCAACTCTATCTGGAAGAACAACATGACCGAGGTCATGGCACAGGACCAGACCGACAAGCGCTACTTCGATGAACTCGTCGACTTTGCCAGCGACATCCGTATGCTGGCGTTGCCCGTCAACAAGGAAAAGAACGGTTATCTGCTCAACTCCATGTTGGTACCGTGGCTGCTTTCGGGCCTTGATCTGTACGTCTCGGGCGTGAGCGATCCCAAGAGCATCGACCTCGCGTGGACGCGTGGCACCGGCGCTCCCAAGGGCCCGTTCCGCGTATTCGACACGGTGGGTATCCAGACGGCCTACAACATCGTCATGCAGTATCAGAAGGTGCCGGGCCTGGTGAGCCCGCTGCTCAAGAAGATGATGATGCCCTACAACTTTAAGGCCATGGCCTCCGTTCTCAAGAAAATGCTCGACGAAGGCAAGCTGGGCGAAAGCTCGGGCGAGGGCTTCTTCAAGTACTAAGAACGATCCCTCGGGGTCGGAGGAAAACGGATCATTTTCGGCCGCCAGCAGTGAGAAGATGGACCCAGAAATAGAAAGGAGTGGCAATGGGCTGGCTCGGGCTTTGAAGACAAGTTATTGCAGGCCCAGGGCGATTTCTCGCTCAATGCAGGCCAGCACAGCGTGACGTATCTGCCGAGTTCTGACACGGCAGCGACTGGTCGCTACCAGGTGCTGCTATACGACAACAACTTTGGTGCGGCCGAGAGCTACCCCAAGTTCGACTGGGGCCAGCTGGGCGCCGCGGTGGTGACCGACTACAGCCGCGGCTCGCATTCGTTTGGGCGCATCTTTACGGTAGACGAGACCGCACGCACCTACGAGCTTGTGGACCAGATCGCGGTGCCGTTCTCGGGCTATGCGAGCAGTGCGCAGCGCGTCGGCGATTCGAATAGTATGCTCGTGGCATCGGGCCAGGCCAAGACCTTTGCCGAGTACGATCGCTATGGACTGCCCATCGCCGCCTACGAAATGGAAGCCGAGAAGTACATCTACCGCGTGTACAAGTACGAGCTGTAGCGCTGCGCTTGGCTGCGCCTGTGCCCCGTGGCTGCGCGCGCTCGCGCCGGGCCCGCCTCGCGTCCCGCATTACTCCACATCAAACTCCACACGATCGAGCTCGGGCACGTTGAGGTCGATGAGCTTGCGGGCGACGTGGCGGTCGTGCGTTCCGAGCGCCTCGCTCGTTGTCACATGGGCGACAGTTTGGCGCTCGACGATGCCCTCCTCCTCGCCTTCGATAGCCGAGGTCTCGACGGCGACGGTGTAATCCTTAAAGCCCGGCAGCACCGCGGCAAGCTCGCGCGTGGTCTCGGTGACGCCGTAGCCGTCCTGCACGCCGGCCTGCGCCGAGCCAATGGAGCCTGCGGTCATAACGATGCAGGGGATGGCAAAGATGACCGTTCCCACGATGATGCGGCGGCGCACTTTGCGTGACAGCTCGTTGACCTCGGCGTTTTCCTCGGCGGTCACAATACCGTCGCCGTTCAGGTCGCGCTTGAGCGGCACGCGCAAAAGAAGCAGCACGGCTTCGGCAGCCAGTGCGATAAAGACCACGTTGATGCCAAACTCGTAGAGCGCCGAGAGAAACAGCGATCCGCTTGCGATGGCGATGCCGTAGCCCGCCGCGCACAGGGGCGGCATCAGCGCGGTCGCCACGGCCACGCCTGCGATGAGCGTGGCGGGTTCCTGGTCGCGCGAGTTGCCCAGGCCACCCGCAAAGCCACCCGCGAGCGCGACGGCAAGGTCCCACACGGTGGGCGTCGAGTTGTCGATAATGGCGGCCGTGGTGGTGCCGAGGGGCGAGAGCTTAAAGTACAACGTGGATGTGACCAGGCAAAAGGCCATTTGCAGCGCAAGGCTGGCGACGGCTTCGACGGTAATCTCGCGGTCGAGCGTGGCGATGCCATATGCCATAGCAAGGACCGATCCCATAAGCGGGCAGATGAGCATGGCGCCCACGATGGCGATGTCCGAATCGATATCGAGGCCGATGCTTGCGATGAGCATGGCGATGATGAGGATACACAGGTGAGAGCCAGTCAGACGCGCGCCGTTTACAAAACGCTTGCGGATCACGTGATAGGGCGCGCGTCCCTCGCGAATGTTGAATGCGCGCTTGAGGAAGCGGGTGATGTTTTCCATGGCTTCGCTATGAGCGGGGCGGATGCCGTGACGCCGATGATGACGCTCGCGCAGTCGCTTGATCTGTTGTTTGTCGAGTTCCATGTCCACCTCGTTCCAGCGCGGTCCGCGCAACGCGCCCGTTGTCCTAACTCTACACCGTGGCGGGCGGGGTGTCTGTTGGATGCGGAATCCGATAGGGCGGATGACGCGGGAGCAAATGCAAATCACAGGCTCAATTCCATCCCGCGAGAATATGATGCACCAGCTCCTTCAAATGTGACGAAACTGTGAAGCACGAGAGCGTGAATTTCAAAAAATACGCTGGTCGCCAATGTTGCGCAACAGAATTCAAAAATCGACAGCTACCGTTTGATACGTATGGATACATCCGTGTCAAAGGGAGAAAGCCATGGCAAACTACAGTCCACAACACTTTGAGCCTCGGGCCAAGGCCGTCAACGTCAAGGGCGTTGCTAACCGCGCCGTCGCAACCGTTTTGACGGCGGGCCTCATCGCTCAGCCGCTCATGTCGCCGCTGGCGGCAATCGCCGCACCGTCAACCGATAACGGCGATTCTGTTCGGGGGGGGGTAGTTCTGTAGAGAATACCGTTGCCGCCGGTAACCAAGCGGTCGTAAAGACGGCTGCCCAGCTGGCCGAGGAGTCGGCAAAGCAGCTCAAGGACGCTCAGGCCGCCTACGATGCCGCCCAGAAGAAGGCCGACGCGGCGGGCCAGTCTCAAAAGCAGGCGCAGCAGCAAAAGAATCAGGCCTCGCAGGCCGTGACCGATAACGCCGCCGAGCAGAACGAGGCCGAGGTAGCCGCGCTTCAGGAGAAGATTGACGAGCTCAAAGCCGCTGTCGAAAAGACCGAGCAGCAGCAGAAGAAGCTGGGCGACCTGAACGATCAGCTCGATCAGGCCAACAAGAGTGTCGAGGACAAGACCCAGGCGCTCAAGGACGCCAAGGCAAAGCAGGATGAGGCCAAGAAGGCCCTCGATGATGCCCAGGCCAAGCTCAAGGCCATGGGTATGGACGAGTACGAGGCCGCCAAGAAGGCCGTCGAGGACGCGCAGGCAAAGCTCGATGACGCCAATAAGGCCGTTACTACTGCACAGGCCAATCTGGACCAGGCCAAGGCTGCCGAGGCCAGCGCCCAGCAGGAAAAGCAGGATACCGAGGCCGCTCTGACTTCCGCCCAGGCCAAGAAGCAGGAGACTGCCGCTGCGCTCGCAGCCGCAACCACCGCGCGCGATAACGCCCAGCAGAAGCTCAGCCAGGCGCAGGCCGCGCTCGATGCTGCCGTCTCGGGTACGGGTGTTGACCTGAGCGCGCTTGAGGCCGCCAAGATCGCTGCTGCTGGTGAGCTCAAGACCGCGCAGGCGGAGCTCAATGTCGCGACGGATGCCGACGCCACCGCACAGACAAATCTGCAGGCCGCCCAGGCTGCCGTCGCTGCCGCGCAGGAGAAGGCCAACGCCGCCAACGCTGCTGTGGCATCTGCCCAGTCTGCATACGATGCGGCAAACAAGGAGTACAAGGACGCGGCCAGTAAGCGTGACGCCGCGAAGACGGCATACGAGCAGGCCCAGCAGACCGAGGCCGACAAGAAGGCTGAGTACGATAAGCTTGTCGAAGTTCGCAAGCAGAAGCGCAGCGAGTGGGAGGCAGCCTGCGCCGCTTCGAACGCCGCGGAAAAGGCTTATGACGCTGCTAATGCCCAGGTTGAGGCTCTTGAACAGCAGATTGCAGACCTAAAGTCCAACATGACCGTTGACCAGGAAGTCATCAGTCAGGGTATGTTCGGCTTCATGAACTACATCATCGGCGGCAGCCAGTTCACAGCCACGCAGAAAAAGAACGCCCAAGACGCCGTATCGATGCTGACCGGCGCCGATGACAAGGCCGAATGGTATGACAAGTACGTCGATCAGGACATGTCCCGCGACACCAACCCGCTCTCCTTGGAGCAGATGCGCAACGCCCTGACATATCTCGACACCCAGAACAATCTCCGCAAGGCGAACGGTCAGTCGGCGCTCAGCGTCAGCCTCCGCATGACTGCGGCAGCCGCACTTAATACATCGTATTCATCGAACATCTGGGGACACTCGAACTGCTACTTCGACAACGGCGAAAATCTTGCCGGCGGAGGCGGTGCATACACCGGCGGCGAGACCGAGGATACCCTCGGCTGGCCATATACCGGTCTCTATACCCAGGAGAAAGAGGCGTTCGATAAGTACGTCGAGAAGAATAGTGACCTTGGGAACCATCGATATGATTCCTACTATATCTACCAGCACTACAGCAGCATCTACCATGAGTGCGGGCACTATCTCAACATCATCGATGCCGGCGCGAAGGCTATCGGCATCGCGACCGGTAGCGGCAAGAACACCGATTCCGAGGTAACAATCTTCGAACAGCTCTTTTGACAGTGAGGCTGATTTCACTGTCTCCGAGTTCAAGAAGCTCGTCAACGACTACATCGATTCCGCCTACAATGCAGGCGGCACGCAGGAGCAGAAGGAGCAGCTGAAGCAGCTCCAGAATAAGTTGGCGGAAGCGCAGAAGACCTTCGGTACTACCAAGGAAGCTTACTTCGCAGCGGTAAATAAGCAGGATGCGGCGCATGACGCCTATACCGCGGCCGACACGAACATGAACACCGCCAAGGGCGAGTACGAGAAGGCTAAGTCCGGCACCGCCGCCGCGAAGACGGCATACGACGCAGCGAAGGACGCACTCGGCGGAATCGACATCGAGTCCCTCAAGCAGAACCTCGATGCCGCCAAGGCCGAGGCCGCTACTGCCCAGGCAGCTCTCGATAAGGCAAACGCCACGCTTGCTGACAGCAAAACGAAGGCAGCCGAGGCCGCTGCTCACAAGGCGAAGGCTCGCAGCGCCCGCGATGCCACCAAGGCAAAGTCCGAACAGGCCAATGAGGCGTATGACAACGCTACCGCTTCGGTCAAGGACCTTGCCGCCAAGCGCGATGCCGCCCAGGCGGACCTTGCGAATAAGCAGGGCTCGCTTGACGAGGCAAAGAAGGCCGACGATGCCGCCCAGGCTGGCGTTGACAAGGCTCAGGCCGCAGATACGCACGCCGCGACCGCTCTTTCGGACGCCAAGCAGGCAGTTGCCGCCAAGACGCAGGCCCTGTCCGACGCACAGGCGAAGGCCAAGGCCGCCGAGGGCGAGCTTGCCACCGCAAACAAGGCCTTCGAGCGCTTCGCCGGCGCCCAGAAGGCGGTCGACGACGCCAAGGCCGCCTATGACGCCGCCGCCGCCGGCGTCGCCGATGCCCAGAAGCAGCTCGAGACCGCCAACGAAGCCGTCGTCGATGCGAACTTCGAGATCGTCAAGGCCAAGGCCGAGCTTGCCAGCGATGAGGCACTCAAGGCCGATCTTGAGGCTGTCGACCACAAGGCATCCCTTGCCGCGGGCACGACGGGCAACGAGAAGCTGGTCAAGCTGAACGCTGCCTACGCTCGCTATAAGACCGCCGTCGATGCCGCTGCTGGTCTCAAGGCTGCTCTGAGCGATGCCGATGCCAAACTGTCCGATGCCAACGACACCTATGCCGCCGCGCTTGCCGAGCTTAACGATGCTAAGGATGCCCTGGCTGCCGCACAGGCCGAGTACGACAAGTATCATCCCAAGGCTGAGCCGCAGGCCAAGCCTCAGGTTGCGCAGGCTGCTGCAAAGGCTCCTGTCGCCAAGAAACAGGCTGCGCCTGCCGCGCTCGCCCAGACTGGCGACAATTCCGCTCTTGCGGGCGAGGTGTTCGTCATCGGCGGTATTACGCTCGTGGCCGCTGGTGTGACGCTGAGCGATCGTCGTCGCAAGCAGATGTAGCGTTTCGAGCGTAGTTTCTGCAACGAGCTTCGGTTCATAGCGGGAGCGCTTCGATGGCTTAACCGATAAGGCCGGCGCGCTGTCATACGCAGCGCGCTGGCCTTTCTTTGTTTCGATATCAAAAAGCCCGGTCGGTAGCCGCGAAAGCTACCGACCGGGCAAATCGTAGGCAATATGGTTGCTGTCGAGCAGCTGCTCGACTTAGCCCAGCAGGCTCAGACCCACGGAGACCAACGCCAGGATAACGCCGACGATGGACGCGCCGCCGAGCAGGCCGCTGGCGACAACCAGGCCCTGTTCCTGGAAGGCGGCGTCCTTGGCAGCCCTCTCCTCGTCAGAAAGACCGGCGGTGGCGTCGCGGTGGGCGGACCACTTGTCGTAGGCGAGCTTGACGCAGGAGCCCAGGAATGCCGTGAGCGACATGTAGAACGGCAGGTACACGCCCAGGCCGATCATCATGGCCGGAATGCCGAGCCAGTACATGACGATGCCGGCGATAAAGCCGCCAACGAACCACGGCACGCTCGGGATGCCCGAGACCATGGTGGCGACAACGCTTGCCTGCGCGGCAACAAAGCTCTTGTCGGGGCCAAAGGCGTCCGGGCCATAGGCGGTGACGAGCGCGACCATGACGGCTGCGGCGACCAGGGCGCCCACGATGCCGCCAATGGCTTGGCCGATCCATTGCGCACGCGGGTTGGTGCCCAGCACGGCGCCGGCCTTAAAGTCGTTCATGACGTCGCCCGCAAGGCCGCACGCCACGGCTACGATGCCGGCGATAAAGAACAGCTTGACCTGAGCGATCTGTGCGAAGGCAGCCACGATGAGCATAACGATGAGGCCAAAGATCTCCATGGGGTCGATGCCCGTCTGGCCGCAGCTCTGTGCGCTCATGATGGTGGTGACAAAGGTGAACAGCGTGACGATGACAGCCGGGACGGGACCAAGGTCGAGCGCGATGGCTACGATCACGGCGATGGCGGCAGCGCCCAGGCCGATGATGCCGGCGTCGAGCTTAAGGGAGCCCGAGATGAGCGACTGCTCGTCGGTGTCGGTGGAGCTGTCGGCGGCGAGGCCGCGGACGATACCGGCGACCTGCGGCAAGATGTCCTTGAGGACGACGGCGACGCCAAAGCCCATCATGAGGCCCATACCCAGGGACTTGACGATGCCTTGCGCAGTCATAACGTCGAACAGACCGGCAGCGGTGCCGCCCACGATGATGCCAAAGTTGCCCAACAGGGCGCCGGCAAACCAGAAAGCGACCGGGGCGAAGCCCACGAGGAAGCCGATGGACAGCAGCATGGGCGAGTTGTAGATGGCAAAGGTCACGCCGGGGATATTGAGCGTGCACAGCATGCTGGGCACCACGCCCAGAGCGTCGCGAAGCACGCTGTAGATACCTGCGATGGCCATGGAGCCAAAGAGCTGCTTGCCGGTCTTGCCGCCGGCCTCGGTCGCGCGCAGGGTCTGAGCTGCGGCGTTGCCGGTGGGGAACTCTAGCGCGGCGTCCACGATAAAGTGACGATGGATGAGTGCCGTGGCCAGCAGGCCCAGGATAGTGCCGGCGAGTGCCACGATAAACATGTCGAGCCAGCTGATCTGGTCGGCATAGCCCAGCATCCAGGCGCCCGGGATGGTAAACGCCAGACCGCCGGCGACCATGGCGCCCGCGGACATGATGGTGTGGGTGACGTTTGCCTCGTTGAGGCTGGCGTTGCCCATGAGCTTCAGGAAGAACAGCGAGATGACGGCAGCGAAGACGATCGGCCAGGGGAGTGCGCCCATCTTGAGGGCGGTGTAGGCCGAGCTTGCCGTGATAATCACGCAGCCAAGGACGCCGATGACGACGCCACGCAGCGTGAGTTGCCCGCGCATCGAAGCGCGGTTCGAGGGATTGCTCATATAGAACTCCTTTGCGTATATCCGCTTCCCCCGGGAGCGCCGCTACGGATACGGCGCGGGAAGTCGGGTTACCAAGGGCCGCCGCGTGAGCTCGCGCGCGACCGCGCACCAGTATAGCCGCAAGCTAGTCATTTTGGGATGACTGGTTTAGGTAGGCGATATACTGCTGGGCAGACGAAAGGAGCGCCGACGATGCTTAATGGGTGCGCATATATATTGACGGTCGACGTGGGCAACACGTTCATTCGCTTTGGCCTGTTTGCCGAGGATTCGGCCGCGGCGCAGGAATGCCCGCTTGCGACGTGCGAGATCACGACGCCATCGAGCATTACGGCCGACGAAGCGCGCATGAGGCTCGCACAGGTCATGGCCGCGCTGGCGGCCGATGCGGGCATGCCCGGCGTGCTCGTTCCCGCGGCCGCAGTGCTGAGCTGCGTGGTCCCGGCGCTCGAGCGCCCGTGGAAGGCGGCGCTTTCCCGTACCTGCACGGGACGCGTGCTCACGGTGGGACCGGGACTTAAGACCGGCATGCCCGTGCACTACGACGACCCGGCCGAGATCGGCCCCGACCGCATTGCCGACGCCGTGGCGGCCCGTGCCGTCTACGGCTCTCCGTGCATCGTGATCGACCTGGGCACGACGACCAATATTGAGGTCATCGACGCGTGCGGAACCTTTGTGGGCGGCGTTATCGCGCCGGGTCTGGCGCTCGGCGCCCGCTCGCTCTCGGCCGCTGCGGCGCGTCTGCCGCAGGTCGAGCCTTCGGCGCCCACGCATGTGATCGGCCGCAACACGCGCGAGGCCATGCGCTCGGGCGTGGTCTTGGGCGAGGTAGCCCGCATCGACGGCATGCTCGACATGGTGCTCGCCGAGATGCGCGCGACCAAGGCCGCGGGGGAAGGCAACGTGCCCATCGTCATTACCGGCGACGATGCCGAGGCGCTCGCGGCGTTGGTCGGCCACAGCCTGACGGTAGACGACGCACTGACGCTGCGGGGTCTCGCCGAGCTGTACCGCATCAACCAAAAGCCCCGCCGTGTGTAAAAGTGAGGGCGCCGGCGGGACAAACGCCTCCACCTTTCACCTGCTACAATGGGTCAAACTATTGCGATTACGGAGGTGTCTGCCATGTCGGACGATCTTCATCAAACTTCGTCAGGCAAGCGCCTGGACGTCATTAGCTGGGACGAGTTCTTTATGAGCGTGGCCATCGCCGCGCAGCGCCGCAGCAAGGACCCCAACACGCAGGTGGGTGCGTGCATCGCCAACACCAACCACCGCATCCTTTCGGTGGGCTACAACGGTACACCCTCGGCGCTCAACGACGACTTTTTCCCGTGGGGTACGAGCGACGACCCGCTGCAGGACAAGCACAACTACGTAGTCCATGCCGAGGCCAACGCCGTGCTCAACTACCGTGGCTCGCTCAAGGACCTCGAGGGTTCCACGGTCTACGTCACGCTGTTCCCGTGCCACGACTGCGCCAAGATTTTGGCGCAGGTGGGCGTGGGCGAGGTTGTCTACCTGGACAACAAGTACGCCGACACCGATGATGGGCGCATCAGCCGCCGCATCCTCGACTCCTGTGGCATCAGCTACCGCCAGGTTATCGTCGATGTGCACATCGGCACCGAGGGGCAGGCTCAGCAGTAGCGCGTGGCAACGCCAGCTGGCGGCAAAAGCAGCTAAAAGAGCCCCGTCCCAAATTGACTACTCGTGAAAGTCGCGTCTGCGCGCATGGACGGCTCGTGAGCGGGTACATGGCTGTAGTAACATAGCTTCTGTCCGCGGGCGCGCCCGCGTAATTGTGAGAAAGGAGCCCCTGTGGCTGTTAACGAAGAGCTGCTTAAGAAGGTTCTTGAAGAGATTCGCCCCAACCTGCAGGCCGACGGCGGCGATATGGAGTATGTGGGCGTTGACGACGAGGGCGTCGTCAAACTGGAGCTGCAGGGCGCTTGCGCCGGCTGCCCCATGAGCTCGCTGACCCTGTCCATGGGTATTGAGCGCATCCTGAAGGAGCATGTGCCCGGCGTTACCCGTGTCGAGCAGGTCAATGCCTCCGGCGAGACCGACGACCTGTACGACGAGTACGCGCCGTTCTAAGATGCGAAAGCTGCGGACGGCATACTCCGCATAGACGTTACGCCCAAATATGCGGCTGCGAGCGCAAGGCCCGCGGCCGCATTTGTATGTAGGGAGTAGGAGGGTCGACATGCTCAACGACTTCTACCATATGCTTGATCCTGTCGCGATCTCGGCGGGGCCCATCACGATTTACTGGTATGGTCTGGCCTATGTGGTCGGCGCCCTGCTCACGGCGGTCGTCATGTACCGCACCCAGCATCGCTGGGGCTTTAACATCACGATTGACGACCTGACGAGTGTCGTGGTCGGCGTGGTCTTTGGCCTTATCATTGGCGCCCGCCTGTTCTACGTCATCTTTTACGGCGACGGCTACTACTGGGCGCATCCGCTCGAGATCTTTGCCACCAACGAGGGCGGCATGAGCTTCCATGGCGGCTTGGTGGGCGGCATTATCGGCGGCATCATCGTGTGCCGCATGTATAAGCTCGATGCCTGGACTTTGGCAGACCTTGCCGTCATAGGCGCGCCGCTGGCCTTGTGCTTGGGCCGTTGTGCCAACTTTGTCAACGGTGAGCTGTGGGGCAAGCCGACCGATCTGCCCTGGGGCGTGGTCTTCGGTGGCACCGCGGGCGAGATGCCGCGTCACCCCTCCCAGCTCTACGAGGCATTTCTTGAGGGCATCGTGCTCTTTTGCATTCTGCAGGTGCTCAGCCGCAAAAAGCCGCTACTGCCCCAAGGCACGTTTATGGGCGTCTTTGTGATGGGCTACGGCATCGTTCGCTTTTTGATTGAGTTTGTGCGCGTGCCCGATGCGCAGCTGGGCTATCTGCTGGGTGGCGTCATCACCATGGGTCAGCTGCTGAGCCTGCCGCTCGTAATCGCGGGCCTGGCGCTCATCATCTTTGCTCGTCGCCGCAACCAGCCCCAGCGCATCTACCTCGACGCTTAACCACCAAAAAGTGAACAGGCACCTTTGTGGTGGTTTGCTGGGCAACGATGACAGAACAGTAACGTTTCCCCAGATAAAACCTGCCAAAATAAACCTGTCCCTTTTTGGCAGGTTTCTAGAAAGGCTCTTTGGACTGTGAAGGATTCCGACCTCTCCACAACGGCTGCGCGCGACGCCGCCCGCATCGTCTGGTTTAAGCGCTATCCCGCCAAGCAGACGCTCATCGCATTTTTGCTCGCGCTGTTGGCGACCACGGCGTTTTCCATCGATCCCTCCCCGGTGTCGAGCAACGCAGTCTTGGCGATTGACCCCAACGCCTCGGGCATGCTGTACGTGTGCTACGAGGTGCTCCTCTCGTTTGCCGGCCATACCGACGCGGTCATGTTGCTTGCGCTTGCCTGCCTGCTCACTCTGCCGTTTCGCTACGTGTTCTTTGGCCGTGGCGACACCTGGCGTCCATCGATCATTCTGCCGTCGCTGTTCTTCGCCATCTGTATGGTGTTCGGCCGCAGCTACGATCTCACCGACTCGGCCGAGATTGTCCTTGGCGACAAAGCCCGCATCATCTGCGCCTGGATTGGCGGCGCGGGCTGGATGCTCCTAGCGATCGTGGCCTTCTATCTGGCTTTTGAGTGCCTGGATTGGCTGAGCTCCCGACGCATCCCGTTTTCCGAGGCGCACTTTGGCCGCGTATGGCGTGTGACTCACGCCGTGCTCTCGGTCCATCCCTTTGTCGGGCCCTTCCTGGTGCTTATGATCGCCTGGGCGCCCACGCTCATCGCTTCGCTGCCTGGCCTTTTTATGGGAGATACGGGCGCGCAGATTCGCCAGTGGTTCAACTATCCCAACGGCACGAGCGACTACCTGCGCCTACTCAACCCCAACGTGCTGCTCAACGGGCATCATCCCGTAGTGCACACGGCCATTATCGGCTCGTGCGTTCAGCTGGGGCTTTCGCTGTTCAACAGCGCTAACGCGGGTCTTGCCATCTACACCTGCGCTCAGTTCGTCATCACGGCCGCCTGCATGGCCTATTCCATTTCGTCGCTGCGCAAACTGGGCGTGAGTTTGCCGGTTCGCGGTGCGACCCTGCTGTTCTTTGCGTTTATGCCGATGTTCTCTAACTACGCGGCGTTGCTCACCAAAGACGTGCTCTTTGCCGACGCGTTCTTGGTGCTGCTGGTACAGACCGTCAAGCTCGTGGCATGTGGCTTGCCCCGTCGTGATGCCAATGTCGAGCGAGCGGGCGAGAAAGCCCCCGCGCTCTTTGCGCGCCACGACTGGCTGCTGCTCGCTCTGGGCGCCATGGGTTCCACGTTTCTGCGCAACGGTGGCCTGGTGTTTCCCCTGGCGGCATGCGTAATCGCGGCGGCGTTTTGCGCATGGGACGCGCATGTGGCTCATCGTGCAGCCAAGCAGGCTGGTGCTGCGCCTTCGGGCGGCATCCCGCGTTTCCGCTGGGTGGGAGTTCTTGCGGTGCTTGCACTCTGCCTTGCCTCTAATATGTACTTCACCAAGGTCTTTATGCCGGCGCACGATATCACGCCTGGTTCTAAGCGCGAAATCCTCTCGATTCCGTTCCAGCAGACGGCTCGTTTCGTCCAAAAGCACGACGGACTCAACTCGGGCGTCAACCCTACGGTTAAGGAGGACGGCACCATCGTGGAGGCTCCTTGCGACGGTTCGGTGACCGACGAAGAGCGTGCCGTGATCGATCGTGTACTCAAGTACGAGAACCTGGGCCGCCGCTACAACCCCGACAAGTCCGATGCCGTCAAGAACTGCTTTAACGAGTACGCCTCGCAGGAGGACATCGATGCCTATTTTGAGGTATGGGCCCAGATGTTTAAGAAGGATCCCGAGTGCTATATTTCGGCGCTTATCAATAACTACTATGGTTATTTTTATCCGAGCGCGCGCGATGCCTGGGTCTACAGCACGGCGCGTAGTGCCGAGATCATGGCGCGTCCCGACAACCTCAAGTACTTCGACTTCCATCCGGTTGACAGCAACGTGGTGCGCTGGTGCGACCACCTGATCAATTTGTACCGTGTGGCGGTGCAGCGTGTTCCCTTTATCTCGCTCACCATGAGCTCGGCCACCTATGTGTGGATCATGATCGCCGTGGTGGTCTACCTGCTGCGTCGTCATTCATGGCGTGCGCTGGCGATCTGGGTGCCGCTGTTGGGCGTGCTCGCCGTGTGCCTGATTGGCCCGTGCAACGGCTCGACTTACATGCGCTACCTGTATCCGGTCATCGCCTGCATGCCCTTCGCCATCGGCGCCACCGTCACCCGCAGCGACTTCCTCTGGTTCTAACTTGGTGCATTGAGGTCAGGTTTCTTTGCACCAAAGGGGCCATCATCACGACGCCTTCATTTTGGGGTTTATCTCGCAGGCCAGTAGGTATATCATAACGACGTTTGTTTATATTGCCCGAGCATCTGCGCTGGGCTTTAGGTCGAAACCGATAGGAGACACGTATGTCCGGACACTCTAAGTGGGCCACAACCAAGCATCGTAAGGGCGCGCAGGACGCCAAGCGTTCCGCCCTCTTCTCCAAGCTGAGCCGCAACATCACCGTTGCTGCCCGTCTCGGCGGCGACCCGCTGCCCGAGAACAACGCCAGCCTCGCCGCTGCCGTTGCCAAGGCCAAGGCTCAGTCCATGCCCAAGGACAAGATCAAGTCCGCTATCGACAAGGCCTTCGGTTCGGGTGCCGATGCCGCCGTCTACGAGAACATCGTGTACGAGGGCTACGGTCCCGCCGGTGTCGCCGTCTACGTCGACTGCCTGACCGACAACCGCAACCGCACCGCTGCTGATGTCCGTTCCGCCTTCTCCCACGCTGGTGGTAACCTGGGCACCTCGGGCTCCGTCGCCTTCCAGTTTGAGCGCAAGGGCCAGATCGTCGTCGCCAAGGAGATCCTGGACGAGAACGCCAAGAAGGAGACCATGATCGCCAACGGTCCTGCCGGTGACGAGGATGAGTTCATGATGGCCATCGCCGAGGCCGGTGGCGAGGACTACGAGGACGCCGGCGAGGAGTGGATCGTCTGGACCGCTGCTAACGACGTCATGGCTGTTTCCAAGGCGCTCGAGGAGCAGGGCGTCCAGGTCAAGGGCTCCGAGACCACCATGGTCCCGACCACCCCGACCGAGGTTTCCGGTACCGACGCCAAGAAGGTCCAGCGCCTCATCGACCGTCTTGAGGAGCTCGACGACGTCCAGGATGTTTACAGCACCATGGACATGACCGACGAGGTCATCGCTGCCCTCGAGGAGGAGTAGCGCCCGCACGGGTTAAGCCGTGCATATCTGGGCATAATGAAGCGAGCATGCAAGCCTCGTGGAATAGATGAGCCGGATCCGCGTGCGTAGAGCACCGGACCCGGCTCTTTTATAATGATGCGAACCGTTTTGCATTTCGAGAGCCGAGATTTGAAGGGAGCGCCGCGTGCGCGTACTCAAACGAGCCCTAGCGATCGTGTACCTTGCCGCTACCATCGTGGCGCTGGGTACGCTTGTCTGCCAGTTTTGGGGGCCGTATACGTATCGCTTTATGTTGCTGATGCGCGACCCCATGCCGCGCATTGTCGTGACGGCATGCGGCGGAGTTGTGGCGATCGGCGTGCTGGTAAGCTTCTTCCGCCTGATGTTTGCTCGTCGCGAGCCGTCCTGCGTGCATCCGGCGGGGGAGCGCAATATCGAGGTCACGCTCGCGGCGCTTTCTTCGTGTGCCAGGGCTGCTGCCGAGCGCGACGACCGCGTGATGGTCGAGCATGTCGAGGCCCGCGTCCAAGGCTCCGACGATTCGCACGTCCGATTTAAGGTCGAGGCTATCGCGCTTGACGATAAGGACGTGGCATCTCTGGCTACCGCGATGCAGCAGCGCATCGAGGAAGCTTGCGACACCATGCTCGGCACGCCGGGCACGACCGCACGCGTCCGTTTTTTGCCGTCCAAGACTACCGTCCAGACCGTGGAGGTTTCCGGTGAGTGATACCAATCAAGATAAGACCGCTCGTACGCCGCGCCTGACGATTGACCAGAGCGCCACGCCGGCGAGCGAACCTGTTGATTCCAAAGCAGAGGCAGCCGAGTTACAAGACGCGGCAGCCGCGGATTTTGACGAGGCTATGGGTCTCATCAAGGGTACGGGCGCTGCCATCTGGAGCTATGCTGTGCGTCATCCCAACACCACGCTCGGTGCCGTCGCCGGCTTTGTCCTCGCCGTGTTGGTGCTCACGCTCGGCCTGTGGGACACGCTCGTCATTGCATTCTTCGTGCTGATCGGCGCCGTGATCGGCCAAATTCGCGACGGCGAGAACGGGATCGTCAACTTCTTCGGCCGTCTGTTTAGCGGCCGCTAATATGTATTCGACTGTCGCATCTGCGGCAGGCATAAGGAGGAACCATGGCTTTTAATACGAAGGTCGATGTAGCCGATACCGAGCTCGAGGCAGACGAGACCGTCGCTGCCGAGGCCGAGGATGTGACGCTCGAGGACGAGGCGCTCGTCGAGGCCGAGTCCGCCGATGACGCGGATGAGGATGACGAGGAAACAGACGAGTCCGAGGACTCGCTGACCTATTCCAACGGTGTGATCGAGAAGATCGTCGCCATGGCCACCCGCGAGGTGCCGCACGTCCTGGGCATGAAGGGTAACCTTATGCACTTTGTGCAGGAGCAGTTTGGTGCCGAGAATCTGACCAAGGGCGTGACGGTTGAGGTCACCGATGATAATCGCGTGGTCGTCAACATCTCCGTCATTATCGAGTACGGCGCCTATGCGCCCGCGATCTTCGACGATGTCAAGGCACGTGTCACCGAGCGCCTTGCCGCGATGACCGGCCTTGAGGTGGCGGGCGTCAACCTGCGCATCGAGGACGTCATCACCCCCGAGGAGTACGAGCACCGCACCAGCCAGCACGAGTAACCTTCCAAAAAGGGACAGGTTTGTTTTGGCAGGCTTTATCTGCGAAAACGTTAAACGGCCGACCGCGCAAGCAAAAGCGTGGCCGGCCGTTATTTGTATGCCCCCCGATGTGGGCATACCGCTCGTCTAACTAGGGGTTGCAATCGTCGCGTTCCGCGTTACCCTAATGGGCGCATTGTTTCCAAATTGTTAACGAGGGGTTGCCGTAATGGCCGACGAGCACGAAACAGAAAGCAAGGCATGGGCGATTGAGGCCGCCGCGGCAGAGGCGGCATCGCGTGCTGCCGAGGAGGTGCATCGTCCTCCCGTGGTGCCGATGGAGCGCGTGGTTGATCGCACCGATATCGAGCGCGGCGAGCGTGTCGGTCAAAAGCGCAGCCAGGAGCCGGGCTTCCCGCGCTTTTTTGCCGAGCTCAATCTGGGCCTGATTCTTACGGCCTTCGCCATCGTTGCGTTTAAAACCCCTAATCACTTTGCTTTTGGCGGCACCTCGGGCATGTCGGTCATTCTGTCCACGCTGTTCCCGACTCTGCCCGTCGGCGTCTTTATGTGGATTATCAACGCGGTTCTCGTCGTTTTGGGCTTTATCTTTTTGGAGCGCAAGGCGATTCTTTGGAGTGTCTTCGCCTCGTTTGCGCTGTCCGCCTACGTCTCGCTGTTTGAGCTCTTCATTCCGACCGATGTCTCTCTGACGGGTGATATGTGGCTCGACCTGTGCTTTGCCGTCATCTTGCCGGCGCTCGGCAGTGCCATCGTCTTTGACATCGGCGCCTCGACGGGTGGCACGGACATTCTCGCTATGATCCTCAAACGCCGCACCACGCTCGAGATTGGCCGCGCCCTGCTACTGGTCGATATCGGCATCGTGACCATCGCGGCCTTTTTGTATGGCCCGCGTGTCGGTCTGTATTGCGTGCTCGGCCTGTTTGCCAAGACGCTTGTGGTCGACAAAGCCATTGAGAGCATTCACCTGCGCAAAGTCTGCACGGTCATTTGCTCCGAGCCCCTTAAGGTCGAGGAGTTTATCGTCAAGCATCTCAACCGTACGGCGACCATCAGTCGCGGCTACGGTGCCTTCTCGGGCAAGTGCGTGACGGTGATCATGAGCGTGCTGAGCCGTCGCGAGGCCGTGCAGCTGCGCCGTTATGCGCGCGAGGTCGATCCGGGTGCCTTTATCACGATCGTCGACAGCTCCGAGATTGTCGGCAAGGGCTTCCGCGGAACGAACTAGCACAGACGTATTCAACGAACCGCCTGCTGGCGCCGTGTATCTTGCAAATCAGTCATCTTTGAGTATTTGACCCCACATTGGGCAATAATGATGCTAAAGACATCGTTTGCGATCCAAGTGATTTGTTCAAGATACGAAGGGATGATTCTATGTTCTGCTCGCAGTGTGGCGCCCCCATGGGCGATAACGACAAGTTCTGCGGCGTGTGTGGTGCTCCTAATGCCGGTGCCGCTGGCCCCGCTCCCCAGGGACAGCC
>DBGBLM010000124.1:0-3977 GCA_048448865.1 Collinsella sp.
GGTGGGATGCTTACTCGTCGACGAAATGCGTCCGGCGCTGACAAGCGACGCTGCCTCGGGACACACCGCGCGCGCCGCATCCATGCACGCCGTGGGGTCGGTGCCCGGCGGCGTCGCGAGCACGGCCCACGCGATGGACTCGTGGCGCGGATCCACCCACTCGATCGAGCAGATGCGGTCGGCATACGTGCGGAACAGGTCGGGGTAGCTCGTGAGCATCGTCAGCAGCTCGCGCTCCCCCGCCAAAGACTTTCGTTCCAGGTCGGTCAGCACGATCGGCATCGTCGGTGCCGCAGACGCGTCCGTTGCACCGGCAACCGGCGCCGCGCCATCCATGCCAACCGGCACATCGATCGGAGGCATGTCGTCGACGACCTCGACCGGCGCGGCCCCATAGGCCTCGAGCGGCACATAGTCGTACGGCTCTTCCTCGACCGGTGTGGACACCGGCGGCGTCGCACCCGACGCCCAGGCACCGCGAGACGCCCCCTGCGAACCAGACGCCCGACCGCCCGCGCTGCCTGCACGCTCGGCCTGCGTCCGCTGGCGCTCGTAGTTCTGCTCGCGACGACGCTCGGCGTCCTCGCGCTTGGCGACATCGCAAAACACACGGCCCGAGCTCGAACGCACCGTCTCCAAGTCCAACCCCAGCAGGTCGGCAATCTGGATAAAGTACGTATCGATCATGTAGCTATCGCGCAGCGGATAGATGAGCGTCAGCGCATCCTCAAGCGCTTTGGCACGACCGCCCGGCGTGGTGATGTCGCTCGACTCCTGCAGCGACCGGTATACAAAGTCCATGAGGGGCTCGGCGGCGTCGATGCGCGCCTGCAGTGCCTCGCCACCATGCGCGGTGATGAACTCCATGGGGTCGTTGCCGTCGGGAAGCACCACGCAGCGCAGGTCCATCGAATCCTGCTCGATAAACTGAATCGCGCGGCGAGCGGCCTTTTGACCGGCGGCGTCGCCATCGAACATATATACAATGCGCTTGGCAAAGCGGGTGAGCGTCTTTACATGATGTTCCGTCAGCGCCGTGCCCAGCGTGGCGACGACGTTTTTAATCCCCGCCTCCCAGCAGGCGATACAGTCGGTATATCCCTCCACCACAATAGCGGTATCCTGCGCGACGATAAACTCCTTAGCCCAGTTAAAGCCGTAGAGGTTTCGCTTTTTATGGAACACGCTCGTCTCGGCGGTGTTGAGGTACTTAGGCTGGCCATCGCCCATAATGCGCCCGCCAAAGGCGATGTTATGACCTTGCTCGTCAAAGATGGGAAACATCACGCGGTCGTAAAAACGATCGGCAAGCTGCCCGCGCCCACGGCTCACGGCCACGTTGGCGTCGATCATCTCCTGCGGGGTAAAGCCCGCCTGCGAAAGATGCGACACCAGCGCGTTGCGACCCGGCGCAAAGCCCAGGCAGTAGCGGCGGCAGACGTCGCCACCCATACCGCGGCTGGCGAAATACTCGCGCGGACGGCTGTCCTTACCGCGCATGAGCATGGTGTGGTAGAACTGGGCGGTCTCGGCGCACAGGTCATAGATGCGGGCGCGCTTAGTGCCGCGCTCGCGATAAGCGCCGGTATCGTGCAGCTCAATGCCGGCACGGTCGGCCAGGTAGCGAATCGACTCGGGAAAGCTCAGGTTCTCGCGCTTCATGATGTAGGTGAAAACGTCGCCGCCCTCGCCACAGCCAAAGCAGTGCCACACCTGCGTAGCGGGGATAATGTGAAACGATGGGGTCTTTTCGCCATGGAAGGGGCAGCAACCCCAAAACTCATGGCCGCGGGGCTTGAGCTCAACCGTTTCCTGCACGATGGCAACCAGATCGGACGCAGCGCGAACCTGGTCTTTCTCCTCATCGCTAATCACGGATGCTCACCCCCTGCTCACCCAAGTTATGGCGGATATCGTCAATATTACCCTCGACGGTCGCGATAAGCTCGTCCAGCGAATCGAACACGCGCGACGGGCGCAGCCAACGCGTAAACGCCAGCGACACCGAGGCGCCGTACAGGTCGCCCGCATACCCGATCAGATTGGCCTCGAGATGCGCCGAGGCGGCATCGTCGGCATACGTCGGCGGCAGGCCCACGTTGACGGCGGCAGGCCACACGGTATCTTCGACCAGCACCAGGCCCTCGTAGACGCCATCGGCAGGAACCTGAATGCCCTCGGGCACCTGGATGTTTGCCGTGGGAAAACCCATGTCGGAACCCTGGTGACGACCGCCGGCAACAATACCTCGCAGCATGTACGGGCGGCCGAGCAGCTCGGCAGCAAGCTCAACATGACCCTGGCGGAGCTCCTGGCGAATCCGGGTGGCGCAGATTGTCTGCCCATCGACGCACAGCAGCTCGTGGCCATAGACGTCAACGCCGCGCTCGGCTCCCCATGCCTGCATCTCGGCAACGCCCGAGGCACCGCCGCGGCCCAACCTAAAGTCGCTACCCACGCGAATCGAGCGGATATCGACGACGCGCGAAAGCAACTTAAGAAAGCCTACGTGGTCGAGTGCCGCCACCGCGGGCGTAAAGGGAACGGCCACGACCGCATCGACCCCGGTGAGAGCCAGGGCATGCAGACGGTCAGCCGTCGTCATCAGTTTTTGAGCAGGCGAAGGGCTCACCACCACGTCCGGGTCGGGATCGAAGGTGACCACGACCGCCTTGCAGCCGTGGTCACGCGCATCGCGAACGACCGCGTCGATCAGTTCGTGATGCCCCCGATGTACGCCATCAAACACGCCAATGGCGATTGAAGCGGCACCCAAGAACTCGCATCCATCAAATGCATCGGCAGAAACGATACGGGCCTCATCCAACTCACCCGCGAAAAAGATACGCGCGAGCTCGTGGGGCGCCAGCATCATCGAACACCGCCGATCGCCTGCGGAAAGACGTGCTCCATCACAAAGCGGCCGCCCTCGATACGAGCAAGCGCCTTCAATCCCCCATCGAGCACGAGCGCGAACGGCGCCTTCGACGTATCGAAGTCCGCAAGCGCGCGTTCAACGGGAATGCGGCGACCACAAAGCAGGTCGTCTGCAAGATTACCCGGCAAATCGACACGCGTGGCACCAAGGGCGGCGATGGGATCCAGAGCGAAGCCGGCAGCGGACTCGGCAGAGAGTTCCTCTACCGCATGACAGGCGCCAATGGAAACCACGCCGGAGGCCGTACGGCGCAGCGCGGAAATATGCGCAGCACTATCGCAGGCGCGACCCAGATCGCGAGCGAGCGCGCGAATGTAGGTGCCCTTGCTTACCGAAAACGCCACGGTCCAGACGCACGTATCGCCCTCGCCGCTCACGGCGATCAGGTCGGCGGCATAGACCTCGACGGGGCGCGGGGGCAAGTCTACCGCATTGCCCTCGCGAGCACTCTTATAGGCGCGAACGCCATTGACCGAAATGGCCGAAAACGCCGGCGGGACCTGCATCTGCGGCCCCAGCATGGCAGCCAGCTGTTCACGGGCGTAGGCCATATCGTGCAGCTCGGGGGCAACGGAAACGGTGCGAGCGGCCTCGCCCTCCGCATCGTCCGTATTGGTCTCGACGCCAAACGAAATGTCGGCGACATAGCTTTTCGTGTCGAGGGTGAGCATGCCCAGCAGACGCGTGGCCTGACCCACGCCCACCACCATGACGCCGGATGCCATGGGATCGAGCGTGCCGGCATGACCGACGCGCCGCTCATGGAGGGCGCGTCGGCACTGCGATACCACGTCGTGGGACGTACAGCCCACCGGCTTATCGACGGCGAGCAGCATATTCAATTGAGAAGGCGTACGACGAGCCATGTACCATCCAAAATGTTAGAGCTCGACGGTCACCGAAGCGGGATCCTCCCCCACCAGCTCGGCCAGCATGGGAAGTGCCACGGCGAGCGTCTCGCGAATCGTTCCGTTGTTGGAAAAGCCGGCGGCGGCATGATGCCCGCCACCGCCAAAGTTGGCAGCGATCTCGGACACAT
>DBGBLM010000125.1:0-13218 GCA_048448865.1 Collinsella sp.
GCGGTGAAATAGGGACTGTTTTACCAGTTAAAAGGTCTAATCAGTCCTTATTTCACCGAAACTGAAACAGGGGCGCTCTCCAAGAGAGCGCCCCTGCCGGGTTTCCATAGTACTGGCGAAACAGTTTTATAGTTCTGGCGAAGCAGTCCTTGAGATCCGCCTTGCCTTATGCCAAGAACTCCTTGGTGGTCGCCACGATGTTGGCGGCGTCCAGGCCGTACTTGTGCAGGAGCTCGGCGCCCGGGCCGGACTCACCGAAGGTGTCGTTGACGCCGATCTTCTTGAGCGGCGTCGGGCACTGCTCGCACAGGACGTCGGCAACGGCGCTGCCCAGGCCACCGATTACAGAATGCTCCTCGACGGTCACGACGTGGCCGGTCTTGGTGGCGCTCTTGACGATCAGGTCGGCATCGATGGGCTTGATGGTGTGCATGTTGATGACCTCGGCGTCGATGCCCTCGGCAGCGAGCTGCTCGGCGGCCTCGAGAGCCTCGCCGACCATCAGGCCGCAGGCGATGATGGTCACATCGGCGCCCTCGCGCATGACAATGCCCTTACCCAACTCGAACTTGTAGGTCTCGGGGTCGTTGATAACCGGCGAGGCCAGACGGGCAAAGCGCATGTACACCGGACCGTCGCACTCGTAGGCGGCGCGCGTCACGGCGCGGGCCTCCACATCGTCGGCAGGAACGATAACGGTCATGCCGGGGATGACGCGCATAAGGGCGATATCCTCGCAGCACTGGTGCGTGGCGCCATCCTCGCCCACCGAGATACCGGCGTGCGTGGCACCGATCTTAACATTGAGGTGCGGGTAGCCGATGGAGTTACGGACCTGCTCAAAAGCGCGGCCGGCGGCGAACATGGCAAAGGTGCTCGCGAAGGCAACGCGGCCGGTGGTCGCGATACCGGCGGCGACGCCCATCAGGTTGCTCTCGGCAATGCCCACATCGAAGAAACGATCGGGGCAGGCGGCCTTAAACTTACCGGTCTGCGTAGCGGCGGCCAGGTCGGCGTCGAGGACCACAAAGTCATCGTGCTCGTTGGCGAGCTCGACGAGGGCCTCGCCGTAGCTTACACGCGTGGCGATTTTCTTGACGTCTGCCATCCTAGAGCTCCTCTCCGGCGGCCGTGAGCTCTGCCATGGCCTGCTCAAACTGTTCATCGTTGGGGGCCTTACCGTGCCAGCCCACCTGGTTCTCCATAAAGGAGACGCCCTTGCCCTTCATGGTCTCGGCGATAATGGCGGTCGGCTGGCCCTTGGTAGCGCGAGCCTCGGCAAAGGCGGCGCGGAACTGGTCGAAGTCGTTGCCGTCGGCGAGCTCCACCACGTGGAACTTAAAGGCGCGGAACTTGTCGGCGAGCGGCATGGGGTCGTTGACCTCCTCGACGGGACCGTCGATCTGCAGGCCGTTGTGGTCGACGATCACGCAGAGGTTGTCGAGCTGCTGGTTGCCGGCAAACATGGCGGCCTCCCAGACCTGGCCCTCCTCACTCTCGCCATCGCCCAGCAGGGCGTACGTGCGATAAGTATCGCCCCAGTGCTTGGCGGCAACGGCCATGCCCACGGCGGCGGAAATGCCCTGGCCGAGCGAGCCGGTGGACATGTCGATGCCCGGGGTGTCGTTCATGTTGGGGTGGCCCTGCAGGTGGCTGCCGATATGGCGCAGCGTCTCGAGGTCCTCCTTGGGGAAGAACCCACGCTCGGCGAGCACGGCGTACAGGCCCGGAGCGCAATGGCCCTTGGAGAGCACAAAACGATCGCGGTCGGCCTTGCGGGGATCGGCCGGGTCGACGTTCATTTCCTCAAAGTACAGATAGGTCATGATGTCGGCAGCGCCGAGCGAACCGCCCGGATGGCCGGACTTGGCAGCGTGCACGCCGGTGACGATGCCCTTCCTTACCTCGTTGGCAACCTTTTTGAGCTCTTCGTCGCTCATTGTGCCTTCCTTTCATCCTCATTAGACAAAATGCGCACGGCACCGAAGGTAATCCCAACACAGCCGCAATGCACGTACGTCATTCATTATGCTGGAAACTGATGGCTTTACCAGAGTTTTTATCATTATTTGAACAATTTAGCAGGCAGAACCGCTGATGAAACGGTTTATCAATGTGAACGTCTTTTGGATGGAACGCGGTCGACCCTACGCGCTAATGTCCTTGAATCCCTCGCCGAAGGCTTCCGTAACGTCAGCGACCGTCACAATGGCGTGAGGATCGCGCTCGCGCACGATAGTCTTGAGGGTATTGAGCTCTCGACGGCTCACGATGACCATAATCACCGGCTTCTCGGCACCCGAATACATGCCAGTCGCCTTAAACTTGGTACAACCACGACCCAGGCCATACATGATATCGGCAGCGATATCAGGGAACTTGTCCGAGATGATGAGTACCATACGGCGTTTGTTGCCACCATCGACCACGGCATCGATCACGTAGCCGCTAATGACCATCGAAAGGCCTGCATATAGTGCGTTTTCGATTGAAAAGACCGGAGCCGACAGCGCGCATACGGCAACATCGATCGCCATGACGGTCGAGCCCACGGGCAGCGAGGTGTTACGCGATATGATTTGGCCAATCGTGTCCGAACCGCCGGTGTTGGCACCGGCGCGCAACACCATGCCGTAACCGATGCCCGTAATAATGCCGCCCCACATAGCGGGAAGCATCAGGTCCGCATCCGCCAGAGGTGCTACAAACGGGGCGAACAGATCGGTAAAGAAGCCCAGCAGCACAAAGCCCGTCGCGGTCTGCACCACGTAGAACATGCCGCCCTCGCGCATAACGACCAGTAGCAGCAAGGCATTCATCACGATGGTCTGGATACCGACGGGAAGCGACACGCCTCGCGTCGCGCCGACCGCCTGGATAATGGTGGCAAGGCCCGTAACGCCACCGGCAGCAAGGCCGTTGGGAATCAAAAACAGGTCGGTCGCGATAGCGGCCAGAGCGCACCCCAACATGATCTGGGGCAGATCGTGAAAGAAGTTCATCGAAAGAATGCGCTTGATGTCCAGACGATATGCCATGCTGCCTCCCTCAAAAAAGCGCACCCAAACGGATGCGCTTTGAACTTCTTCTTGTATTCGATTCTAACGATTCGCCGAACAAAAACCACCCCTGCGCAGGGTTTATTCTGGATACAAACCCGTCCAACCGTTGGGCTTGGCATCGGCTTGAAGCCGCCCGATGTTTTAGACCTCCGAGCCTTCTGCATCGGCGTTGCCGGTGGCCCAGCGATGGTAGCCAATAACAAACGGGTCCAGGTCGCCATCGTCAAGGACGGCCTCGACATTGCTGGTCTCCACGCCCGTGCGTAGGTCTTTGACCATCTGGTACGGGTAGAGCACGTAGCTGCGAATCTGGTTGCCAAAACCAATCGTGGTCTTGGGTCCGCGAATCTCATCCAGGGCTTCGGCGCGCTTCTCGAGCTCAATCTCATACAGGCGAGCCTTGAGGATCTGCATGCACGCGGCCTTGTTCTGGATCTGGCTGCGCTCGTTTTGGCAGGTAACCACAATGCCGCTGGGGAAATGCGTCACGCGCACGGCGGAGTCGGTGGTGTTGACACCCTGACCGCCCGGGCCGCTCGCGTGGTACACGTCCACGCGGATGTCATCGGGGCTGATCTCGATGTCGATATCATCGGGTAGCACGGGGATGACCTCGACGCCGGCAAACGTGGTCTGGCGGCGCTTCTTGTCGTCGGTGGGGCTAATGCGAACCAAGCGGTGGACGCCGGCCTCGGCGCGCAGCATGCCAAATGCGTCCTTGCCCTCGACGGTAAAGGTCGCGCGGTCGATGCCGATGACCTCGGCCGCGGGACAGTCGTTGATGGTGACCTTCCAGCCGCGACGCTGGCAGTACTTCATGTACATCTTAAAGAGCATGAAGGTCCAGTCCTGGGCCTCCAGACCACCCTGTCCGGGCTTGATGGTCACAATGGCATCGCCGTGATCGAACTCACCGGTAAACCAGCTCGAAAGCTCGAGCTCGTCGATAGCGCGGGCCAGGCGTTCAGCCGTGGCTGCAGCCTCCTCGCGAAGGGCGGCGGCATCGGGGTCATCCCCCATCTCCTCGGCAAGCTCCAGCGCGGCGCGGGCATCGGAAAGCTCGCCGCGCGCGGTGTCCACGGCAGCGATATCTTCCTTGGTGCGCGCGATCTCCTCCATGGTGGCACGGGCGGCGTCGGCGTCATCCCAAAAGCCAGGGGCAACACTTTTGGCCTCGAGCTCGAACACGCGGGTACGCTTCTCGTCCAGGTGGAGATACGACTCGACCTCACCGAGCCGGTCCGCAAACGCGTCCAGCTCGGCGGGCGTTACCTCTAAAGCCTCAGCCATTAACGATTCCTGCCGTGGCAGTACTTAAACTTCTTGCCGCTACCGCAGGGGCACGGGTCGTTGCGGCCCACGTTGACGTACGGATCGTCGCTCTCGGACTTGCGATAGGTGGTCACCTTGCCACCGTTGTTGACGGCAGCCGGACCACCCTGGACAGCCGTGCGGGCCTGCACCTGCGCCTGCTTGCGCAGCACCGAGCCGCCGTTGTCACCATCGACCTCGGCAGGACCGGAGAAGTGCGCACCCTCGAGCGCGGGCTCCTCCTTGTGCTCCACGGCACGCGGGGCAGCCTTGATCTCGATGCGCAGAACCGTACGCAGATAATCCTCGTACATGGTATCGACGAGTATCTGGAACGCGCCGTAGGCCTCGGTCTTGTACTCAACCAGCGGGTCGCGCTGGCCACAGCCGCGCAGGCCGATGCCGGACTTGAGGTAGTCCATCTCCGGCAGGTAGTTCATCCAGCGGGTATCGATGACGCGCAGCATGACCTGGGTGTTGAGCTCGCGCATCAGGTCCTCGCCCAAGCGCTCGGCCTTCATGTTGTAGCACTTCTCTACGTAAGCCAGGACATCGGCAGCCAGGGCCTCATAATCCTCGTCGGGGAACTTCGGCGTATCGATGTGGCCGGTGAGCTCCACAACCCACTTGCGCAGGCCCTCCAGGTCGCGCTCGCCATCGTGACTGTCCTTGGTGCAGAACTCCTGCACGCAGCGGTACACGGTGTCGTGCATGACCTCGGTGATGTGGTCGGTCAGGTCCTTGCCGTCCAGAATCTTATTGCGCTCGGCGTAGATGACCTGGCGCTGCTTGTTCATGACGTCGTCGTACTCAAGGACGCTCTTACGCATGGAGAAGTTGATGCTCTCGACCTTGTGCTGGGCGCTCTCGACGGCCTTGGAGATGATCTTGTGCTGGATGGGCATGTCGTCGCCCATGTCGGCCGTGACCATCATCTTGGAGACGCGGTCCATCTTGTCGCCGCCGAACAGGCGCATGAGGTCGTCCTCGAGCGACAGGTAGAACTGGGTCTCGCCCGGATCGCCCTGACGACCGGAGCGGCCGCGCAGCTGGTTGTCGATACGACGGGACTCGTGGCGCTCGGTTCCGATAACGGTCAGGCCGCCGGCGGCAAGCACGCGCTCGCGCTCGGCCTTGCAGGTCTCCTTGGCCTCGGCGTTAAACTGCTCGAGCTGCTCGGGCGTCACGTCCTCCATGGTCAGGCCCTCGTACTCCAAGCGCTCGCGCACCAGCTCGTCGGGGTTGCCGCCCAGCAGGATGTCGGTACCACGACCGGCCATGTTAGTAGCGATGGTCACGGCGCCGTAGCGTCCGGCCTGGGCAACGATATGAGCCTCGCGCTCGTGGTGCTTGGCGTTGAGGACCTCGTGTGCGATGCCGCGCTTGGTAAGGGCGGCGGACAGCTTCTCGGAGCTCTCGATGGAGACGGTGCCCACCAGGACCGGCTGGCCCTTGGCGTGGCGACGCTCGACATCGTCGGCGACGGCGTTGTACTTGGCCTGAATGGTGCGGTACACCAGGTCCTCGTGGTCCACGCGCTGCACGGGCTTGTTGGAGGGGATAACCTCGACGGGCAGCTTGTAGATCTCGCGGAACTCGGCATCCTCGGTAAGTGCCGTGCCGGTCATGCCGGAGAGCTTGTCATACAGACGGAAGTAGTTCTGCAGGGTGATGGTGGCCAGGGTCTGGTTCTCCTCGCGTACGAGCACGCCCTCTTTGGCCTCGATGGCCTGGTGCAGGCCCTCAGAATAGCGGCGGCCTTCCATAATGCGGCCTGTGAACTCGTCGACGATCTTGACCTCGCCGTTGGTGACCACATACTGCTTGTCGCGGTGGAACATGTACTGGGCCTTCAGCGCCTGTTGCAGGTGGTTGACCAGCTGACCCGAAAGGTCGGCGTAGATGTCATCGATACCCAGGCGGCGCTCGATCTTCTTAAGACCGCGCTCGGTGGCAGCAATGGTGTGCTTGGCCTCGTCCATGACGTAGTCGCCCGTGGGTTCAACGTCCTCGGTGGCGGTAAGCATGTCGTGCGACACGTCCTCGCCGCGCTCAAGGCCACGCACGGCACGCGCGAAGTCCTTGTAGGTACTGGCGGACTTGGTGCCAGCGCCCGAGATGATGAGCGGCGTTCTGGCCTCATCGATCAGGATGGAGTCAACCTCGTCGACGATGGCGTAGTTGTGGCCGCGCTGCACGCGCTGCTCGGGACGGGTAACCATGTTGTCGCGCAGGTAATCAAAGCCGAACTCGGAGTTGGTACCGTAGGTGACGTCGGCCTGGTAGGCCGGGCGCTTGAGCTCGAGCGGCATGTTGTTCTGGAGCAGACCGACGGTCATGCCCAGGTACTTATAGATGCGGCCCATCCACTCGGAGTCACGCTTGGCAAGGTAATCATTGACAGTAACGACGTGCACGCCCTTGCCGGCAATAGCGTTGAGATAGCCGGCCAACGTGGAGACGAGGGTCTTACCTTCGCCGGTCTTCATCTCGGCGATGTGGCCCTCGTGCAGTGCCATGGCGCCAATGAGCTGCACGTCAAAGTGGCGCATACCCATGGTGCGCTTGGAAGCCTCACGCACGGTGGCAAAGGCCTCGGGGAGCATGTCGTCGAGCGACTCGCCGTTGGCGTAACGCTCGCGGAACTTATCGGTCTGGCCGCGGAGCTCCTCCTCGGTCATCTTCTCAAACTGGGGCTCAAGACCGTTGATCTGGTCGACGATCTTGTAGTAGCGCTTAAGGTCCTTATCGGATCCAAAGGACAGCAGCTTTGACATGAATCCCATGTGGTTTTCCTTTTTGGCCATCGCCCACGCCGTGCAGCTGCGGGCGAGTTAAACACAGATGATTGTACTTTAGCCAAACAAGGCGCGGCCTATACGGTCGACCTCGACCGCCACGTAATAACTACGACCAACCTGCCACAATGGGACAGGTTAATTTTGGCAGGTTTTATCTGGGCAAACGCTGCCTCTCTGCCATTTGGTGCAATGGGGGCAGGTTGGTTTGCACCAAGAAAAAGAAAAGGGCCGCGCACCCAAACGGATGCACGGCCCTTATGCCATGAATGCGAGTGATTCCGCGGCGAGCTATTTACTCAGCAGCCTCGGTGGTCTCGGCCTCGGCAGCGGCCTCCTCGACGGGAGCCTCTGCGGGAGCCTCGGCGGCCTGCTTGGCAGCCTCCTCGGCAAACTTAGCGGCACGCTTAGCCTTCTCGGCAGCCTTAGCCTCAGCGGCGGCCTTGCGAGCGGCCTCGGCCTCAGCAGCCTTGGCGGCCTTGGCAGCCTTGGCCTCCTCAGCCTTCTTGAGCTGGGCGGCAGCGGCGCCACCGAACTTGTCGGCGAAGCGCTGGACGCGTCCACCGGTGTCGACGAACTTCTGCTGGCCGGTGTAGAACGGGTGGCACTCGTTGCAAAGCTCGACCTTCATCTCGGACACGGTAGCGTGCGTCTTGAAGGTGTTGCCGCAGGAGCACGTCACCGTGCACTCGACATACTGGGGATGGATACCCTGCTTCATGGTAGGACTCCTTATTGGTCAGGCGCTGGTTACCGATCAGCGCATAAGGCGTCTTGGTTTCCGACCAAGACAACAAACTCGGCTATGGTACCACGGCGCCGCGCGTCCCACAAAAGGTTCACGGTCTTTGTGCAACGCGGCGCGACCAACCGCAGCGGACACGCACCCTGTTGCCCCTTCTCCCATGTTGCAGACGTGTAACGCCGCAGTAAGCACACCCCTTTTGGCGCCAGACAGGTACAATGATGAACACTGTACCGTAGCGGAGCGCCCCGCGCGCACCGCAACCACGCGAAAGGGTTTCCCATGGCCGAGATCTCGTCCTCCCGTATCGTCATCACCGTCCTTGGCAAGAACCGCCCCGGCATCGTCGCCGGCGTCACCCGTGTCCTAGGCGAGGCCAACGTCGACATCCGCGACATCACGCAGTCCATTATCGAGGACATCTTCACCATGACCATGCTGGCCGATACCGCCGAGTCCAAGCTCGACTTCGCCGAGCTGCAGAAGGCGCTGGCCGAGGCCGGCGAGCTTTCGGGCGTCAACGTGTCCATCCAGCGCGAGGACGTCTTCAACTTTATGTACCGCCTGTAGCGAGCAAGCCGCTGGGGATAGCCTGACGCGCGCATGCCCATGCAAGTCACCCCGATGCGGCCCGGAGAGGAGCGCGCATGGCCTACGACGCCAAGAAAATCTATTACCGCTTCGATGACCACTTGAGCCGCCTGGTTCTGGATTACGAAGCAAGCCGCCAGATTTCGCCCGAGAGCGAAAGCCTCTACCACGGCCTGCCGACCGACCCTTATGACGAGGGCTTGTTTGTCGAGCACAATGTCAAGCGCGGCCTGCGCAATGCCGACGGCTCGGGCGTGGTCGCGGGCCTCACTCGCATCTCGGATGTGCACGGCTACAACAAGGTCGACGGAAAGGTCGTGCCCGATCAGGGCAAGCTCACGCTTCGCGGCTACAGCATCGAGGATCTGGTCAACAATGCCCAGGCCGAGAATCGCTACGGCTACGAGGAAGTCGCCTATCTGCTTATCACGGGTTCGCTGCCCAACAAGGAAGAGCTCGACGGCTTCTGCGAGCGCCTGGGCGCCTTTAGACATCTGAGCGACGAGTACGTCAAAGAGTTCCCTATGACCACGGTGCCGTCGAGCATCATGAACGTGCTCCAGCGCGCCGTGCTGCTGCTCTACGCCTTCGATGCCGAACCAGACGTGATCACGCCCGAGCACGAAATCGACGTCGCCATCTCCATGCTCGCCCGTCTCCCCCGCATCGCCGCCTTCGCGCATATGGCCTCGGTCGCCAAGCGCCGCGGCTCCGAGGTTCATGTACCGCACCCCACACCCGGTCTCTCCACCGCCGAGACTATCCTGCAGGTGTTGCGCGGCGGCATGGCATTCACCCGCGACGAAGCCATGCTGCTCGACGTGATGCTCATGCTGCATGCCGAGCACGGCGGCGGCAACAACTCCACGTTTGCCTGCCGCGTGCTGTCCTCCTCGGCCACCGACCCGTATTCCGCCTACGCCGCGGCTATCGGCTCGCTCAAGGGCCCGCGCCACGGCGGCGCCAACGCCAAGGTCGTGTCCATGCACGAGGACATCCGTGCGCACGTCTCCAATTGGGAGGACGAGGACGAGGTCGCAGCCTACCTGGGCAAGATTCTCGACAAGCAGGCCTTCGACGGCACGGGTCTCATCTACGGTATGGGCCACGCCGTCTACACGCTGAGCGACCCGCGCGCCGAGGTGTGCCGCCGTTACGCGCGCACGCTTGCCGCCAAGAAGGACTTGGGCGAGGAGTTCGCGCTCATCGAGCGTATCGAGCGTCTGGCCCCGCAGGTGATGCGCGATCACGGCATGACCAAGCCCATCTGCGCCAACATCGACCTGTACACGGGCTTTATCTACAAGATGCTCGGCGTGCCCGAGACGCTCTTTACGCCGCTGTTCGCCGTCGCCCGCATGGCCGGCTGGTCGGCGCACCGCATGGAAGAGCTCTTCTGCGCGCACCGCATCATCCGTCCCGCGTATCGCCCGGTTATCGAGCCGCTGGAGTATAAGCCGCTCGCCGATCGCTAGGACGCGGACCGTTATAGAACCCGAGCGTGGCCAGGGCATCACCGCCCTCGGCCACGCTTTTTATGCCAGTAGAAAGGGCTACATCAAATGATTGTGTTTTCCGATATGGACGGAACGCTGCTGACGACCGATAAGCAGATGAGCGACGCCACTTGGGCAACGCTCGACGAGCTCGCACGTCGTGGCATCGAGTTTGTTCCCTGCACGGGGCGTCCGCTGTCGGGCATCTTTGAGCCCATTCTCGCCCATCCCGCCGTGCACTACGCGGTCTGCGCCAACGGCGCCAGCGTCTGGCAGCTCGACGACGGTACGCCCACCGATACCTCACGTGCTACGCGCATTTTGAGCCGACCGCTCGACCGCGCCATCGCTCACCGCGTCCATAGCATTGCCGCCGGTCACGACGTGACCTTCGATATCTTCGCGGATGGGCAGTGCTTCCTCCCCCGCTCGCTCTACACGCGCCTGGACGAATTCTGCGGCGGCGACCCCCACATCGCGGCTTCGCTCAAGCGCACACGAACACCGATCGACATGGATATCGACAGCAAAATCGACGAGGTCGAGACACTCGAACGCATCGCCATGTACTGGCACGACCCGGCCGATCGCGACGCCATCACGGCGGAACTCGACACGCTCGGAGGCATTGAGGTCACGCGTTCATACGCCATGAATATCGAGGTCATGGGCGAGGGAGCCACCAAGGGAACGGCACTCACGTGGCTGTGCGAGCATCTGGGCGAGCGTCTCGCCGACGCCTGGGCGTTCGGCGACAACATCAACGACATCCCCATGCTGCAGGCAGCGGGCCACGGCATGGCCATGATCAACGGCGAGCTCGAGGACCGCGAGGCCGCCGACGCCATCACCGAATACGACAACGACCACGACGGCGTCGCCCGCACCATCATGGCCGCCCTCGCTTAGTCGTTGGGTAGTCATTGGGGACGTTCTTAAACGACTAGTCGTTGGGGACAGTCTTCGCAAAAAAGCTGCAAGGACTGTCCCCCCACTGCCGGCAGAAAAGGAACGTCCCCATCTGCCGGATTAAGCGAGACTCTCCAGCACGCGACGGAGCTCCTGCTGGACGGCGTGGTCGCGATTACAACCCACCACGCGATCGGCCACCGCCTTGAGCGCGGGACGCGCGTTTTCCATCGCGCAGCCCGTGCCGACAAAGCGAATGATCTCGTAGTCGTTCATCGAGTCGCCAAACGCCATGACCTCGTCGCGTTCGACGCCATAGTGCTCCATGAGCTGCTCGATTCCCGAGGCTTTCGACACACCGGGCTGCATGGCATCGATCCATGCGTTTCCAGAAGGCGCAAAGGTAAAGAGCTGGCCAAGCTCGCGCTGCAGTACGTAGGCACTGTCCATAACGGCACAGTCATCGCAAAAGATACTCGCCTTGATGATATTTACGCTGGGATCGGGCAGCTCCCAAATGCGCTCGGCATTGGGAAGGTCCTTATCGACCTCACGCACGAACTTGCACTCGTCATCGAGCAGGAAGGACTTGGTTCGGTCAAAGAGCGCAAGATGCAGATTGGGAAACGTCCTGACGGCTTGGGCGAGCCTTCGAATCGCCAGGTGGGAATACACCTCACGGTCTACCATCTTACCGTCGGCGTAGACCTGGGCGCCGTTAGCGGCGACAAAGTCCATCTTGTCGCGAACGGGCGCAAAGAACTCGCACAGGCGATCGTAGCGACGACCTGACGATGCAGCGAAATGCACGCCATGCTCGTGTAGCGCCAGAATCAGTTCGTAGGTCTCGGGAGGCACCTGGCCGTTTTCGTCAAGCAGTGTGCCGTCCATATCGGATGCAATCAGTTTAAACATAGAAAAGCTCCCTTCGGACTTGTTGGAATCGAGCGTGTATCCGATTCCAACGTACCCAAAGGGAGCTCAAATAAGACCCCGCAGTCATAAACGTTACAACTAGTCGTTTAAGAACGTCCCCGATGACTAGTCGGCGTAGGTGAAGGTTGTAACGTCAAACATGCCCTCGGGGCGGATGCGGAGCGTCGGGATGACCGGCAGGGGCAGGAAGATGATGCCCATGATGGGGTCGAGCGGCGGCTCAATACCCATGGCGCGCGCCTTGACCATAAAGTCGTCGTGCTGCGCGGCAACGTCCTCGGCCGTGCCTTCGCTCATCAGGCCACCGAGCGCCAGCGGAATGCGCGCCACGACCTCGCCGTTGCGCACCAGCACGTGACCACCCTGGCCCACGGCCTCAACGGCAGCCATCATATCGGCGGCATTGTCGCCCACCACGCACACGTTGTGCGAGTCGTGGCCGATCGTGGAGGCAATGGCACCACCGGTAATGGTAAAGCCGCGCACCCAGCCGCGACCGATATGCTTGCCGACCAGGCCCAGGCCAGCGGGGCCGTCGCCATCGGCGCCCTCGGCCTGCAGCGACACGCCACGGCCGTGGCGCTCGATCAGCATAATGCGGCGCAGGCCCTCGGCACTCTCGGGGCGAGCCATACCCGTGATGGCCTTACCCGGCACCACGTCGATCACGGCCTCGCCCGGCTTAAAGGCATAGTCGAACACGTCGAGCGATAGCTTCGGCAGTTTAACGGAAGCGCGCAGCTCATCGGCAAGGGCCGCAACCTCGACCATCTCGGGTGCAATCTCGCCCACAAAGGTGCCGTCCTGCGCCACCAGAGCACCGGCGGCATATACGCGATGCGGAGCCGTGGCAAACGTCAGGTCATTGAGTACCAGCAGGTCGGCACGCTTGCCCGGGGCAATCGCACCGCGCAGCTCGTGCGGGTCGCGGCAGCCGTGATCCAGGCCAAACGCCTCGGCCGTGGAGAGGGACGCCATGGAGATAGCGACCACGGGGTCGATACCGGCCTCAATCGCCACGCGGCAGGCATTGTCGATCATGCCGGTCGAAAGCGCATCGGAGGGAGCGCGGTCGTCGGTCGCAAAGCAGCAGCGGCGGGCGCGGGCAGGATTCTCCAACAGCATCGGCGACAGGTTGGCCAAGTCATGGCTGCACGTACCCTCGCGGAGCATCACGTACATGCCACGAGACAGCTTGTCGAGTGCCTCCTCGGGAATCGTCGACTCGTGGTCGGCGATAATGCCCGCTGCGGCATAGGCGTTGAGGTCCTTACCGGCAACGAGCGGCGCGTGGCCGTCAACCTGCTTGGACGGCGTCTGGTTGGCAGCATCGATGCGAGCACAGGTCTCGGGGTCGGCCATAAAGACAC
>DBGBLM010000126.1:0-2821 GCA_048448865.1 Collinsella sp.
CAGACGGGGGTTGTAGAGTACGTGGGGCTCGCCGGCATCGTCCAGGTAGACGCAAACCTTCTTGGTAACGCCAATCTGGTTGGCGGCCAAGCAGCCGGCATCATCGAGCGACTTGATGGTATCAATCAGATCCTGAGCGACCGACTCGTCCTCGACAGTCGCAACCTCGCAACGCTGAGACAGGATAGCCTCGTCGCGGCAGAGCTCTTTAATCATACGTTCCTCCATAGGGGTCGTTGTAACCGCTTAAGTATACGGTACCTACACAATTTCATGCGAAAGATACCGCCCGTCCGTTACAAACCGCCGAACATCAACATGTGAGGAACACCAACTTCACAAAGGCGATATAGTAGGTGAGTTCGTATCAATCGGCCTAAACTCGGGGCCGAACAAGGAAAGGGTATGCATGGACGAACTTTTTCACGTCAGTGAGCGCAAGTCCACAATCGGGACCGAACTCCGCGCTGGACTGACAACATTCCTGGCGATGGCCTACATCATCGCCGTCAACCCCGCGGTGCTCTCGGGCGCTGGCATCGATGCGGGAGCGCTCGCCTGCGCCACCTGCCTGGGCGCCGGCATCATGACCATCTGCATGGGCATCTTCGCCAACCGCCCGCTCGCCTGCGCGTCGGGCTTAGGCGTCAACGCGATGATCGCTGGAATCACCACCACCGTCTGCGGCGGTGACTGGCACGTGGCCATGAGCGTCATCTTCCTCGAGGGTATCGTCATCTTGCTGCTCGTGCTTTGTGGCCTGCGCGAGGCCATCATGGACGCCATCCCGGTTGTCCTGCGTCACGCTATCTCGGTGGGTCTGGGCCTGTTCATCGCCATGATTGGCCTGTGCGATGCCGGCATTATCACCGCTGGCGCCGGTACACTCGTCGGTCTGGGCGACATCACCTCCCCCACCTTCATCGTCGGCATCATCTCCATCCTGGTGACAGTCGCCCTCGCCTGCCGCAACGTCCCCGGCTCGCTGCTCATCGGCATCGTCGTCGCCGTCATCGCCGGTATCCCCCTAGGTGTGACCCATGCTCCGACCGGTATCATCGCCCCGCTCGACTTCTCGAGCATCGGTGGCCCCATCGCCGACGCCGGCGGCGTGCCCGCCATCGTCAAGGTCCTTACCGACCCCGCGCTCCTCGTCATCTCGTTCTCGCTGCTCATGAGTGACTTCTTCGACACCATGGGCACCGCGATGGCCGTGGCCAAGCAGGGCAAGTTCCTCACCGACGACGGCAACGTCGAGAATATCAAGGAGATCCTGATCGTCGACTCCGCCGCCGCCGCTGTGGGCGGTTTCATGGGCGTCTCCTCCATCACCACCTTCGTCGAGTCCACCTCTGGCGCTGCCGACGGTGGCCGCACGGGCCTCACCTCCGTCACCACCGGCGTGCTGTTCATTCTCGCCGCGTTCTTCTCCCCCATCGTCACCATCGTTTCCAGCGCCGCCACCTGTGGTGCTCTGGTCTACGTCGGCTACCTCATGATGAGCGAGGCCTCCGAGATCGACTGGTCCGACGTGTCGCAGGGTTTCCCGGCGTTCATGATTGTCGCCGGCGTGCCCTTCACCTACTCCATCTCTGCCGGCATTGGCCTGGGCTTTATCACCTACGTGATCGTCGCACTCTTTAAGGGCGAGGCCTCCAAGATCAAGCCGCTCATGTGGATCGCAGCCCTCGCCTTCCTCGTCTACTTCTTCGTGGCGTAACGGCATAGTCTGCTAAAGCAAAACAACAAGGCGCGGAATCGCATCGAGCGGCTCCGCGCCTTTCTTTTAGCGTCTGCCCCCGTGCCAGCGTGCGACAATTGAGGCTGTCAATATCACAACACCGAGAGAAGCCTGCCTTGGAAGCGCATCATAAGCAGATAACCGTTTATTCAGAGCGTGCGGAAGGCGCGCCCGTCATCTATCTCCCCGTGGTTATGGGCGACGGTAGTGAAGTCTACGAGCGCTGCCGAGAGCTCGACTGCCCGCCGTTCACCCTTGTCGCCATTGGAGGGCTCGATTGGAATCGCGAGCTGAGCCCCTGGGCATGCGATGGTACCGTACGCGATAGCGAGCCCTTTGGCGGACAGGCTGCTGGTTTTCTTGACGAGTTGTTGAAGCAGATAATCCCCCAGGCCGAATCATCGCTCCCGCAACCGCCTGCCTGGCGCGGCGTTGCCGGCTACTCGTTGGCGGGTCTTTTTGCACTGTGGGCACTTTGGCAAACAGATGTCTTTGAGCGCGCAGCGAGTGCATCGGGGTCGCTGTGGTTCCCCGGCTTTATCGACTACGCGCGCGAGCGCACGATGACGGCTACGCCCGACGCCGCCTATCTGTCGCTCGGTAAAAAGGAAACCAAGACGCCCAACCGCATGATGCGGCACGTACTCGACGATACGCGCGCGATGGAAGAGCTGTTTATCGAGCGCGACATCCCAACAACGCTGGAGCTCAACCCCGGCAATCATTTTGCCCAAACTGACCTGCGCATGGCGCGCGGCATCCACTGGATACTGACGCATTAAAAATGGCGTCCACGCGTACATGCGCATGGACGCCATTTTTTGATTTAGCTGAACACAACTACTATTCGACAGTCTCCTCGAGTTTAGATACGGCGGGCGTCGAGGATTGGGACATGGAAGTCCTTTCATGATGGAAGGGCGATCAGGCATATCGGATAACCTGCCCGATCGATGCGATCCGGACCATTGTACGTGATACGTCATGTCTCGCGCGCGCCGTCACCTGCAAGCGGTAGCGTTACTTCCAAACGCGCTCGGCAATGCGCTTGACCAGCGCGATCTTTGCCCACTGTTCGTC
>DBGBLM010000127.1:0-4218 GCA_048448865.1 Collinsella sp.
TCAAAAAAGCCCTCAGACGCCATTGCTCGCTCCCTTCCACCCTGAAAAGCATAAACCACCGCAAAGGGGACAGGCACCTTTGTGGTGGTTTATGGCAGGTCGGCTAGTTGGCGGGCTGGAAGAAGGCTACGGCTACGGCGCCAGGGCCTACGTGGGTGCCGATGGTGGCGCCAATGGTGTGAACGGGCAGTTCGCCCTCGGTATGACCAGCCCACAGTGCCGCGCTGTCCTCGATATACTTCTTGAGCACCGCATCCGAAAGGCCCGTATAGCCGAGCGCCAGCGGCATGGAAAAGTCGATGCCGCCCGCTTTTTCGACCTTTTGGTTCAGCAGATTTCGGCCGTTCTTGGAACCGCGCGCCTTACCCAGCTGCACGATCAGACCGTCCTCGACAGCCACCACGGGCTTTACGTTGAGCAGCGTGCCCACGGCGCCGGCCGCAGCAGACAGACGACCGCCGCGCACCAGGTACTCCAGCGTCTCGAGCAGGCCGATAACCACCACACGGTCGCGCACGGCCTCGACGGCCGCCGCGATCTGAGCTGCACTACGGCCCTCGTCCACCAAGCGCAGCGCATACTCGACCAGGACGCGCTCACCCAGGGTGACGTTATTGCTATCCACCACGTACACGTCGCCGCCTGGCGCCTCGGCAAGTGCGGTACGGGCACTCTGATTGGTGCCCGAAAGCTTAGCGCCCACGGTAATAATCACAGCCTCATCGCCGGCTTCACGAACCTTGGCAATCGCCTGCGAAAACGCGTACGGGTTGACCTGGCCGGTCTTGGGCAGCTCATCGCGCTCCACGAGCATCTCGTAAAAGCGCTGGTGATCGATGTCGATGCCATCCATGTACACATCGGTGCCAAAGGTGACGGACAGCGGCAAAACGGCCAGTGCTGGGTGCTCGGCCGGCGACATATCGCTTGCGGAATCGGTAATAATGCGGACGGACATAGCGAATCCTTTCTTGCGCAGGTCCCGCGCAGGGAATTTTGACAGCAAGGCCCCGGCACGGTATACGCGCTCAAACAGGACTATGCAGTTGTTAATTGGAAGCAAAAGCCTTGGCGGCCCTACAGCTCGCGCAGGGTGTTGAGAATCGTGCGCAGCGACGCATACATCTGCTCGCGCTGCTCCACACCCATAGCCTTACCGGTGGTATCGAGCACCTCGCGAATGATGCGGTCCGCTTCGCTCATGCTCTCGCCGCCCAGAGCGGTCAGGCGCACCGGAGCACGATACTTAACGGCGGCATCGCCCGAATCGTCGACCTCGACGTAGCCGCCCTCCTCCAGATGCGCGAGCGTACGCGAGACGGCGGCGCGGGTCACGCCTGCCATGCGAGCCAGGTCAGCGCCAGTCAGGCCGTCCTTGCTGCGCTCAAGATAGTAAAGGCACATAACGTCGGAGCCCTTGAGGCCCAGCCTTGCGCCCTCGGATGTCTTAATGCGCTGAATCTCCTTGTAGAGCCCGCTGATCAGTCCGACAAAGTCCTCGAAACGTGTCTCGTCGTTCTGCTGCATGGGAGACGACCGCCTTTCGCTTGCATAATGCTTACGGGTAAACATCTTAGTCGCATAAGGCGACACCCGTACCCAAATACCCCATTTGTTAACCCATCAACATAAAAACCACCACAAAGGGGACAGGCACCTTTGTGGTGGTTTGGGGCATCAATAGGTTCTAGACGCCGCTACAGCTCCACGCAAGGATTGTCGCGGGTCACAAGCGTCTTAATGACAACCGTCGCTCCCAGATAGCGCTCAAGCAGCTCGGCTAAGCGATCGATCGCAGCCTGGCAATCCCCCATCCGCTCGGACTCCACGCACTCAATCGCCAGGAACGCATCGGCCGAATTATCGGACAGCGCCGTGCGAACGCCGTCGCGCCAGTTCCAGCAGCGGCACACAGCGCCCGCATCGTCGATGTAGGCGAGCTCGCCGGGCAGCGTCGGATCGTCCGCCTCCTCGCCAAGCGGCAAGAACGCATCGCCACCATCGGTCACCTTCAAGCGAAGATCTCCCTCAATCGCATGCAGGTCCTCGCCGCCAACGGGCAGCGCATAAGTCAACGAAATCGTGTTGTAGATATCCACCGCCGGTGTGATGTGGCCCACCGGCTTGCCTTTGAGCACGCGCTTGAGCAGGTTCTCAACTGAGCAACGCGCGCCCTTCTTGGTCTTGAACAGGCGATACGCCTCGCGCCATGCCTTAACCGGCGCGTTCTCGCTGATGGTATCGCTTGTCAGGTGACGCTCCGCATCGATATTGGCGCGATTGAGCAACGTGGCGATCGCATCCACGTCCTCCTGGGGAATCTGGGCCGCGGGCTTCATGCCCTTTACGACTACGACGCCGACCGCCGCCTGCGGAAACAGCTCCCAAAACGAATCCTCGGCAACGAAACTCTTCATATGCTCTCCCTTCATAGCGTACGCCCGAGCGAGGGCGCCTAAACAAAAAGCGCCCTCACAGCGGCCACCTTCAAAGTCCTACGGTGCCGCCACAAGAGCGCTTACGCTGTCCCCATCCGGAGAAGGGGACGATATGTCAAGCGTATTGTAACCCGAGTCATCCACGCGAGCAAAACCACCATAAAGGCGCCTGTCCCCTTTGTGGTGGATATGGACTCACGGCGAAGCTAGTGGCGAAGTCCCAGCAGCCCGCGGCCGCGATGACGAGCGTCGGCGTGTACTTGGGCGTGCGGGCCGGCGGCTTTGACGGACTCGGGCAGGTGCGAGTACTTCTTCTCGAAGTTCTCCTCGAACATCACCGCCAGGTTGTGCGCGGCCTCGTCATAGCGCGCGGTGCTCTGCCAGTATTGGCGCGGCACCAGGATGCCATCGGGCACGCCGTGGCACGTCGTGGGAATGTCGACGTTAAAGATGTCGTCGTGCAAGAACTCGCTGTCCTCGATGGTACCGTCGAGGGCGCGCGCGACCAGGGCGCGCGTGTAGGCAAGCTCGATGCGATGGCCCACACCATAACCGCCGCCAATCCAGCCGGTGTTGACCAGGTACACGCGCGTACGACCGTCGGCGATACGCTCGCCGAGCATCTTGGCATAGACCATGGGGTCGAGCGGCATAAACGGCTCGCCAAACAGCGAGGAGAACGTGGGCGTGGGCTCGGTGACGCCGACCTCGGTGCCGGGAATCTTAGCCGTAAAGCCCGTCACAAAGTGGTACATGGCGGCATCGGCCGTCAGGCGTGAGATGGGCGGCAGCACGCCAAAAGCGTCGCAAGTCAGGAACAGCACGACACTCGGAGTGGTGCCCATGCCCTTAGTCCACGCGTTAGGAATGTGCTCCACGGGATAGGCCACGCGCGTGTTGTGCGTGATCGAGATGTCGTCGTAGTTGGGCTTGCGGTTCTCGTCGAGCACCACGTTTTCGCAAATGGCGCCAAAACGGACGGCGTTGAAGATCTCGGGCTCGTGGAAGGCGTCCAGGCCCTCGCATTTTGCGTAGCAGCCACCCTCGATGTTGAAGATACCCATGTCGGACCAACCGTGCTCGTCGTCGCCGATCAGCAGGCGCGTGGGATTGGCCGAAAGCGTGGTCTTGCCGGTGCCGGACAGGCCAAAGAACACGGCGGTCTCGTGCGTGACGGGATCCATGCTGGCCGAGCAGTGCATGGGCAGCACGTCGTCCTCGACGGGCAGCAGATAGTTCATGACGCTAAAGATCGACTTTTTAATCTCGCCGGAGTAGCCGGTGCCGGCGACCAGAATCACGCGTTCCTGGAAGTTGATGACCACCGCGGCGCTGGAGTTGAGGCCCTTGATGGCGGGGTCGCACTGGTAACCGGGCGCTGCGAGCACGCAGAAGTCGGGCTCGCCGGTGCGCGCGATTTCGCGAGCGAGCGGGCGGGCGAGCATCTGCTTAATAAAAAGTGCCTGGCTGGCACGCTCGCAGGCAACGAGCAGTCGACGCGTGTGGTTGCGGTCGGCACCTGCCATGCCGCGGGTGACGAACACGTCGCGCTCGTTGAGATAGTCGACGATGCCGGCCTTGATGGCCTCATAGCTCTCGACGGACAGCGGGCGGTTGACCGCGCCCCAGGCAATCTTGTCGTGAACATCGGGGGTGTCAACGATAAAGCGGTCATTGGGGGAACGGCCGGTGCGCTCCCCCGTCTCGATCACCAGCGCGCCGTTGGATGCCATGCGGCCTTCTTCGCGGCGGATAGCGTGCTCGACGAGCTCCGCGGCGG
>DBGBLM010000128.1:0-7487 GCA_048448865.1 Collinsella sp.
CCCTTCTTGATGGAGTGCATCTCGCAGGGGCTGTAGCCGATGATGAGGGACGGGCCGTCGTAGGCCTCGGCCTCGTGAATGGCCTTGAGGGTCTGAGCCGGGTTGGCGCCCATGGCGACCTGCGCCACGTAGACGTAGCCGTAGCTCATGGCGATCTCGGCCAGGGGCTTCTTCTTGGTCACCTTACCGGCAGCGGCGAACTGAGCGACCTGGCCCAGGTTCGAGGCCTTAGAGGCCTGACCGCCGGTGTTGGAGTAGACCTCGGTGTCGAAGACGAAGACGTTGACGTTGTGGCCGGAAGCCAGGACGTGGTCCAGGCCACCGAAGCCGATGTCATAGGCCCAGCCGTCGCCGCCGAAGATCCAGAAGGACTTCTTGGTGAGGTAAGCCTTGTCGGCGAGGATCGCCTTGGAAGCGTCGCAGCCGCACTTCTCGAGCTCGGCAACGTAGGCAGCAGCAGCGGTCTTGGAGGCCTCGGCGTCGTTGACGGAGTCGATCCAAGCCTGGCCGGCAGCCTTGAGCTCATCGGACGGACCATCGGCAGCGATGATGTCCTGGGTAGCGGCGATCAGCTTCTTCTGGACGGCCTCATAACCGACGGCCATGCCCAGACCGTGCTCGGCATTGTCCTCGAACAGGGAGTTGTTCCACGCCGGGCCGTGACCGTCCTTGTCCTTGCAGTAAGGAGCGGTGGCAGCGGGGTTGCCCCAAATGGAGGAGCAGCCGGTGGCGTTGGAGATGAACATGCGGTCGCCGGCAACCTGGGTCACCAGACGTGCATAGGCGGTCTCGGCGCAGCCGGCGCAGGAGCCAGTGAACTCCAGGTAGGGCTGCTTAAACTGGCTGCCCTTGACGTTGGCCGCGATGAGCTCCTTCTTCTCGGAGACGTTCTCGACCATGTAGTCCCAAACGGGCTGCTGGTCCATCTCCTGCTCGGTGGGAACCATCTCGAGGGCGCCCTTGGGGCAGACCTTGACGCAGTTGGTGCAGCCCATGCAGTCGAGCGGGGACACAGCCATGGTGAACTTCATGCCCTTGGCCTTGGGGCCCATGGCGTCGAGCGTGCGGGTAGCCTCGGGCGCGGCGGCAGCCTCGTCCTCGGTCATCGCGAACGGACGGATGGTGGCATGCGGGCACACATAGGCGCACTGGTTGCACTGGATGCACTTGGTCTCGTCCCAGTGGGGAACGACCACGGCGACGCCGCGCTTCTCGTATGCGGAGGCGCCCAGCTCAAACTGGCCGTCAGCGCAATCGACGAAGGCGGAAACAGGCAGGCTGTCGCCGTCCATGCGATCGATGGGTTCGAGCAGGTTCTTGACCTGCTGGGCGATAGCGGACTTGGTCTCCTCGGAGAGCTCGACGGGAGCGGCATCCTCGGCAGTAGCCCAGTCGGCCGGAACCTCGAACTTACGGAAGGCGGTAGCGCCAGCATCGATGGCCTTGTGATTGGCGTCGACGATGGCCTGGCCCTTCTTCATGTAGGACTTGGTAGCCGCGTCCTTCATGTACTGCAGGGCGTCCTCGGCGGGCAGGACCTTGGCCAGCGCGAAGAAGGCGGACTGGAGCACCGTGTTGGTGCGCTTGCCCATGCCGACCTTAGCGGCCAGGTCGATAGCGTCGATCAGGTAGACGTTGACGTTGTTGTTGGCGATGTAGCGCTTGGCCACGGCGGGCATGTGCTCGGCGAACTCCTCGTCGCTCCACTGGCAGTTGACCAGGAAGGTGCCGCCCGGCTTGACGTCGCGGACCATCTTGAAGCCCTTAACGATGTAGCTGGGGTTGTGGCAAGCGACAAAGTCGGCCTTGGTCACGTAGTACGGCGAGCGGATCGGGGAATCGCCAAAGCGCAGGTGCGAGACGGTGACGCCGCCGGTCTTCTTGGAGTCGTACTGGAAGTAGGCCTGGACGTACTTGTCGGTGTGGTCGCCGATGATCTTGATCGAGTTCTTGTTGGCGCCGACGGTACCGTCGCCACCCAGACCCCAGAACTTGCACTCGATGGTGCCGGGAGCTGCGGTGTTGGGCGCATCCTCGGCCTCGGGCAGGCTCAGGTTGGTCACGTCATCGACAATGCCAATGGTGAACTCGCGCTTGGGCTCGTCCTTCTTGAGCTCCTCGAAGACAGCGAACGCGGACGCGGGAGGCGTGTCCTTGCTGCCCAGGCCATAACGGCCGCCGACGACCTTGATGCCCGTCTTGCCGGCCTCGTAGAGAGCGGAGACGACGTCCTGGTAGAGCGGCTCGCCGATGGAACCCGGCTCCTTGGTACGGTCCATGACGGCGATCTTCTGGACGGTCTCGGGGAGAACGTCGACAAAGTGCTTGATGGAGAACGGACGGAACAGGCGAACCTTGACCAGGCCGACCTTCTCGCCGTGAGCGTTGAGGTAGTCGATGACTTCCTCGAGCACGTCGCAGAAGGAGCCCATGCACACGACGACGCGATCGGCATCGGGGGCGCCGTAGTAGTTGAACAGGCCGTAATCGGTGCCGAGCTTCTCGTTGATCTTCTTCATGTAGCCCTCGACGACGGCGGGAAGCTCGTCGTAGACCTTGTTGCAGGCCTCGCGGTTCTGGAAGAAGATGTCGCCGTTCTCGTGGCTGCCGCGGGTGTGCGGGTGCTCAGGGTTGAGCGCGTGATCGCGGAAAGCCTGGACGGCGTCCATGTCGCACATCTCGGCCAGATCCTTGTAGTCCCACATGGCGACCTTCTGGATCTCGTGGCTGGTGCGGAAGCCGTCGAAGAAGTTAAGGAACGGGGTCTTACCCTCGATGGCGGCAAGGTGAGCCACCGGCGAGAGGTCCATGACCTCCTGGACGTTGCCCTCGGCGAGCATGGCGAAGCCGGTCTGACGACAGGCCATGACGTCGGAGTGATCGCCAAAAATGTTCAGGGCGTGGGAAGCGACGCAACGCGCGGAGACGTGGAAGACGCCCGGGAGCTGCTCGCCCGCGATCTTGTACATGTTCGGGATCATCAGGAGCAGACCCTGAGAAGCCGTGTAGGTGGTGGTCAGAGCACCGGCGCCCAGCGAACCGTGAACGGTACCGGCTGCACCTGCCTCGGACTCCATCTCGACGACCTTGACCGGGGTGCCGAAGATATTCTTGCGACCCTGGGCCGCCCACTGGTCGACATGGTCGGCCATCGGGCTGGACGGCGTAATGGGATAGATTCCCGCTACCTCGGTGTACGCATACGAAACATATGCGGCCGCCTCGTTGCCGTCCATAGACTTAAACTTACGCGCCATATACCCCTCTCCTCTCATATAGGTATACAGGCCCCGGCGATCGCCGGGATGTTGGCGTGATGGGATTTACGCTGTTGCTTCCAATCATCTGGCAGGCAGGCTCAGCAGCAGGTACGTGGCGTGGAGAGAAGACATGCCGAGGCGAGGGCCAGCTGATGCGCCCCACAGACCCGACCGCCCGTCTTGCACATGACCGAGCGCCGCAAAGGCCGCATGCCGGATGCTCCCGGGCACGCCCCGGCGATGGGAAGCGCCCGCAACGGAAATCCGCATGCGGGCTTATTGTACCCCGCCGTCAAGTGTAATTTCGGCAAATATAGGCGGGCGGTAAAGGTTTACCTCGGGTGACTGCCGGGAGCAAAATGATCCCTTGGGGACGGAGGGACCATTTGGCAGGACTGGCTAGAGGGCACCGAAGAGAATGGCGTAGGTAGTGGATTCGCCGAGCTTGAGCTCGTCGCCGGGATTGAGTTGGGTGGAACGGCCGGGCTCGACCTGAATGCAGACGCGCGTGGCCCCGTTTACCACCACGGTTCCGTTGGTGGACGACAAGTCCTCGACATGCCAGATATTTTGAGCATCGCACCAGATATGGGCATGGCGGGCCGAGACATCGTCGCCGACGTCGGTAATATCGCCCTCACCAGTGGCCAGCGCGCCAATCTCAACACCCTGCTCACTCGGCTGAATCCAGCGCGGGGCGCTCACGACAAAACTGTTTTGCACGCGCAGCAAGCCCAAGGGGTGCGCCGGGGCGGGTTCGCGCTCGCCTGCGGTCATCGACATGCCAAGCGAACGCGGCGTGGAGGTGCCTCCGCCACAGGTCGCGTGCGCGTAGTCGATGGCATAGTTCACCGAGGTCCGCACATCCGCCGAACAACCGACGGCGACAAACAGCACCAGCACGGCCTCGGCGCGCTCGGCAGGCATGAGTTCTGCCGCCTGGGACAGGCGATCGAGCGCGTTGCGATAGAGATTCGTGTCCTGGTGGCACTCTTCGAGCGCGCGTACCATCGGTTCACCTGCAGGACCGCACACCATATTGATCACAGCCGTGGAGTCCATGGGATTGCGCTGGCGCAGAGCCAGTTGTGACATAATACGCGCAGCCGAGGTACCGTATTCGGCAAAGTAGCGCTGCTGAAGCGTGCCGACCGGCGCGCGAACGATGAAGCGGGAAACCCAAGAGCGATCGGCGGCTCGGCTCTGCGGGCTGCGGCCGTCGGCGAGCGGACGGGACGAAAGCACTAAGCCGCACAGCTCGATATGGCTCAGATGCGCCGCGCGCTTAAAGATGTCAAACATGGCCCCGCATGGAGTGAGCTCAACTTGAGATGCCATGACCTAAGCCTCCTTGGTCGTAGAAATAGAATCGGACGATACTTCGACAGGTCCGCCAAAAGTACGGGCAGCTGCGGCTCCACCGGCAAGCGGAGTCGCCATCTGGGCTTTTGTGCGTCGCGGTGCCGAAACGGGAAGTTCAAAGGCAAAGCCCATCGCAAGCAAAAACCACGTAAGCGTATAGGTTGCAACCAGAGCGGCAACAAGGCCGCCCATCACGGCGCGTTGGGAAAATACGCTACATGCAGCCACAACCAGCACCGGAACCTCGCAGGCAGAAAGCGCAAGCACACCCTGCAGGAAGCCCGAGCGCCGATCGCGCGCAAGTGCCCCCGCGGCAACGCCGGCTATGCCTGGCAGCGCCAACGCCAGTGCGGCAATAATACCCGGTAGCGACCCAGACCACACGAGCGATCCCAAAGTCGCCGTCACGCGAGCGCCCGACGCCAGCAGCGCGGCCGAAACCACGACCACAGCCCAAACCACGCCACAGACGACCGCCGCACCGATCATCGCCGCGCGACGAACCGCGCGGCCAGACGCATCCATGGGGCACGGCGTGAGCGGCTCGCCGCGGAGCGAACGACCGACATTTTGCGCATAGTGGTCACAAAACGCCGAGAGCGCCGCCTCGACCGCCGCCGGCTCGGGACGATCTTTTTGATGGCTGGACAGACAGGCCATCACCACGTCGAACAGCTGGGCATCGACAAACGCCAGCGCATCGCGTAGCTCTTCGGAATCCGGCTCAAGCCCTAGCTGCTGGGCCTGCTCGGCCGCGGCGAGCGCCACATCGGGCTCACGACGGAGCAGCTGAGTCAAATCACAACCGGGCGCATGGGCACCAATGGGATAGTCGGGCCGTGTGTCCATCTTGAGACGGTAGGGGCTCGCGATGTCGCGCGTCTTTTTGCGCGAACCCGAGGTGCCCGAAGTGCTCGGCGCGGCTTCGTATGGCGCGACGCCGGCAATGAGCTCGTAAACCGTACTTGCCGCGGCATAGACGTCAATCGCCGGTGACATACGCAAAGCGCGCAGGTCGGGAATATCGTCGGTGAGCATCTCGGGCGGGGCATAGGCAACCGTCGCGCGACGCAGCGTGGCATAACGCTCCGTAAACGACGCCTTGCCGCCGGTACCGGCCACGGCCGACGCAGGCTCAAGCGCCAGCGACGAGCCAAAGTCGATCAGGCACAGGTCAAAGGTGCCCTCGGCAAGCTGCCGGTCAAGCGGTAGACGCGCCGTACGCACCATAATATTAGCGGGCGAGATATCGCGATGGACAAAGCCCTCGCCCACCAGGCTCATACGGCAGAGCAGATCGAACAGGTCGCGACCCAGACGCGCCGCCACAAGCGGCGACAGGCGTCCGGCATCGTCCACGGCAAGTCGCGAACGCAAGCGGGCAAGCGTCTCGCCCTCGACCCATTCCATGACAATTGCAGGCACACCGTCGACCTCGCCCCAGCCATAGAGGCGGGGAAAGCCCTTAAGGCCCGAAAGGGCGCGATGGCATTCGTATTCCTCGCGAAACGCCGCCTTGAACTTGGCGACCAGCGCCTCGTGAGCGGCATCGTCGTCAAACTCATCGCGCGTCGGCAAGATGAGCTGTTTGAGTGCCACGGCCTCGCCTTGGGCGTTGACGGCACGCGTCACGCGGCCGATACCGCCACGGCGCATGGTGGCATCGTCGGCAAACAGCATCGTAAAACGACGCAGATAGGCAGGCAGTTCGTCCTGGCCGAGCGCAATGGCCGGCTCAAACCCGTCGACACGCGCCAGGCGCAGACCGACCATGGGATCGCGACCGAGCGATTGTGGTGTGGTGGATGCAAGATCGGTCATCATAGGGCAAGCGCCGCCACGTTATTGTTGAAGTTACCGAGCGCGACGTCATCATCGCCGTAATGGCCGACCCATTGACATAGGTTGGTGTAACAGCCCCACAGATTGGCATACTGCTGATACCACTTTGACCGGGGCGAGAATGTCTGACGACCGAACTCGGCTCGAATGACAAACATCTCCCCGACCAGGCTGTCGCACGGTCTGGGATCTCCCGTAGAGTTATAGGTCGAGACCACGTCATTGGCACGGAAAACATAGCCGTCGAGCATGTTGTACTTGGTCACAAGCCAACTGTGAATGCTCTCTTCTTCAGCAGCGGAAAGGCCACCGGAGTTTGCATCGTTGTCAGTGTTGCCGCCCGTCGAGCCGCCGTTTCCAGACCCTCCGGTAGAGGAACCCGACCCAGAGCCGCCGCCCGAACTCGATGAATCCGAGCCGGAGCCAGAAGTATCCGAGCTACCGGGCTTTCCGGACTGTTGGGCGTCCTGCTCCTTCTGCTGCTCGACCTTATTCACCGTTGCCGCCACGCTATTGTTGGACAACCGATCGATGATCTTGGTGTTGGTGAGCACGATGGTTTTGCCATTGGCAAGCGTGACTTCGTTGTCCGGGGCCTCGGCGCCGTCCGCATCGTCGGTGCCAAACACAATATGCGCGACCACACTTGCCCAAGCATATCCAGTCGTGGTACCCAGATCACTTTTGACCTCATGCCCCACGCGCGGTTCGCGTGCGGCATGCGCCTGCATCATGGACGGCACGGTCATGCCATAGGCAGAAACGCCAGCTATGACCAGCACCAGCGAGCACGATAGCAGTGCGTACGCCCGCGGCGCCAAGCCCAGTCGGCGTCGCATGCGCACCGCGGCGCCGCGCTTTGTCTGAGTGCCACCGGGCCGCATGCGTTCTCCTCCAACAAAAACACGCCGCTCAGAAGCGGCGCATTCATTCAAATCCATATTTGAGTGTATCAGCGAACCCAAAAGGTTGCGCAACGAATGGGCAAATTAAGGATGCGAGCGGAAGCATCCATGCGATAAG
>DBGBLM010000129.1:0-4287 GCA_048448865.1 Collinsella sp.
AAGCCATCGGCGGCGAGAACGGCAACGCTGGGCATGAGGGTTCCTTTCATAGGCGGCATACAATTAGCCGTCTTATACCCCGAAGACCTCCGCTTGCCACGCTCGATTTCCCAATGATTTTCTGAGCAATGATTAAGCGGCTAGTTGCGCCTAAGGTGGACGACGGTCTCGCAGTGGAAGGTTTGTGGGAACAGGTCGACTGGCGTGATCTTTACGGGGGAGAAGGTGCCTTCTTCGACAAAGCGTTTGAGATCGCGCGCCAGGGTGGCCGGGTCGCAGCTCACGTAGGCGACATCGCGGGCACTCGTGCTGGCGATAAGGCCGATCGCCTCGGGGGCGAGGCCTGCGCGCGGCGGGTCGACCACCAAGACGTCGGCATCCTGGTCGGGGAACTCGCGCACCGCGTCTCCGCCAATGACGTCGACGTTATCAAGCTTGTTGATTTCCAGGTTACGGCGTAGATCGCGCACGGCGGGGCCGTAGGCCTCGACGGCAGCGACAAAGTCGCAGCGGCGGGCGAGCGGTAGGGTAAAGGTGCCGGCACCGCAGTACAGGTCCACGGCAAGCTCGTCTTCCTGCGGGTCGAGCGCTTCCATGACAAGATCGATCAAAATCTCGGCACCCTTGGTGTTGACCTGGAAAAAAGACGGGGCAGACAAGCGCATCTGATCCTCGGCGATATTCTCGGTCCATGAGCCCTCTCCGGCGAGCATTTCGACCTTGGAGACACGGCGGGCCTTCTTTTCGCCCTTGCTCATCACGCGTACGATGCTCGTAGGATGAGCGGCGTCCGCCAGCACGCGGGAGACCTGCGAGCGCGGAAAAGAGCCTGTGGGCGTCCAGAGTGCGACCTCGAGTGCCTTGGTGCGGCGCGATGCGCGAATGCCCACGCGTTCGAGCCCCAAGTCATGGCTGCCGCTTAGATAGTTGAGTGCGCCGACGACCGATTTGAGTGCCTTCGGGAAGCGCTTATCGAACAGCGGACACATATCGACGGTCACGATTTTGCTGGGGTCGACACCGTGCATGCCAAGGCGCACGCGACCGTTGACGACGGTCGGTTCGAGCTCGATTTTATTGCGGTAGCCCCAGCCGTCCTTGGTGTGGCAGATGGGCTGTACCAACTCATCTGCCAGCTCAGGAGCGAACTTGCCGATGCGCTCGAGCGTGGAGCGCAGGTTTTGCTCCTTGGCGGCGAGCTGTGCCGTGCGTGAGAGATTGCCCCACGAGCAGCCGCCGCAGATGCCCACGAAGGGGCAGGGAGGCTGAATGCGATTGGGGCTTGGCTCCAGAATCTCGGTGGTGCGGGCGCGCATGAATGACTTGCCGTCCTGTACGACCTCGGCCTCGACGGTGTCGCCTGCCACGGCACCCTGCACAAAGACGGCCTTGCCGTTGTCGGCGTGCGCCAGCCCGTCGGCGCCGTAGGTCATCGATTCTATAGTGAGCTTCATATTCCTGCCTGTCATTCGCGTTGTTGTTCGCACCATGGTAGCAGGGAAAAGCGCCCCGCATCCGAGGCTTTCCTCAAATGCGGGGCGCTTCTACAAACTGCTTCTACAAACGACTATTTCGTCTTGCCGGTAATGAGCGTCTTAAGACCCAGGCCGATCAGACCCAGGCCCATGCGCACGCGGCCGGGGCGATGGCGCTCGATGGCCTTGGTCTTGCCAGCGGGCTTATCGCGACGGGCGCTCGTCTCGGGTGCGGGCTTGGTGACCTGCGGATCGGGCTGAGGTGCAGGTGCAGGCTCGGGCTCAATGACGGTCGCCTGGACCTCTTGGACCTTGGGTGCTACTGGCTGCGGCTCGGCCTCGGAGGCAGGTTCCGCCTCAATGACGGGCTCGGGCGCGGCCTCGGCGTTGCGATAGGCGCGCTCCAGCAGGGCTTCCTGTGAGTTGAAGGGTTTCTCACCCTCTGCACGCTCCACGGGGACCCAGGTGCCGTCGCTCGTGAGGCTGCGGGCCTTCACGTTGTCGCGCAGCTGCATGCCCATGTACTCGTGCACCAGGGCGCGGCAGGTGGGGTCGAGCACGGGGAAGGCAATCTCCACGCGGTGCTCGGTGTTGCGCGTCATCATGTCTGCCGAGCTCAGGTAAATCATGTCCGAGTCCACGCCGAAAGCATAGACGCGCGCGTGCTCCAAAAAGCGTCCGACGATGGAGCGGACATGCACGTTCTCGGTCTTGCCCGGAACACCGGGCTTGAGGCACGAGATGCCTCGGATGATCATGTCTACGCGCACGCCGGCACACGATGCCTCGGCGATCTTGTCGATAACCTCGCGGTCGGTCAGCGAGTTGAGCTTAAAGAACACGCGGGCGGGCTCGCCGGCAAGGGCGCGCTGGATCTCGCGGTCAAGCCCGCGCATGATGAGCGGTTTCAGTCCGACGGGCGCCACACCCAGGAAGCGGTAGTCGCCGCGCAGGTTGCCCAGCGACAGGTTGCGGAAGAACAGGTTGGCGTCCTCGCCGATGCCGGGATGGGCTGTCATGAGCATAAAGTCGCTGTAGAGTTTGGCCGTCTTCTCGTTAAAGTTGCCGGTGCCCAAAAGTGTGAGGCGCGTTAGCGCCATGCCCTCGCGATAGGTGAGCTGGCAGATCTTTGAGTGGCATTTAAAGCCCTCGGAACCATAGATGACGGTGCAGCCGGCCTCTTCCAGGCGCTCGGCCCACTCGATGTTGTTCTGCTCGTCAAAGCGTGCGCGGAGCTCCATGAGCACCGTGACCTCTTTGCCGTTCTCGGCAGCATCGATCAGCGACTCGCATAGGCGGCTCTGCTTGGCCACGCGGTAGAGCGTGATGCGCAACGAGATGCACTCGGGGTCGTAGGCTGCTTCGTGCACCAGGTCCAAGAACGGGTTCATGGCCTCGTAAGGGTAGAAGAGCAGCTTGTCGTGCTGCAGCACCTGCTCGCGGATGGAGCGGGTCATGTCGATGGTGGGATTGGGCTGCGGCTTAAACGGCGTAAAGAGCAGCTCGTTGCGCAGGTGCTCGGGAATCTTGCCCTCAATGCCAAAGACGTAGCCCAGGTTGAGCGGGATATCGCAGGTAAAGACCGAGCGACGCGAAAGCTCGAGCGCCTTGCGGATAGTCTTGAGCGTCGCCTTCTCGAGCGATCCCGAGACCGCGAGCACTACCGGCTGCAGACGCAGGCGCTTCTTGAGGATGCGCTTCATGTGCTGGCGGTAGTCCTCTTCCTCTTCGACGCCCTCGCCGTCCGGATCGATGTCGGCGTTGCGGGTGACGCGGATCAGCGCACGATCCAGCGGCTTATAGGAGCCAAAGCAGCTGTCCAGGCAGGCGAGGATGACGTCCTCGAGCAAGATGTAGGAGTAGGTGCCGGTGGGCGAGGGGATCTCGACCACGCGGTTCATCGAGGCGGGAATCTCGATAAGGCCCAGCAGGCTCTCCTCGTCGGTGGCGCCGTCCAGACCACAGGCCAGATAGAGCGCGCCATTGCGTAGGTTGGGGAAGGGGTGGCGAGGATCGATGACCAGCGGCGAGATGACCGGCGACACGTAGGCCTGGAAGTAGCGGGTTACAAAGGTGCGCTCCTCGGGCGTAAGCGAATCGATGCGGGCGCGGTGAACGCCCAAGGTGTCGAGCTTGCCCTCGATGCTCTTAAAGATGGACTCCCAACGGGTAAGGAGCCCGGGCATTTCGGCCATGACAGCATCGACCTGTTCGGAGGCGGTCATATTGCTCTTGTTGTCGACAGGTTGCTTTTTGAGCTCTGCCAGATCGGACAGGCCGCCCTCGCGCACCATGAGAAACTCGTCGAGGTTAGACTCGAAAATCGACACGAACTTTAGACGCTCGAACAGCGGAACGGTCTCATCGAAGGCTTCGTCAAGCACACGGTTGTCAAAGCGTAGCCAGCTGAGCTCTCGGTTCTGCGTGTACGAGAAGTCGCGAGGCGGTTTGCGCAGCTTTGCGGCGGCTTGCTTTTTTTCGATTTTGCTCGGCATATGCATCTGTCCGTTCAGTCCCCGCAGGGGACGGTAGCCTAACCCTATTCACTATTGTCTCAATTTAGTCGACTTGTGGCACGGACGTATTGTGCGAACGGTATCTTTACCTACTTCTTACGCTGACAAGTCATAGGACTGACGCCCTGCTCGTCTGCAAGCGGTCTATATCCTCACTCAACTGGTACGTAAGTGTGAATAAGAATGATGGATAGCTGAATATCATTGAATGCAGGCGGAAACGTAAACAAACATCATTTATATACATAAAACCGATTTAGGTATGCAATTCTGAATCAAAAGTTTAGAGATGCAAT
>DBGBLM010000130.1:0-2681 GCA_048448865.1 Collinsella sp.
TGGGGGGGGGAAAGGTGTTGAAAAATGGGGCGGTTCCCCATATTATTAATGACGTCGACAAGCGGGGTGGTTCCCCGCGTACGTGCCATCTGAGTAACCGAGGGGAGGGCGCACATGGGAATGACTGGTGCATACGAGCGCAATCTCGATGCAAAAGGTCGTCTGTCCCTGCCTGCACCCCTTCGCGAGGAGCTTGGAGAGCACGTTCGCGTGTTCAAAGCCCTGGATGTCGATGCTCTGTACGTGTTCTCTGCCGAGGCCTTCGATAAGTGGGTCGAAGGACTCTTCGCGGGTCGTGAGGGCCACGAGGGTTTTAACCCGCGTGACATTAATGACCAGAAGCTCATGAGGGCGATCAACAAGCGCACCACGTCGATGGATGTGGACAGTGCCGGTCGTATCGGTCTTTCCGAGTCTCTCCGCAAGCAGGCGAACCTCGACCGCGAGGTCACGGTTGTGGGCAACTACGACCACCTTGAGGTTTGGGATCGCGCCGCGGCCGATGAGGACGATGACGATGAGGCCCTGCTGGACCTCTTCTTCTCGTAAGGGCAAGGCACGGGTAACGGATGGAGCGTGGGATCTTGACACAAGAATATCGGCATGAACCTGTCATGCTCGGCGAAGTGCTTGAGTCGCTGCGGCTAAAGAGCGGCTCCGTTGCCTGCGATTGCACCCTTGGCGGTGCCGGCCATTCGGTAAAGATGGCCGCACAGGTGGGGGAGACGGGCCTTTTGCTCGGCGTCGATCAGGACGACATGGCCCTCGAGGCCGCTGGCGCCCGTCTGGACCGCGAGGTTCCCGGCGTTCCGCACCAGCTGCTGAAGGGCAACTTCGGCGACTTGGACGAGCTACTTTGCTCGGCCGAGGTGCCCGGGGTCGATGGCTTCCTGTTCGATTTGGGCGTTTCGTCGCCGCAACTCGATATCCCTGGCAGGGGCTTTTCGTATAACGAGGACGCCCCATTGGACATGCGGATGGATCCGGGTAATAACACCTTAAACGCAGCTGAGGTCATCAACACCTATAACGAACACGACCTCGCCCGGATTCTACGCGTCTACGGCGAAGAGAAGTTCGCCTCGCAGATCGCGCGCGAGATCGTGCGCCGCCGCGAGCAAGAACCGATCGAAACCACCGGCCAATTTGTCGAGATCATCAAGGCGGGTATCCCGGCTGCCGCTCGTCGGCATGGCGGACACCCGGCCAAGAAAAGTTTCCAGGCCATTCGCATCGAGGTCAATCACGAGCTCGATGTGCTCGAACGAGGGCTTGATGCCGCCACCAGGTGGCTCAACCCGGGCGGACGTATCTGCGTCATCTCGTATCACTCGCTCGAGGACCGTATCGTAAAGAACCACTTTAAGGAGATGAGCCAGGGGTGCACGTGTCCGCCGGAGATTCCGGTGTGCGTGTGCGGCAACGTGCCGATACTCAAGGTCATCACCCGCAAACCCTTGGTTGCCCAGCCTGATGAGGTTGAGCGCAACCCTCGGGCGAGATCAGCCAAAATCCGCGTGGCGCAGCGTCTGTAGGCGCGACCGCGCGATATTGGACCTCCCGCTCGCACCATAAACGAAGCTTAAACACACTACCAACGTACTCGGGATGGGAGGCGGCATATCATGGGCTACAACACTTCAAGCGCAGCACTCGCCTATGATATGAACGCCATGCCCGCCTATCGTGAGACGCCGCAGGCCCCCGTTGCTCCCCGTGAGCAGCGCACGCCGCGCTTTGATGTCTACACGGGCGCGGGCCGTCAGGCAAACCAGGCGGTAAGCCCGGTTTTCATGAGCGTTCTTAAAACGTTTTGCATCATTGCGGCTATCTTCATGACGATCGGCGTCGCCCGCGTGGCGCTCGCCGGCGTTACGGCCCAGGTGCTCAACAGCAACGCCGAGCTTACCAACACGCTCGAAAAAGCGACCGATGAGAGCTCCGACCTGGAGGTCATGCATTCGGTCTATGGCGCCGACACGCGCATTCGCGACCTTGCGGGCGCTTATGGCATGGTGGAGCCCAGCGAGAGCGTTACACTTGACTTTTCGCAGGATGCAGCCGCGGGCGCCAACGCGACCGCGACCGCTCAGTAGCAAGACGGTAGCTGAGTATGACAAATGACTATCGCCGCGGTTCCGATGGGGGCCGCGGTTCTGGACGTCCCTCGTCGCGGGGACGTTCTGGTTATCAAGGAACGGGTCGGCAATCTTACAACGCCGGGCAGTCCCGTGGCAACGACCCGGCGTCGCGACTTCGCGGCTCGGGCGGCCCTCAAGTGCATAACACCAGGTCGCGCAAGAGTTCGTCGACCGAATGGCTCACAGGCGCGCCTCTGCCTCGCCGCAAAGCCGTCATGGGCTTCATCGGGCTTGGCTTGGGCTTGGGCGTCTTTCGCCTTGCCGACTATCAAATTGTCGAAGCCGATAAACTGCGCGAGCGTGCCGATGCGCGCCGCCTGCTTGCGCAGACCCTCTATGCCAAACGTGGCACCGTCTACGACCGCAATGGTAACGTGCTGGCGTCGTCGGTCGAATGTCGCAACATCGCCGTGAACCCGCAGCTTGTCGAGGATGTTGACAAGACGGTGTCGGCGCTGGTCAAGGCAACTGGAATCGATAAAAAGACCTGCCGCAAGCTCGTTGAGTCCGATGGAACCTGGGTGTATATCAAGCGCCAGG
>DBGBLM010000131.1:0-4269 GCA_048448865.1 Collinsella sp.
CCTCTTTCGCGCCAACCTGGGGCACCTCGTAAAGCCGTCTCCGTGCTTCACCAGCAAAGACTGTCCCAGACAACGAGCTTTTGGGGACGTCCTTAAACGACTAGTCATGTAAGAACGTCCCCAATGACTATGAAAGGTATCCATGGAAACGATCATCAACGTCGACGATGTCTCGTTCTCCTATGGCACGCAGACCGAGCAGGCGCTCAGCCGCATCTCGCTCAGCGTGAACAAGGGAGATTTCATCGGAATCATCGGGACCTCAGGCGCCGGCAAGTCCACGCTTGCCGCCTGCCTGTCGGGTGCCGTGCCCCACCACTACACCGGCGCGTTCTTTGGATCCGTCATGGTTGACGGCCATGACACCTGCGAGGTCTCGCTCACCGACGTGTCACAGATCGTCGGCAGCGTGCTGCAGGATATCGACACGCAGATGGTCGCCTCGGTCGTCGAGGACGAGATGCTCTTTGGCCTCGAGAACTTTGGCGTTCCCCACGACCTGATCGAGCAGCGCGTGAGCGAAACGCTCGAGACCGTCGGCATCAGCGACCTGCGCGACCGCGAGATCGCAACCCTCTCGGGCGGACAGAAGCAAAAGGTAGCCATCGCCGCCATCCTCGCCATGCGTCCGCGCGTCTTGGTTCTCGACGAGCCCACCGCGGCACTCGACCCAGCCAGCTCCACATTGGTCTTCGAGACGCTGCGTGAGGCAAACCGCGTACTTGGAATCACCATCGTCGTCGTTGAGCAAAAGGTCGCTCTGCTCTCGGAGTACTGCAGCCGCGTGCTCGTGCTCAACCATGGCGAAATTGCGCTACAGGGTGAGCCACACGAGGTCTTCGCGCATACCGACGAGCTCCGTGCCATCGGCGTCGACTGCCCTCGCGTCACGCGTATCTTCAATAGCCTCGAGGCCGATGGCCTGGTAAGCGGTACCCCCTGCTTGGATGTCGATGAGGCCGAGCGCATGATTTCGGGCATCGTCGACCCCGCACACGCGGCTATCGAAGCCCAGGCGCCCGCCGGTTCCCCGCATGCACCGTCGTTGCGCCCTCATGCCAAGGACGCCGAACCCGTACTCACCTTCGACCATGTTGAGTTTGCCTATCCCAATGACGGCGCCGCCGTACACGACCTTAGCCTGACGCTCTATCCTGGCGAGCTCGTGGGTATCGTCGGCCAAAACGGTGCCGGCAAGACCACGCTCACCAAGCTGCTCACGGGCCTGCTCAAGCCCGCCTCGGGCAGCGTGCGCGTCACGGGACTGGATACCGCAGCCGTTCCCACGAGCCGCATTGCCCGCGAGGTCGCGACCCTCTTCCAAAACCCCGACCGTCAGATCTGCAAGGACACCGTGCTCGACGAGGTCGCCTTTGGCTTGGAACTGGGCGGCATGGACCGCGCCGAGGCCCTGCGTCGCGCCCAGCTGGTCATCGATCGCTTTGGCTTGCCGGCCGACGAGGCGCCCTTCTCGCTTTCGCGCGGCCAGCGACAAATGGTGGCGCTTGCCTCCGTCGTAGTGGTTGAGCCCAAGATCGTCGTGCTCGACGAGCCCACGAGCGGCCTTGACTACCGCGAGTGCATGACCGTCATGGAAATCGTGCGCACCATGGCCGAGCGCGGCTGCGCCGTTATCATGGTCTGCCACGACATGGAAGTTGTCTCCGACTTTGCCGAGCGCATCGTGGTAATGGCCGACGGCCGCATCCTCGACCGCGGCCGCACGCACGAGCTATTCTCGAACATCGATCTCATGCGGCGTGCCTACGTGGAGCCTCCCCAGGTTATTGAACTCTCGCGCCGTCTGGCATCTTCCGTCTCGCCCGCTTTTGCGCAGGTGAGCGAGGTCACCGATGTCGTTCGAATTACCAAGGAGATGGTCCACCGTGGTTAACGTCATCGACTACATGCCGGGCGATACGCTACTGCATCGCCTGAACCCCGTCGTCAAACTGGGCCTCGCCGCCGCCATCATCGTCGGCATCTTCTTGTCCGACACCTACGTGGCGCTGCTGGGCTTTTTGGCACTCACCCTTGCACTGGGTGCCTATGCCGGCGTCGTCGACCGTCTGCTCTCGCTGCTCAAGTTGCTGATTCCGCTCGCGCTTATCATGCTGGTGCTCCAGTTGGCCTTTATGCGCGATGGCAACGTGGTGTGGGGCTTTATCACCGACACGGGCCTCATCACAGGATCGAAGGCCTGCCTGCGCCTGCTGGGCGTGGCGTTGCCACTCATCCTCATGCTCATGGTGACCAAGCTCAACGACCTTGCCAACGCCTGCGTCGAGGTGCTGCACGTGCCGTATCGCTATGCCTTCACCTTTACCACGGCGCTGCGCTTTGTGCCGGTGTTTGGTCAGGAGATGAACGCCATCATGGAGGCGCAGACCGCACGCGGCGTCGAGTACGACACCAAGAACCCCATCAAGAAGCTTAAGCTCATGCTGCCACTGTGCGTGCCGCTGCTCATCTCGAGCGTGGGCAAGACCGATGCCACAGCCTTGGCGGCAGAACAGCGCGGCTTCTATCTGCGTACGCGCGCCAGCTCGTACAAGCGCTACCCCATCAAGGGCCTAGACATCGCCGTGCTCATCGTCAGCATCGCCCTCATCGCCATCGGCTTCCTGTTCTAGTTCACCACTGACAGCAACCGCCCAACGCAAAAGGCCTCGGCTCGCACCAAACGAGCCGAGGCCTTTACTGTTTCACCAGATAAAACCTACCAAAATTAACCTGTCCCTTTTTGACAGGTCGGAAGCTAGAGGCGGTAGGGGGCGCCGCTGCGGATGATGGATTCACGCACCAGGACGTCCATGGCGTCGAGGGTGATCTCGGGCATCTCTCGGTACTTCTGCAGCACCGATAGCTCGGTGCAGGCCAGAATGACGCGGTCGCAGCCGCTACGGGCGAACTCCCACATCACGCGGTCGAACTTATCCATATCGGGCTCGCGTCCGGCCTTCACATCATCGTAGATAAGCGACATCACATCGTTCTGACGTTTCTCGCTGGGATAGACAACCTCAACACCCGCAGCCTTACATTCGCGGCCGTAGACGCCCGCGCCCACGGTTCCGTCGGTGCCCATGATGCCAATCTTGTGCACCGGCTCGGCCGGCATACTCAGGTTGGGATCGAACTCGCACTCCCCCATCACCGCACCGGCCAGAGCATAGCGCACCGACTCACGCGGCATGTGGATAATCGGCACTGTGGTAAACGACTGGATCTGGTCGTAGAAGTAGTGCGACGTGTTGCAGGGAATGGCAATGTGCGCACAGCCCAGCGACTCGAGTGCCTGGGCACACTCTTTCATGGTCGCCAGCAGCTTGGCATGCTCGCCGGTCTTAATGGCCAGCGTGCGGTCGGGCATGGTCGACTTGGAGAGCACCACCATGTCGATATGTTCCTGATCGCAGGCAGCAGCCGTATGACGCACCACCTGGTCGTAGTAATACGACGTGGCCTCGGCGCCCATGCCGCCGATAACTCCCAGCTTTTCCATCGCCGCCTCCTTGGTGACGCTTGCGCAATTGCGCGTATCATACCCGCGCCCGCCCGATGCAAACCGGACGGGCGCCGCACTCATCTACTTGTAATACGTCTTGAACAGCTTAAAGTGGCGCAGCTTGGTGTGCCACATGCGCAGCCAGCGGTTAAAGACAAAGTCGCCCTTCATAAACGAAGGGTCGGCGCCCTTACCTTCCTTGTCCAGGCGATGCACCTTAGCGCGCAGCTCGGGATCCTTGACGTACTTGTCGACGACGCCCATGGGGACGACCATCCACAGGGCCTCGTCCTGCGCCGTCACAAACTCCGGCTCAAACGGGCGGTTGAACACATACTCGTCCACCACATACTTGGCAACGTTAAAGCCGCTGTTGGTAACGTAGTAGTTGCTGCGACCCTGGCGCGTGTTGAAATCGAAGAACTTAAACGAGCCGTCGCGCTCGTCGTACTTGACGTCAAAGTTGGAATAGCCCACAAAGTGAAGGTCCTCGAGCAGCTTGCGCACGCCGCCCATGAGTTCGTCGTTAGGCTCGGTAATGATACAGGCATGGTTGCCGACACCGTGGGGCTGATGCTCCTCGAGCAGCACATGGCCCAGGCACATCATGCGGACCTTACCGTTGCGGTCGGAATAGCTGGTGAGCACGCGCATGTACTCGTCGTTGCCGGGCACGCGATCCTGCAAGATCAGATCGTCGGTGTAGCCGCTGGCATACGAATCGCGAATGACCTGTTCCAGCTCGGCGCGGTCGGCAATCT
>DBGBLM010000132.1:0-10924 GCA_048448865.1 Collinsella sp.
TTGGCGACGATCATCGAGACCAGATCCTGCGGGCTCGTGACGATGACGATGCCGTCGACGGGCAGTGACTGGAAGACGGTGAGCGCGACGTCGCCTGTTCCCGGAGGCATGTCGACCAGCAGGTAGTCGATGGGGCCCCACGAGGTCTCGCTCCAGAACTGCCTGATGGCGCCTGCGATGACCGGACCGCGCCAAAGGACGGGGTCGGTCTCGTTTTGGAGCAGAAGGTTGGAGCTCATGACCTTGACGCCGTGCTCGGAGATTTCAGGCAGCATGAGGTTGCCAAGGGCATGGACGTGGCGTCCGCTCATACCGAACATCTTGGGGATAGAGGGACCGGTGATGTCGGCATCGAGGACGCCGACCTTGTGGCCGTGACGGGCAAGCTCGGTGGCGATGGCACCGGTGACAAACGACTTGCCGACACCGCCCTTGCCGGAAAGCACGGCGATGACGCGTTTGACCTCGGACAGCGTATTCTCCTCAAATTGCGACGGCGACGTTTGTCCGCCGGCGGCCTGTGCGTGCTCGCAACCCATGTATGACTCCTTTGTATATGTTGGGGCCGGGGCCCCGTGATGTGACACGAGCGTCATTGTACCCTCGTTTGCGAGCGGGAGTCATTTACGATGCATTTGGGCCGAGCGTGCTTGCAATACGATGGGTCCAAGCGAATGGGCGGGCTTACTGAACTTTGCTGGCGAACTCGAGGTATTGCATGCGCTGCAGCTTGTCGATCGTCGAGGCGTATGGGCTGTCTTCAGATTCCAAGTCGTAGCGCAGCCCGTCGGCACCAAGGTAGCCGGCGACATTGATGGTGGGCACATCTGACCTTGTTGCAAGCAGAGCCTTTTGATAGTCGGTGAGCGGGGCGCCGATCTTATTAAGGGTAATGGCTGCAACCTCGTTTGCCCCGACGGTGTCGTAGACGTTGAGCTCGGTATTGCCGGCGATTTCATAGTTAGCCCAGACAAAATATGTCGACTGATAGATACGGAAAGCGTGGCTTGCCGTATCTTCCTGAGGGTACAGCTCGTCGTTGAGAGTCGTTGCGGCGCTCGGCTGATGGTCGCCAAAAAAGACAAGGACAACCGGTCTGCCGATATTGCGGAGCTCGTTGATAAAGTACTCGAGGTCCCGGTCGGATGCGTTGATGCAGGTAAGATAGGTGTTGAGCGCGCTATTGGTACCCTCGCTGGCTCCCTCGACCCAATAGTTTGTCAGCTCCTCGGCGGGAACGGTGCCATAGTCGTAGCCGCCGTGATTTTGCATCGTGACGTCAAAGATGAACTGCGGGGCTTCGTCGGTTCTAAGCAGGTCGAGTATCTTGTCGTAGGTGGCGTAGTCGCATACGCCGGCATGGTAACAGGGCGCACCTTCGAAATCGCCGATTGAAAGAAAGTCTCCAAAGCCCAGCTGCTGATAGATTTTATCTCGATGGTAGTTGACGGGGTTTTGCGGGTGCATAGCGGTAGCGGTATACCCAAGCTCCTTAAGGTCCTTTGCCAGGCTGTTGACGCCATTCATCTGATATAGCTGATAGGGGATTTTGCCTAATCCGACAAAGGCCGTTGTCGCTCCGGTCAAAAATTCGAATTCGGAGTTCGCCGTTCCGCCACCGGCGACCGAAGCGAGCATGGTGCCGCGAACAAGTGTGTCGGGAAGCGAGTTGTAGAATGCGGGGCCGGTGTACCCGGCCGCCTGGAGCTGCTCAAAGCACGAAAGGTCGCTAAAACTCTCATTCATGACGGCAACAATCGTCGGCTTGATTTCATTGAACTGGGCAACGGCCGCCGCGCGCTGCTCGCTCGAGCCATACGTGCTGTCGTAGGTGGCGGCGAGCTCCTGCTCGATGCTCTGCGCCTCATCGGGCGTATAGTCTTCGGGCTTCTCAATGGGCAACTCGTTGACCATTTCGGTGAACGAAGTGATAAAACCCTGAGACGCATACGTGGTGATGGGCTGCCAACGGTCAAATCCAAAATTCAGCGCCTGCTCCAAGTCGATGCTGGAAAAGCCCGAGAGCCCCACAACGGTCACTAGCAGAAAAGCGCAGAGGTTAGCGGCGATTGCGGGGAAGACATGGGTGGGCGTACGGAGCTTTCTCGGTCGGATAAGCGAAAGAAGCCCTAGGGAAATCTCCAGCAGGGCTAGAGAGGTTACGATTCCGGCGGTAAAGGTAAACTCGTATCCCTCGCTCACTTCCATTGCGGTGCCAAGGGCCAAGATATCGCTTGGCAGGATGGCCTCGCCTTTAAACGTTATGACGAAGTGCTCGGCAATGCCAAGGATGCAACAGGCGACGGGCACGAGGGCCATGACGCCTCCATGACGCTGTCCCAGCAAATAAAGGGAGAGCAGAACCGTCGCGAGCAGCCCGACGGAAAACCCGAATGAGTTGGCGGGAATGCGATAGAACGTTTCGTTACAGGCAATTTCGAGTGAAACGAACGAGAGCGCTGAAACAGCGGCGATGACAAGGATGTCATGGCAAATACAGGCAACCGTTCCCGTCGCAAGATCGGTTTGGTCGATAAGTCCCGAAACCAAGGGCTCGACAAGAAGTATGACGGCGGTAGCACCGAGCGCCGAATAAGAAAGGACCCATAGGGAATTGTCCTCATTTACGAGCAATTGATTCGTAATCCATGCAGCTACCATGCCGAGCGGGATGAGGAGCGTCGCGCACCAAAAGACGCGGGCAATGGGCGGCTTTTCATTGTGTTTGATTGAAAAATATACGCGCACCACGACGATGGCCACGATAAGGACGGCGATGAATATGGGCAGATTGGCCATGTCGCTCGAAGTGATTTCAAGGGGGATATCTTCGGTCATGGACGTTCCTCTGTTACGGCAAATTAAGTTCAGTATTAGATTACTGTAACCTTTCCACGGCATTTCGAGAAACAAAGCGCCCGATACGCAAAGCTAAAGGTCTGCGAATCTTGTATTACGAACATCTGTGCGCGTCGAGTGCGCTAAACTCATCGACAGTATGATTCGATGCAATAGGAGGCAAGGAGCTTCCATGTCTGATTCTTCTATCGTTATTCGCGGCGCTCGTGAGCACAACCTCCGTGATATCGATGTTTCCATTCCGCGTGACCAACTCGTGGTCATTACCGGTCTTTCTGGCTCGGGCAAGAGTTCGCTGGCATTTGACACTATCTATGCCGAGGGCCAGCGTCGATACGTCGAGAGTCTTTCGAGCTATGCGCGCCAGTTCTTGGGCCAGATGGACAAACCCGACTTGGATTCAATCGACGGCCTTTCGCCGGCGGTGTCGATCGACCAAAAGACGACGTCTAAAAACCCTCGCTCGACGGTTGGCACCGTAACCGAGATTTATGACTATCTGCGCCTGCTGTTCGCCCGTGTGGGCACCCCGCACTGTCCCGAATGCGGCCGCGTCATTGAGCGCCAGACGACCGACCAGGTTGCCGACAAGGTCTTGGCGGCGGGGGAGGGCCGCCGCGCGTTTGTGCTGGCACCGGTGGTGCGCGGGCGAAAAGGCGAGTACACCAAACTGTTTGAGGACCTTCGCGCCGAGGGCTTTAGCCGCGTGCGCGTTGACGGCGAAGTGCGCTCGCTCGACGATCCGATCGATCTGGATAAGAAATTCAAGCACGATATCGAGGTCGTGGTCGATCGCATCGTGATCCGTGAGAATTCTCTGGGCCGTATCGCCGAGTCTGTTGAGCAGGCGACCGCGCTGGCTCACGGCAATGTAAACGTGTACATGCTGCCCGATCGTGATGCTCCCGAGGGGACAGAGGGCGAGCTGCTGGAGTATTCGTTGGCCTTGGCGTGCCCGGAGCATGGACACTCCATTGACGATCTTCAGCCGCGTGATTTTTCGTTTAACGCTCCCTATGGCGCATGTCCTGAGTGCGACGGCCTGGGCTTTAAGAAAACCGTTGATGCCGAGGCGCTGATCGAGGACCCCTCGAAGTCCATTGCCGACGGAGTCTTTGGTAGCCTGTTTGGCAATTCGAACTACTATCCGCAGATTTTTGCTGCGGTCTGCAAACACTTTAAGGTGAGCGCCGATACGCCGTGGGAGGACTTGCCCCCTCGCGTGCGTCGTGCATTCTTGGATGGCCTGGGCGATACGAAGATCTCGGTCGACTACCAAAAGCTCGACGGACGTCGTAGCCAGTGGGATACCAAGTTTTCGGGCGTTCGCAACATCCTGTACGAACGCTATACCGAGACGACGAACGAGAACACCAAGGCGCGCCTGGAGAAGTACATTCGCGAGGAGCCGTGCTCGACCTGCCACGGCGCTCGTTTGCGCTCCGAGATGCTCGCCGTCACCGTGGGCGGCAAGTCCATTTACGAGGTTTGTTGCCTGTCGTGCCGTGAATCGCTCGAGTTTTTTGAGGGCCTGGAACTCACCGAGCGCCAACAGTTTATCGGCGGTCGTATCGTCAAGGAAATTCTGGAGCGCTTGCGTTTTCTGGTCGATGTTGGACTCGACTATCTGACGCTCGATCGTGCCTCGGCGACGCTTTCCGGTGGCGAGGCACAGCGTATTCGCTTGGCAACGCAGATCGGCGCGGGTCTCATGGGCGTGCTCTATATTCTGGACGAGCCCTCGATCGGTCTTCATCAGCGTGACAACGAGCGCCTGATCAAGACGCTCGAGCGCCTGCGCGATATCGGCAATACCGTTATCGTCGTCGAACACGACGAGGATACAATCCGTGCCGCCGACTACGTGATCGACATGGGGCCCGGCGCCGGTGTCAACGGCGGGCACGTAGTCGCGGCGGGAACGCCTGCTGATATCATGGCGTGTCCTGAGTCGATGACGGGCGCTTACCTGACCGGTAAACGAATGATTCGGGTGCCTGATGAACGGCGCAAGCCCGGTCGCGGCTGCCTTAAAATTACGGGCGCTCGAGCTAACAACCTCAAAAACGTTACTGCCAAGATCGAGTTTGGTACGCTTACGGTTGTTACCGGCGTGTCGGGATCGGGCAAGAGCTCCCTGGTTACCGACACCATTGCGCCTGCCCTTACGAATGTCATTCACCGTTCGACGCGCCCTGTGGGTCCGTATAAGAAAATCGAGGGCATCGAGTGTATCGATAAGGTTATCGATATCGACCAGTCGCCGATTGGCCGCACGCCGCGTTCCAACCCTGCTACCTATATCGGCCTGTGGGATGATCTTCGCGCGCTGTTTGCGAGTACGCCGGAGTCGAAGGCGCGCGGCTACTCGCCGGGTCGTTTCTCCTTTAATGTGAGTGGCGGGCGCTGTGAGGCGTGCAAGGGCGACGGACAGATCAAGATCGAGATGCACTTCCTTCCCGATATCTACGTTCCCTGCGAAGCCTGCGGCGGTAAACGCTACAACCGCGAGACACTCGAGGTCACCTACCGTGGCAAGACCATCTCGGACGTGCTCGACATGAGCGTCACCGAGGCGCTGGCCTTCTTTGGGAATATCCCGCAGATTAAGCGCAAGCTCCAGACGCTGTACGATGTAGGCTTAGGCTACGTGAGCCTGGGCCAGCCCGCCACGACGCTCTCGGGCGGCGAGGCGCAGCGTGTGAAGCTCGCCAAGGAGCTTCATCGACGCCAGACGGGCAAGACGTTCTATATTTTGGACGAACCGACGACCGGTCTTCATTTTGAGGACGTCCGCCAGCTGCTCGATGTGCTGCAGCGCTTGGTCGATGCGGGCAACACGGTGCTGGTGATTGAGCACAACCTTGATGTCATCAAGGTTGCCGACCGCCTGATCGATATGGGTCCCGAGGGCGGTAACGGCGGCGGAACCGTCGTGGTTTCGGGCACACCGGAGCAGGTTGCGGACTGTCCGCAGAGTTATACGGGCAAGTTTTTGGCGCCGTTGCTCAGGCGTGACCGGGAGCGTCAGGCTCAACTTGATGCTCAATAAATAGGCGATTCAGTTTATGGGCGCCATCGACTCCTTGTGATTCGATGGCGCTTGCTGTGCCGATGTGACGTATGCAGCCGAATTGGACATATACTTAATCCTTGCGTCCGAATGCGAGGGAAAGGATATGTCATGGCAAAGGCTGTAAAGACGCCAAAAACCAATGCGATGCGCGAGCTGGAAAGTGCCGGCATTTCCTATGTTCTACATACGTACGAAGACGATGGTGATGAGTCGGTGGGCCTGGGGGTCGCGATTTCGGAGCAGCTTGGCGAGGAGCCCGGTCAAGGATTTAAGACTTTGGTTTGCGTGACACCGTCCAACGACTATGTCGTGTGCTGCATCCCTGTTGCCGACGAGCTCGATCTAAAGTCCGCCGCGCGTGCCGCGGGGGAGAAGTCCTTGGCCATGATGCATGTGAAGGATTTGCTTGCGGCGACTGGCTACGTTCGCGGCGGCTGCAGCCCGGTCGGTATGAAAAAACGCTACCGGACGCTCATTGATGAGACATGTGTCCTTTGGGATACCATTTTTATTTCGGGAGGCAAGCGCGGTTATCAGCTCGAGCTTGCACCCGATGATTTAATTGCATTTTGCGGGGCTACGGTTGCCGCGATTGCGAGAGAGGACTGAGCGATGCCGCAGGAAGAATTGAAGCGCGGAGCTCATTTTGCAAGAGAATCTGCGCCTCAGACACCCTCGTCCGAAGCTCCTTCGTCGCGAGATGACACTGACGACATGGGCTCGTCGGACTACTCCACGGTTGGTCGTTCCGCCGGGCTTATGACCATCCTGACCATCGTGTCTCGCGTCACCGGTTTTATCCGCACGTGGGCAATGGCGGCCGCTATCGGCATGTCGCTACTCTCGTCCTCCTATCAGGTCGCCAACAACCTGCCCAATATGCTCTACGAACTCGTGATGGGCGGCATGCTCGTGACGGCGTTTTTGCCCGTGTACATGGGCGTGAGGCGTGAGCAGGGTCGCGAGGCCTCGAACGAGTACGTGGGCAACCTGCTCGGCATTCTGCTTTTGGTGCTGGGTGGCATTTCGTTGCTGGGGACCGTGTTCGCCCCGGGCTTTATCTGGACGCAATCGTTCCTTTCGGGTGACGGCGGCAGCATGGATACCGCTGCGTTCATGTTCCGTTTCTTTGCCATCCAGATTCTGTTTTATGGTTTGGGCTCGGTGTTCTCGGGCGTTCTCAACGCACACCGCGACTACTTCTGGTCGACGTTTGCCCCGGTCCTCAACAATGTGATCGTCATTGCGAGCTTTATGGGTTTTGCGCCCGTGTCCGCACAGTTTGGCGAACGTGCCGGCATCATCTTGATTGCGGCCGGTACGACCCTCGGTGTCTTTGTTCAGATGGCATGTCAGATCCCCGCGCTTGGCAAGCACGGCGTGCATCCCCATATCCATATCGACTTTAAGGACCCCGCACTGCGCCAGACGATTGCGCTCGGTATCCCGACGCTGCTCGCCACGGTGTGCATGTTTGTCTCGACTTCTATCACCAACGCTGCCGCGCTGGTGGTCCAGCCCGAGACTGGTCCTTCCGTCATCGCCTATGCGCGCCTGTGGTACACGCTGCCCTACGCGCTGATTGCCGCCTCGCTTTCGACGGCGCTCTATACCGAGCTCTCTCACGACGCACAGGAGAAGGATTACGACAGCGTTCGCACGGGCATTTCGCGTGGCGTCGCCCAGATGCTGTTCTTCCTGATTCCGTTCGCGCTGTACCTGATTGTCTTCGCACGTCCGCTCAACATGATCTACTGTGCTGGCAAGTTCGATGAATCCGGCGTGACGCTGGTGTCCGAGTACCTTGTCTACCTGGCGCTCTCGCTGCCGCTCTACGGCGTGGTCGTGTTGATGCAGAAGAGCTTCTCTGCCTTGCTCGACATGAAGCCCTATAGCCGCTATTGCCTGTATTCCGCCATCGGCCAGGCCGGCTCGGTTCTGCTGTTTGGCGTTGTGCTGGGCTTCGGTATGCCGGCAATCGCGCTTTCGTATGTCGTCGACTACGTGATCTTGGTCGGTTGCTCGCTGTGGTGGCTGCGTCGTCGTCTGCGTGGCCTTCAGGTCAAATCTATCCTGCATGGCGGTTTCTTTGGCCTTTTGTTCGGCGGCCTGGGTGCTGCCGCAGGCGCCGGCGTCATGTGGGCGCTTGAGCACTTTGTCGGGGCACTTGGCGGCTCGATTCTGATTACTCTTGGCTACGTTTGCGTTGCGGGTGTCGTCTCGCTTGCTGTTACCTTTGGCCTTGCCGTCGTCCTTAAGATGCCCGAGGTCTCGGCGCTGCTTCGTCGCAAGTAGGTGCGTGTGGCCGGTCACGACAACATTCCAACACTCGCCGAGCAGGTTTCGCGCGTTCCCACGCAGCCCGGATGTTACCTTTGGAAAGATGCCAAGGGCGATGTCATCTACGTTGGCAAGGCAAAAAACCTGCGTTCCCGTATGCGCCAGTACGTGACGCTGCAGGATGAGCGTCAAAAGATCCCGCTCATGATGCAGCTGGTGGCGAGCTTTGACTATATCGTGGTGGAGACCGAGCACGAGGCGTTGGTGCTCGAGCGCAATTTGATTGGTCAGTACCATCCGTACTTTAATGTGGACCTTAAGGACGACAAGAGCTATCCCTTTATCGCTATCACCAAGAGCGATCTGTTCCCAGCTATCAAATATACGCGTGAGCGCCATAAGCCGGGAACGCGTTATTTTGGTCCCTATACCGATAGCCGTGCGGCACGTGAGACGATAGATACGCTGCGCAAGGTTATCCCCATCTGCTCCGCATCCTGTGCGGAGTGGCGTCGTTGTCGTCGTATCGTCGAGTCCCACAGGGGCGAGGAAGACATTGTCAATATGATTTGCGCGCAAAACGGGCGTCCCTGCTTTGACTACCATGTCGGGCGCGGCCCGGGTGCGTGTGTCGGCGCGATTTCTCCTACGGACTATGCCAAGAACGTCAAACGTGTCGAACGTTTTTTGTCGGGCCATCGCAAGGATGTCGTCGATGAGCTGACCTCCGAGATGACGGATGCCGCCGAGGCGCTCGACTTTGAGCGCGCGGCACGCGTCAAACGTCGTTTGGAGGTCATCAGGGGTCTGGACGACCGTCAGCAAGTCGTTTTTCCCTCCAGTGTCGATATCGATGTCATCGGTTTCTATCGCGAGGAGACCGTCTCCGCCGCTTGCGTCTTTGTCGTGCGTGAGGGTCGAACGGTTCGAACCTGCGAGTTTATTCTCGATAAGGGTTTGGATGTCGACGAAGAGGAACTTCAATCGGGCTTTCTTAAGCGCTATTACGACGAGACGGCTGATATTCCAGCTGAGATAAACCTCTCTGTCGAGCTTGAGGATGCGGAGGCGCTGGGGAAGTGGCTTGCAGGCAAGCGCGAGCGTTCCTGCCATCTCCATAGGCCGCAGCGTGGCGAAAAGCACCGTTTGCTCGATATGGCATCCAAAAATGCGCGCCATGCCCTCATGCGCTACATGATGCGAACGGGGTACGCTGACGACCGCACCAATCAAGCGCTCCTGGAGCTCGAAAGCGCGCTGGCGCTGCCGGCGCCGCCGATGCGTATCGAGTGCTTCGATATCTCGACGCTGCACGGAACCTTTACTGTCGCCTCGATGGTGGTGTTTACCAACGGGCGCGCCGACAAGAGCCAGTACCGTCGTTTTAAAATTCAGGCCGAATTGGACGAGGCAAACGACTTCGTGTCGATGTCCGAGGTTTTGGGACGACGCTATGCTCCCGAGCGCATGGCCGACGAGCGCTTTGGCTCGCGCCCCGATTTGCTCGTTGTCGATGGCGGTAAGCCGCAATTGACCGCTGCGATCAAGCAACTTGAAGCTCTTGGGCTCGATATACCAGTTTGTGGCTTGGCAAAGGCCGATGAGGAAGTTTTTGTGCCTTGGGACGAGACTCCTGTCGTACTTCCGACTGGGTCTGCGTCGCTCTATCTCATCAAGCAGGTGCGCGACGAATCGCACCGTTTTGCCATCACGTTCCATCGCGAATTGCGCGATAAAGCCATGACGGTTTCGGTACTCGATGACGTTCCGGGCGTGGGACCCACCAGAAAACGTGCCCTTATGCGCCATTTTGGCTCGATGAAGCGTTTGCGCGCGGCGAGCGAGCAAGAGATCGCGGAAGTTCGCGGCATACCTGCCGATGTTGCCAAGGCGGTCCACGAGGCGCTCGTTGCGTGGAATGCCGAGCGCGCCGAGGCGGCGGCTGGCCATTCCGATAGCTAAACACGAGCCTAAGCTACTGATATACATGATTGCGTGGTTTTCAACCATTTATTTCGCCATGATTGCCTGCTGGTTTCGGGTTTTATTAACGCTAAAACGTTTGACTAACCCAAGCGAAAACCCTGCCATCCTGCGGGTTGACGAAGACTGATATCTCACCTCGTCGATACATACTGTCTGGCGAATCATTTGTCAATGAATTCGGTGAACGGTAGTAAATACCGTTCAAGCGTATGTATGTATCGGTCGCCGAGCGCGGCACCTCAGTTGGGTTCGTCGGTAGGTAAGGTATATATCGTCCGCAAGTTGCGCGGGGGCACGTCTAGGTGCTCCCGGGTAAGATTCTCTATTGATAGGAGAAGACATGGCCATCATCAACAAGGGTATGTCCAGGCGTTCGTTCCTCGGCCTCACCGGCAGCGTCGCCGCTGTCGCCGGCTTTGGTCTCACTGGCTGCGGTGGCAGCTCTAGCGACGAGGGTTCCGCTCCCGCCGATTCCGCCAACCGTGGCGGCGGCGTGATCACCGCCGGTTCCGCTTACGCTCCGTCCAGCTTCGACCCCGCCAGCACCGGCTCCGCTGTGGGCCTGGGCGCTAACTGGCACGTCGTCGAGGGCCTCTACGGCATCGATTACCACGACTACAGCACTTTCAACGAGCTCGCCACCGATGATCCCAAGTCCGTGGACGACACCACCTTCGAGGTCACCATCCGCAAGGGCGCCAAATTCTCCGATGGCACCGAGGT
>DBGBLM010000133.1:0-15222 GCA_048448865.1 Collinsella sp.
CGCCGCATGCCGCGTACTCGCGAAGTCATCGGCATTGGCCTGGCTCTGGGTGGAACCTTTTTAATCGCCACCGGCGGCGACCCCACCAGCCTGAATATCTCGCCGCTTGGCCTGGCAGCAGGTCTTATGTGTGCGGTCGGCGCCGCGTGTATGGCGGTGATTCCCGCCAAGATCCTGCCCGAATACGGTAGCCCCATCGTCACGGGCTCGGCAATGCTCACGGCGGGCGTGGTCTCGTGCGTCTTCGTGCAGCCCTGGGCGCATACGCCGGCGCTCGACGCTGCCGGCGTCGAGGCGCTCGCGGTGTTCGTGGTTATCGGCTCGTTTTTTGCTTACATGCTCTATATGCAGGGCGTTAAGGACATCGGCTCGGTACGTGCGAGCCTCATCGGAACTGTGGAGCCGGTTTCGGCGACCATCACCAGCGCCGTTATGCTGGGCACGGTGTTTTTGCCGACCGACCTTATCGGCTTTGCCATGATCATCGTGATGATGTTCCTTACGGTGTAGTTGACGCCGCCGCCAAGACAGAAAAGGTGTTGTGCCGCATTTTCGCCAATTGATGTCCGTGTCTGGAGTTTAGCTGTCGATGCTCAAAATGCCATAAACTAGTAACGTTATGGACTTTTTCATTGCGACTCAATTGCGAGGATTTCTTTATGGCTGGTAATCACTTTAAGGGCAGCGATAGCGGCCGTCCTGCAGTTCCGCCGCGTCCGAACGGGGCTGGTAAGGCCGGCATGCCGGGCGACGCTGGACAGGGCGGCTCCGGTAAGCGCGTGTCCCCGGGCGAGACGGCGATGTTTACCGCTCTGTACGAGCAGTCTCAAAAGGCAAAAAAGACCGGCCGTGCAAGAGGGAATGTCTTTGCGGGCGGTGCAACCTCCGCATCGCAGCCGAGCGGGGCTCCTTCGGCACCTGCGAACAACGCAGGTGCTGCCAACGCCGCGAATGCCGCCGGCAACGTTAATGCCGGCAAGGCCGACAACAATACTCCCTCTGCCGGTGGCGCGGGGCTTACGGGTAACCTTGGCACGATCTACACTGGCGCCTCCGAGACTGGCACGTTCGCCCGCCTGGATGATAGCGGTGCCGAGTTTGCGGGCTCGGGTTCCAAGGAAGATTATTACGATTTTGGCTTGAACTACGGTAGCGACGCTTCGTCGAGTTCGACCTCTGACGGTCTGGTCCGTCATCGCCATCGCAAGGGCGAGCGCAAAAAGCGTCACACCGGCGCCATTATTGCCGCTGTAGTCGCGGTGCTTCTCGTTGCGCTTGGCGCAAGCGGCTTTATGCTGCTTAACTCGGCAAAGACCGTAAAGAGCGAAGCGAAGGAGGCTGTCGAGATCGTCGGTGGCCTTAAGGACAAGGTCACGTCGGGCGATTTTTCGACGCTGCCTGACGACGCGAAGAAGATCGATGAACTCTGCGACAGCATGAAGGCGGAGACTTCGAGCCCGCTGTGGACGGCGGCTTCGTTTATCCCGGTGTATGGCAGTGACATCAACGCAGCCCGCACCATGATTGATGCCCTGTCCGATGTCTCGAGCAACGCGCTGGTTCCCATGGCCGACAACCTTTCGCAGGCCACGCCCGGCAAGCTGTTCCAGGACGGCATGATTAACGTGTCCGCGCTGCAGGCCGTTGCCGATTCGCTTTCCAGCAGCTCGAAGGTGTTCAAGAGCGCCAACGAGAAGATCCAGGGCATTGGCGATACTCATATTTCCCAGGTGACCGAGCTGGTCGATAAGGCCAAGGACGGCTTTGCCACCCTCAACGGCGCGGTTGACGCGGCGGAGAAGGTCGCCCCCGTCCTCCCCCAGATGCTCGGCGCCAACGGCCAGACGCGCAACTACCTTATGTACGCCATGAACAACGTCGAGATTCGTGCTTGCGGCGGCTTTGGCGGTTCGCAGGGCCTGATTTCGGTCACTGACGGCCAGATGTCGATTGGCGAGTTTGTTCCCTGCATTGCGCGCAGCAAAGACGAGGCGGTTGAGAGCGTCGACGAAGAAGATGAGACGCTGTTTGGTGACCACAGCAACCTATACATCTCGGGCAACACCTATTCGCCCGACTGGCCCCGTAATTCGCAGCGTGTCGCCGCGCTGTGGAAGTCTGAATATGGTCAGGACGTCGATGGCGTCATTGGTATCGATCCGGTATTCCTGCAGTATCTGTTGGGTCTCGTGGGTAATGTTTCACTGCCCGACGGTACAGTCGTTGACGGTACTAACGCGGCGAAGGTGCTTATGCATGATGTGTACTGGAACTATCCGGTCGAGGAGTCGGACGGCATCTTTGCATCCGTCGCCAGCGCTGCCTTTGACAAGATCCTTGGCGGTATCGGCGACGTCGATGTTGCGAACCTTGTCAGCGCCGTTGAGCGCGGTGCCGAAGAGGGCCGCCTGATCGCGTGGATGAAAAACGATGACGAGCAGAACGCTATCAAGGAGATGAACATCGACGCCTCACTGCCCGATCCGGATGACCCGAGTGAAGATCCCGTTGCTGGTGTCTACTTTAACAACCTGAGCTTCTCCAAGCTCGACTGGTATCTGAACGCCGATACGCAGATTGGTCAGGGCGTGAAGAACGGCGACGGCGCTTGCTCGTATCGCATCACCGTTACCCTGACGAACATCATGACGCAGGAGGAGGCAGGTAAGCTGCCCGACTACGTAGCGGCCAGTGCGCCTGGGACCTCGCGTGACGATGAGCGCTTGTATGTATCACTGTTTGCGCCGACAGGCGGCAGCATTACCGATCTAACCGTCGAGGGGACTCAGTTTGGACTGTTCGCTGCCACTTGGCACGGAGTTCCCTGCTATTCAGGAACCGTTGACCTGCATGCTGGCGAGACGATGACGATCACGTATACGCTGACCACGTCGGCCGAGGCGGGGGACAAGCCGCTTACGCTGCGTCAGACTCCTACATGCCAGGCGGCTCGCGACAGCGCGTCGGCGTAGGGTTTTTCTGGTAGTGCAGATAATCGAGTACCATTTTGGGGCGGACAGGCAATCTGTCCGCCCCTATTTTGTAAGGAGAGCGCATGAAGTACTTTGGCACCGACGGCTTTCGCGGTGAGGCCAACGTTGGGCTGACGGTAGAGCACGCTTATAAGATCGGCCGCTTTGTGGGCTGGTATTACGGCGCCAACCGCGGGGCCAAGGCGCGCGTGATCGTGGGCAAGGACACGCGTCGCTCGAGCTATATGTTCGAGGCGGCGCTGGTGAGCGGCCTGGTCGCGAGCGGCGCGGACGCCTACATGCTGCACGTGATCCCGACGCCGGGCGTGGCGCATCAGACCGTGGAGGGCTGCTTCGATTGCGGCATCATGATCAGCGCGAGCCACAACCCGTTTTGCGATAACGGCATTAAGCTCGTCAACAGCGACGGCTTTAAGATGGACGAGGACGTGCTGGAGCTCATTGAGGACTACATCGATGGCAAGAGCGAGGTGCCGCTGGCAACGGGCAGCCACATCGGCGCCACGGTGGACTACATGCAGGGTCGCAACCGCTACATTGCTTCGCTCATCGCCAGCGCGAACTTTTCGCTGCAGGGCGTCAAGATCGGCATCGATTGCGCCAACGGCTCGGCATCCTCGGTGGCCAAGCCGGTGTTCGACGCACTGGGCGCCGATGTGCGCGTGATCAATGCCGCGCCCGACGGCTTTAACATCAATGTCGACTGCGGCTCTACGCATATTGAGCGCCTGCAGCGCCACGTGGTGGAGCAGGGCCTGGATGTGGGCTTTGCCTACGATGGCGATGCCGACCGCTGCCTGGCCGTGGACGAGCGCGGCCGCGTGGTCGACGGCGACCAGATCCTGTACGTGTGCGGTGTGTACCTGAACAAGCACGGGCGTCTCTCGGGCGGTACCGTGGTGCCGACGATCGCCAGCAACTTTGGCCTGATCAAGTCGTTGGAGCTTGCCGGCCTGAGTGCCGTGACCAGCGGCGTGGGCGACCGTCACGTGTATGCCAAGATGCGCGAGGGCGGCTACAGCCTGGGTGGCGAGCAGACGGGCCATACGATCTTTGGCGATATCGAGCGCACGGGCGACGGCATTATGACCTCGCTGCGCGTGATGGAAGTGATTCGTGCCGAGCGTGAGACGCTCTCGCAGCTCACGGCTCCGTGTAAGCTGCTGCCGCAGGCGCAGGTGGCCGTGCACGTGGCGGACAAGGACGCCGCGCTCGAGAACATGGGCGTGCAGAACGCCATCGCCGAGGCCGAGGCGTCGCTGGCGGGCGAGGGCCGCGTGCTCGTACGCAAGAGCGGAACCGAGTCGGTTATCCGCGTGCTGGCCGAGGCGCCCGACCAAGCATCCGCCGATGCCGCCATGAAGCGCATCGCCGCCGCGCTGGAAGCTCTGTAAGGTAGTCATTGGGGACGTTCTTAAACGACTAGGTGGAAAGGGGACGCTGCGGATTGGTTCCGCGGCGTCCCCTTTGCGTTGGCGTGTCGGTTATGCCTTACAGCTCGTAGAGCGTGGTGAACTTGTCCTGCAGGTAGCTGCAGTAGTAGCGGGCATCGAACGCCATGCCGCACGCGCCCTTGATGAGCTCCGGCGCGTCCTTGGCGCGGCCCCACTGCCAAATGTGCTCGCCCAGCCAGGCACGGACGGGCGCCAGGTCGCCGCTCGCACAGGCACCGTTGAGGTCGACACCGTCGCGGCACATGGCCGGCACAAACATGGCATCGTAGGCACTGCCCAGCGCATAGGTGGGGAAGTAGCCAAACGAGCCGCCGCTCCAGTGCGTATCCTGTAGGCAGCCGTGCGTGTCGTCGGGAACGGGAATGCCCAGGTACTCATCCATGAAGCGGTTCCAAAGCGCGGGGATGTCCTTGGCCGTGGCCTCGCCGGCAAACAACATGCGCTCGATCTCGTAGCGCACCATAACGTGCAGCGGATAGGTGAGCTCGTCGGCCTCGGTGCGGATCAGCGAAGGCTGCGCGATGTTCACGGCGTGGTAGAGCGTGTCCTCGTCGACGTCGCCGTAGACCTCGGGTGCGTGGCGGCGCAGCACCTCGAGCAGCGGTCCCATAAAGGCACGGCTGCGGCCCACGGTGTTCTCAAAGAAGCGGCTCTGGCTCTCGTGGATGCCCATGGAGGTGCCGCCCTCCAGGCAGGTGCGCGCATAGGCGGGATTGACGCCCAGCTCGTACATAGTGTGCCCCGCCTCGTGGATGATGCTGTAGACGTTGGAGATGCAATCGTCCTCGTAGATGTGTGTCGCGATGCGCGCGTCACCTACGGCAAAGCCCTCGCTAAACGGGTGCTCGGTAAAGGCAAGCGTGGTGTCGTCCAGGTTCAGGCCGACGAGCTTCATCAGGTCGAAGCTCATGGCGCGCTGGGCGGCCTCGGGCACGCGGGCGTGCAAAAAGTCGGCATCGGGCTGCTGGCCGCGCTCGCCGATGGCGTGCACGAGCGGCACGACCGTGGCCTTGACCTCCTCGCAAAACGCGTCGAAGCTCTCGGCAGAAAGGCCGCGCTCGTACTGGTCGAGCCAAACGTCGTATGGGTCGCGCTTGGGGTCCATGAGTTCGGCCTGATGCTTAAGTTGGGCGACGATTCTATCCACATAGGGCTCAAAGCTCGCCCAGTCGTTGGCCGTCTTGGCCTTGTGCCACACGGCGTCGGCCTCGCAGGTGAGCCTGGTCCAGGCTTCGGCCTCCTCGGTAGGAATAACGCTTGCCTCGCGCTGGTCGCGGCCGAGCACGCGGATCTCGTCGAGCAGCTGCGGGTCGTCGATTTTGCCGCCTGCAACCGTCTCGCGCGCTAACGAGCGTACGAGCTCAACGGACTTCTCGCTGGTCAGGAGCTTATGGTGTTCGCCGGCAAGCGTGCCCATGGCGTCAGCACGGGCGGCAGCGCCGTTGGCAGGAGCAATCGTCGCTCCATCGAACTCGGCAATCTTGAGCAGGTACTCGCGAGTCCACAGCTTGCCCTCGAGTTTGCGGAACTTTTTGACGGCCTTGTCGACTTTAGCGGCCTTGACGCCCTTGGCAGCCTTTGCCACGGCGGCCTTGGCCTTCTTATCGAGTTTCTTTCCCATGCCGTATCCTTAATCTCGCAGGCCGAGCGCCGCAGGCGGGTGCACGGCCAGTTTGCACAGCTACCTGCCTTGTACCCAGCGCGAACAAAACTGAACGCGGCGATATGCTCGCAGAATGTGTTATCCTATAGCCCAATGCGTTGACGGAGAGGGTTTTGCCCGCCGCGTCGCCGGCAAGAGAGGGAAGGTCATGGGCTGCAAGCCTTCCTACGGTGGCAAGGGCCAAGCGTTCACTCCCGAGCAGCGACCTCAACGGGCGCGCGGCCGGTGGCAGCGAAGCCCCAGTAGGGAAGCCGTGAGCCTCGCGACAAGGGGCGCAGAGTGGGCACGGCGGGCCAGACATCCGCCGGGTCAAACAAGGTGGTACCGCGGAATTCAACCGTCCTTGGGCAATGTACATGCCCGAGGACGGTTTTTTGTTACCGAACCGGGCCGCACATCCGCAGCTATCGGGTGCTAGCCGCCCCGGCAAGCGAGATGCGCGAGAGACGAAAGGGAAGACATGAGTCTGATTGATGATCTGGTCAAACTCGAGGAAGAGGCCAAGGAGCTCGTCGCAGGCGCCGACGACGCTGCCAAGCTCGAGGCCGCGCGCGTTGAGCTGCTCGGTCGCAAGGGCCGTATCACCGGCCTGATGCGCATGATGGGCAAGCTCGCCCCCGAGGATCGTCCCATGATGGGCAAACGCGCCAACGAGATGCGCCAGCTGATCGAGGGCATGCTCGACGAGCGCACCACCGAAATGAAGGCTGCCGCCCTCAAGCACGCGCTCGAGCACGAGGCCGTCGACATCACGCTGCCGGGCATCCGTCCGCAGATCGGTCACCAGCACCTGATCAAGCAGATCATCGAGGAGGCCGAGGACATCTTCTGCGGCATCGGCTACACCGTCGAGTCCGGCCCCATGGTCGATACCTCCTACTACAACTTCACCGCGCTCAACGCGCCCATGGATCACCCGAGCCGATCGGCCCGCGACACGTTCTATGTGGTCGACAACAACCCCGGCAGCGTCGCGCATCCCGAGGCTCACGCTCACGGCGAGTCCGACGTGCTGCTGCGCACCCAGACCTCGGGCGTGCAGATCCACACCATGGAGTCGCAGAAGCCGCCCATCTACATGATCTGCCCGGGCACCGTCTACCGTCCCGACACGGCCGACGCCTGCCACCTGCCGCAGTTCAACCAGATTGAGGGCCTGGTCGTCGACGAGGGCATCACCTTTGGCGATCTTAAGGGCACGCTCGACTACTTTGTTAAGTGCATGTTTGGCGAGGATCGCAAGACGCGTTACCGCCCGCACTTCTTCCCCTTCACCGAGCCCAGCTGCGAGGTGGACGTGAGCTGCCACGTGTGCGGCGGCAAGGGCTGCAACTTCTGCAAGCACAGCGGCTGGATCGAGATCCTGGGCTGCGGTATGGTCGACCCCAACGTCCTGATCAACTGCGGCATCGACCCCGAGAAGTACACCGGCTTCGCCTTTGGTATTGGCGCCGAGCGCGTCGCGGCACTGCGCTACGACCTGCCCGACCTGCGCACGTTGATGACTGGTGACATGAGGTTCTTGAACCAGTTCTAGAACGCTTTCTTCTTAGTTGCAGTTTCCGGCTCAAAGCCGCATTTATGAAAGGAGACCAGTTAGATGCGCGTTTCTTACGACTGGCTCAAGACCATGATCGATATTCCGGAGGATCCCAAGACCCTTTCGGACGAATATATCCGTACCGGTACCGAGGTCGAGGCGATCGACACCGTGGGCGAGTCCTTCGACCACGTGGTGACCGCCAAGGTGCTCACCAAGACCCCGCACCCCGATAGCGACCACATGTATGTGTGCTCGGTCGACGTGGGCGACAAGAACCTCGACGCCGATGGCAACCCCGCCCCGCTGCAGATCGTCTGCGGCGCGCAGAACTTCGAGGCTGGTGACCACATCGTCACGGCTATGATCGGCGCTGTCCTGCCCGGCGACGTCAAGATCAAGAAGAGCAAGCTTCGCGGCGTCGTGTCCATGGGCATGAACTGCTCCGCGCGCGAGCTCGGCCTGGGCGGCGACCACTCCGGCATCATGATCCTGCCCGAGGATACGCCCTGCGGCATGCCGTTTGCCGAGTACGTGGGCTCGAGCGACACCGTGCTCGACTGCGAGATCACGCCCAACCGCCCCGACTGCCTGTCCATGATCGGCATGGCCCGCGAAACCGGTGCCATCTTCGACCGCGATTTCCACGTTGAGCTGCCCGCCATCAAGGTCGAGACCGGCCGCGCGACCGACGACGAGCTTTCGGTCGAGATTGCCGACGAGGGCCTGTGCGACCGCTACGTCGCCCGCATCGTGCGCAACGTGAAGGTCGGTCCCTCGCCCGACTGGATGGTCAAGCGCCTCAACGCCCTGGGCGTGCGCCCGCACAACAACATCGTCGATATCACCAACTACGTGATGATGCTCACCGGCCAGCCGCTGCACGCCTTTGACCTCGACACCTTTGCCGAGCGCGATGGCCACCGTCGCGTGGTGGTTCGCGCCGCCCAGCAGGACGAGAAGTTCACGACTCTCGACGGCGAGGAGCGCGTGCTCGACGCCGGCATGGGCCTCATCACCGACGGCGAGCGTCCCGTGGCGCTGGCCGGTGTCATGGGCGGTATGGATTCCGAGATCGAGGACGATACCGTCGATGTGATGGTCGAGAGCGCCTGCTTCAACGCCGGCCGCACCTCGCACACCAGCCGTGACCTGTCGCTGATCTCCGACGCCTCCATCCGCTTTGAGCGCCAGGTCGACGAGACCGGCTGCGTGGGCGTCGCCAATGTGACGTGCGCGCTTATCGAGGAGATCGCCGGCGGCGAGGTCGCCCCCGGCTATGTGGACGTGTTCCCCGCGCCCAAGACCATCGACAGCATCAAGCTGCGCCTGGCCCGCGTGCACGCCATCTGCGGTGCCGACATCGAGCCCGACTTTATCGAGCGCTCGCTCACCCGCCTGGGCTGCACCGTCGAGCGCGACGGCGAGGACTTTATGGTCACGCCGCCGAGCTTCCGTCCCGACCTGCCGCGTGAGATCGACCTGATCGAGGAGGTCCTGCGCCTATGGGGCATGGGTCGCGTCACGGCAACCATTCCGGCTGCCAAGAACCACATCGGCGGTCTGACGCGCGAGCAGAAGCTTACCCGCAAGGTCGGCGAGATCCTGCGCGCCTGTGGCCTCAACGAGACCACGACCTTTGGCTTTGCTGCCCCGGGCGACCTGGAGAAGATTGGCATGTCCACCGAGGGCCGCGGCTGCCCCGTGGTTCTCATGAACCCGCTGGTGGCCGAGCAGACCGAGATGCGCCGTTCGCTGCTGCCGGGCCTGCTGCAATCCGTGGCCTATAACGAGGCCCACGGCACGCCCAACGTGCACCTGTACGAGGTCGGCAGCTTGTTCCACGGTCGCGAGAACGCCAGCCTGCCCAAGGAGACCAAGTCCGTGGCGGGCGTGCTCTCTGGCCAGTGGGGCGAGCGGTCTTGGAACATGAAGTACCGCAAGCTGCGTTTCTTCTTTGGCAAGGGCATCGTTGAGGAGCTGCTTGCCCAGCTGCGCATCGAGAAGGTTCGCTTCCGTCCCGTCGAGGGCGAGAGTTATGCCTTCCTGCAGCCGGGTCGTGCTGCCGAGGTGCTCTCGGGCGGTACCGTGCTGGGCTGGGTTGGCGAGATCCACCCCGAGGCGCGCGAGGCTATGGGCATTGACGAGGTTGTCGTTGCCTTTGAGCTCGACCTGGACAAGCTGATCAAGGGCGCCCGCAACCAGGAGAACTACCGCGAGTTCTCGCAGTACCCGGCCGTTGAGCACGACCTTGCTATCGTGGTCGACAACACTGTGACCTGCGAGGATCTTGAGCGTCGTATTACGAGTGCCGGCGGCAAGCTGCTCGAGGGCGTGCGCCTGTTCGATGTCTACCGCGATCCCATCCGCATCGGAGCGGGCAAGAAGTCCATGGCCTTTGCGCTTACGTATCGCTCCGACGATCATACGCTGACCAGCGAAGAGGTCGAGAAGGCGCACCAGAAGATCGTCACCAAGGTGTGCAAGGGCGTAAACGGCGAGGTCCGCGACTAGGGCTTGCGCTGGGTATAGGCCAGCGGTGGCTGCCGCCGAGTCCTACGTGATTGCTATGCTCGGTATAAGGCACTGCTGAGCCTGCATATATGACACGCGCATTACATAACGGCGTGCTGCTTTGTCGGCAGTGCGCCGTTTTGCTATGATAGCCCGCGGCGTGTTACGAATCTGACAATACGTAACACTGACAAGGTGATTCAAGCGGCGTTGCAATTCCGTGCGCCGATAACCGGGAGGCGTACATGCACATTCCAGATAATTATCTGTCCCCGCAGACCGATGCCGTCATGGCGGTGGCGATGGTGCCCGTTTGGGTCCACTGCATCAAGAAGGTGCGCGCCACGCTCGATCGCGAGCATATGGCTTTCCTGGGCATCTGCGCCGCGTTCTCCTTCCTGCTCATGATGTTCAACGTGCCGCTGCCCGGCGGCACCACAGGTCACGCCGTCGGCGGCGCGCTCATTGCACTGCTGCTAGGCCCCGAGGCCGCGGCTATCGCTGTCTCGGTTGCGCTGGCGCTGCAGGCGCTGCTGTTTGGCGACGGCGGCGTTCTGTCGTTTGGCGCTAACTGCTTTAACATGGCCTTTGTGCTGCCGTTTGTCGCTGCTATCGTGTTCCGTGCACTCAACAGCCGCCTGCACGACAAGAGCTGGGGCACCTCGGTTTCTGCCGTCGTGAGCGGTTGGGTCGGCCTGTGCCTGGCGGCCCTGTGCGCGGCAATCGAGTTTGGTATTCAGCCGATGCTCTTTACCAACGCTTCGGGCGCGCCGCTGTACTGCCCCTTCCCGCTGTCCGTGGCTATTCCGGCCATGTTGATCCCGCATATGCTGGTTGCCGGCGTGATCGAGGGCGTGGCGACGGCCGCCATCTACGGCTTTATCAAGAAGACGGCGCCGGGCATTATCGTCGGGCCCGAGGTCGTCGATGGCCAGCTTGCTGCCGAGGGCACTGCTGCCAAGAAGACCTCGCTGGTCCCCACGCTCATCCTGGTCGCCGTGCTTGTCGTGGCCACGCCGCTGGGCCTGCTGGCCACGGGCGACGCCTGGGGCGAGTGGGACGCTGAAGGCGCCGTGACCGCCGTTCAGGAGGCTGGCGACGACAGCCTGCAGGCTTCGGTCGGTCTCGATACCCCGACCTTTGCCGATGCGCTGCCCACGGGCGATTACCTTCAGGCCTATTCCGAGGAGCAGGGCCTTGGCTTTGCCGGCCACGCCGCGATGTATATTCTTTCGGGCGTGATTGGCGTAGCGGTGCTCACCATCGCATTCCGTCTGATCTCGCTGACGGTCAAGGAAAGCGGTGCTCATGGCAATAGCCGAGCTGCCTAGCTGGCTTGCGGCCGAGGAGCGATATGAGCCCGTGGGGGCTCGGCATCGCGTGATGCAAAAGAACGTCCTGCACCTGGCGAGCCTGCTTGAGCGGGTTCGCCTAGGCGGCGGCGCACACGAGGGCGGATCGATAATCGACCGCGCCCTTTCTTGCGTTTCGGCCCCGGTGCGTCTGGTGGGGATGCTCGTCTGCGTCCTGTGCGTGTGTCTGACACAGAGTCCGCTGTACCTCATGTTGATGGCGGCTATCGCGTTGGTGCTGGTCGCGGTGCGCCCCGCACGCGGGCTGCGTGCGACCTTTGTACCGGCGCTTGGCGCCGCGGGGTTTGCGGTGGTTCTGGCACTGCCTGCCCTGCTGCTGGGCGCGTCTGCCACGGGTGCCATGCTCAAGATTGCACTCAAGACCTTCATTAACGTGTCGCTGGTACTGGGCGTTTCGTGGACCCTCACGTGGAGCCGCATGTCGGCGGCGCTTAAGATGTTGCACCTGCCCGACGAGGTTATCTTTACGTTTGATATGGCACTCAAGCATATCGAGGTGCTGGGACGCACGGCGCACGATCTGTGCGAATCGGTCATGCTGCGCAGCGTTGGCCGTACGCCTGAGGGATTTTCGCGTACCGATTCGATCGCGGGTATCATGGGCATGACCTTTATCAAGGCGATGGAATGCAGCCGCGCGATGGACGAGGCCATGCTCTGCCGCGGCTTTGCCGGTGCGTATCCGGCTCCCGCACGGAGCGGCTTTGGCTGGCGCGATGCCGTTTACGCGGCCGTTGTGGTGCTGCTCGCCGTATTGTGCGCGGCGCTGTAGCGCGGGCGGTCGATCCGTCGATGCGAATAGGAAAGGGCGACGTTTTGGCAAACGATACGAATGGCGCGATGGGTGCGAGCGGTGCTGGCGGCACCGAGATCACGCCGCTCATCGAATTTCGCGACGTGGTGTTTTCCTATGCGGGCCATACGGTGGTCGATGGCGTTTCGCTGCAGGTGGACCGTGGGGAGCTTGTTGCCCTGCTCGGTCCCAACGGCTGCGGCAAGACGACGATCATGCGCCTTATCAACGGCCTTGAACTTGTGGACGCGGGCACGTATCTGTTTGACGGGCATGCGGTCGATGCGGCATATCTCAAGGATTCCGCGGTTGCCCAGCGGTTCCATCAGCGCGTGGGCTTTGTGTTCCAGAATGCCGATGCGCAGCTCTTTTGCGCCACGGTCGGTGAGGAGGTCGCGTTTGGCCCCGCCCAGATGGGGCTGCCGGCAGACGAGCTCGAGCGCCGCGTGAGCGATGCCATGGAGCTGTTCCAGGTTGCCGACCTTGCCGACGCCTCTCCCTATCAGCTCTCGGGCGGACAAAAGAAGCGCGTTGCGCTGGCTGCCGTCGTGTCGATGAACCCCGATATCCTGGTACTCGACGAGCCTACCAACGGACTTGACGAGGATTCATGCGACATCGTGGTCAACTTCTTGCTGGCCTACGTCGCGGCGGGTAAGACGGTCTTGATGAGCACACATCATCAGGATTTGGTGCGGCGCCTGGGTGCCCGCGCCATCTATATCGATCGATATCACCATGTGGTCGAGGCGCCGGTGTCGTCGTATGGAACCGAAAGCGGTGCTACGGACTAGTTGCTGCGTAGAGCGTGCGTAGCCGCCCGCGCGGCTTTGCCGTGATGGTATAGTTATCCAGGTTTTTTATGGGGGTGGCTATGCCAAGCTGGAACATTCATATCGCTCAGACGGAGCGTTTGCTGGAGCGCACCGGTGCGCTTGCCAATAGCGTGCGCGACCGCAATGCCTTTTTGTTTGGCTGCGTGGTTCCGGATATCTTCGTGGGCTATATGGTCCCTGGCATCGCCGATCCCATCCCGTACCGCATTACGCACTTTGCCAAGCCTGAACCCATCCCTAAGCCTCGTGAGCATGAGTTCTGGGATACCTATGTGGCGCCGCTGCTTAACGGCGCACCCGCGGGCGAACCCGCCGAGGCTACCTCGATTGTCGAGGAGCGCGAGCGACTGAATCGCGTGCACTATCCCCAGCGCTACAGGGATGCCGAGCCGGTTGTCGGTCCCGGCGCTCGTGAGTTCTCGCTTGCGTCCGAGGACGTGGCGCAGTCGTTGCTCGATTTGACATTGGGTGTCTGGTCGCATCTGGTGGCCGATACCGTATGGAATACGCGCGTGAATCAGTACCTGGAGGCGCACGGCGGCAAGCCGTGCGAGGAGTTCCGCATTAAAAAGCAAGGCGACTTTGACTGGTTTGGCAAGACGCTCGGCATTGTTTCGATTCCGCGTGCGACCGATCGCCTGTATACCGCTGCGACGCGTTTTGGGCAGTATCCCATCCATAAAGAGTATGTGCTCAAGACCATCGGCGTCATGCACGAGATTGTACGCGAAAACCCCGGCGATCCCGACCATCCGCCATACCGCCTGCTAACCGAGGAATTCTTCGACGCAACGTTTACCGAGGTCATCGAGCTGACCGAGGCGGGTTTTGCCGCCCGTGTCGAATCGCCCGATGTGCCTGCGCTGCCCCTGATTGCTAGCTGCTAGCTGGCCGGCCCGGCAGTGAATAGCTCAACCCAATCGACAAGTAGCTCTTGCCGTAAGGTATCTTCGGCAATGCGCTCCTGTTTGGTCTTTGGGATGTGGGGAAGCCCGGCCTTTTTATGGATGAGCTCGGCTATGTGGTCGAAGCTCTTCTTCTCCTTGATCTGGTCATAGGTAATTTGGATGACGTCGTAGCCCATGCTTGTGAGTGCGGTGGCGCGCTCGGCATCGGAGAGACTCGCGGCTTCGCTGTCGTGGGCAGAGCAGCCTTGGCATTCCAGAATGACGCCCATGCTGTCGGTGGCGCTTTCGATGAGGATATCGGCGTAGCAGCAGGTTTTGTCATACAGCGAACGTGCGGCTTCACTGAGCGGGATGCGCGCGTTGTTGGCGATCTCGATGCCCTGGCCGCCCTCGTCGCGGGGGAGCGAGATAAGCATGGAGGTCTGTACTTCGAAGGGCGAGGCGGCCTGCCCCGTCATGTGCTCGGCCGCCCAGCGCAGTTGTTTGACGCCGCGCAGGCCTGCGGCTTGCTTGGCGAACGCGGCGATATCCGTTGCGGTAAGAAGCGGTGTGCGCTTCCACAAGTTGGTGTCATTGCCCTTGGTGTCGTTAACTCGCTCCCAGCCGCAGTTGGGTGGAATGAACTTAAGCGAAATAGCTTCATCGAGTTGTTGTTGCGTTCGCTCGCAGGGCTTAAACACTGCAAAGGAGCCGCACATCTCGTAGCACGCCATGAGTAACTGGTTGCGTGAGACCTGCGTGGCAAGGCTGAGCAGCGTGAACTCCGGTGACGTGACATCAAACCCATGTTCAGTCTGCCTAAACGACCCGGGAGGCGGCTCTTGGGTTAGCAGACGGCTATGAAATAGCTTTCCGTTCGCGCGCTGTTTCCTTTCACTCACGGATCTCCAAACTGGTGTGCCGAGCAAGTCTTTAAATACCGGTTGTTTTGAGTAATGCACCAAGCGATGGTCATGGTCGGGCGGCAGGATTGCCGGATAGAGTCCCAGTATTTGGGGCGGGATGCGATAGTACTGAAAAGCCGTGGGTCCGCAGGCAAGAAATGACATAGCGATCCGATCGTTTGAGCGTTGTTTGGGCTAGAAAAGCTATCCGTTTCGGAAGTGCGGTGAAAAAGACAAATAGGTCAGGCACAAGCGGTATTTAAG
>DBGBLM010000134.1:0-4426 GCA_048448865.1 Collinsella sp.
GCCCATGTCCTCGATCTCGGCGGCGTGCTGCGTGGAGATGACGATGGTCGTGACCTCGACGGGCTTGCCGTCTTCGTAGCGCACGGTGACCTGGGTCTTGCCGTCGGGACGCAGATAGGGCAGGGTACCGTCGTGACGCACGGCGGCCAGGCGCTCGGCCAGGCGGCTTGCCAGGTAGTGCGGCATGGGCATGAGGGTCTTGGTCTCGTTGGAGGCATAACCGAACATCATGCCCTGGTCGCCGGCGCCGATCAGGTCGATCGGGTCGGTGGTAGCGCCGGTCTGGGTCTCGAAGGACTCGTCGACGCCCTGGGCGATATCGGGCGACTGCTCGTGGATAAGGCTCATAACGCCGCAGGTGTCGCAGTCAAAACCGAACTTGGCACGGTTATAGCCAATGCGGCGGATAACGCCGCGGGCGATTTCCTGTACGTCGACGTAGGCCTGGGTTCGGATCTCGCCGGCGACGATGACGGTGCCGGTGGTCACGAGGGTCTCGCAAGCGCAGCGGACGTTCTCCACGTTGGCAGGCACGCCGTTGGGGGCGATGTAGCCCTGCTCCTGGAGCTCTATTTCTTTGGCGAGGATTGCGTCGAGGACGGCGTCGCTGATCTGGTCAGCGATCTTATCGGGATGACCTTCGGTCACCGACTCCGACGTAAAAACAAAGGACCCGTGTTGGGGTGGGATGGAACGAAGTTCTTCTGACATGATTGTCCTTTCAAAAACGTGTCCCGGCGACCGTTACCATTCCGCCGGGCTCTCTATGCAAGGGCACATCATAGCGCGTAAATCAAAGATTCACACCCTTTCCGCACCTACTCATTGGGGACAGACTTAAATGACCAGCCTTACCTAAGTGCCGACAGGTTGCCCAACGACTGGTCATTTAAGTCTGTCCCCAATGATTGGGTCGGTGCCCTTTGTGCGGAGGTTGCTTTGATGCTTTATACTGGTGCGGTTAGACTTCCATCCTGCAATCGAGGAGATTTCCATGGCATCAGACGTTCGCGTCCGCTTTGCACCCTCACCGACGGGCAAGCTGCATATCGGCGGCGCCCGCACCGCTATCTATAACTGGGCTTTCGCCCGTGCTAACGGCGGCACGTTCATCCTGCGCATCGACGACACCGACCCCACCCGCTCCACCGACGAGAACACGCAGATCATCTTGCGCGCCATGCGTTGGCTGGGCCTGGACTGGGACGAGGGTCCCGAGGTGGGCGGCGATTTTGGCCCCTACGCCCAGACCGAGCGCCTGAACCTGTACAAGCAGGCCGCCCAGAAGCTTTGGGATGAGGGTAAGGCCTATCCCTGCTTCTGCACCAAGGAGCAGCTCGAGGCCGACCGCAAGGCCGCGCAGGAGCGCAAGGACCCCTTCCAGGGCTATCAGCGCCGTTGCCGCGATCTTGATCCCGAGGAGGCCCGCCGCCGCATCGAGGCCGGCGAGTCCTACGTCCTGCGCATCAAGGTGCCCGAGGACCGCGGCGACGTCGTTATCCATGACGCCGTCCACGGCGAGGTGACCTTCGACGCCAAGGAGCTCGACGACTTTGTCATCTTCCGCTCCGATGGCACGCCCACGTACAACTTCGCGACCGTCGTCGATGACGCCATGATGAAGATCACCCATGTCATCCGCGGCGACGACCACCTGTCCAACACCCCGCGTCAGGTCATGGTGTACGAGGCCCTCGGCGCTCCCGTGCCCACGTTCGCCCACATCTCCATGATCCTGGGCGCCGACGGCAAGAAGCTCTCCAAGCGCCACGGCGCCACCTCGGTGGAGGAGTACCGCGACGCCGGCTACCTGTCCGACGCCTTCGTCAACTACCTGGCGCTGCTTGGCTGGTCGCTCGACGGCGAGACCACGATCATCCCGCGCGATGTCCTGGCCAGCAACTTCTCGCTCGACCGCATCTCCAAGAACCCGGCGACCTTCGATCCCAAGAAGCTCGATTGGGTTAACGCCGAGTACATCAACGGCATGTCCGACGCCCAGTTTGCCGACGAGATCATGGTCCCCGAGCTGCACGAGGCGGGTCTCATCGAGGGTAATGTCGAGTACGGCGAGGACTGGATTGACGCGCTTGCCGCTATCGTCAAGCCGCGCACTAAGATGCCGGCCGACGCCGTGACCGTCGCCGCTCCCATCTTTGCCACGGCCGAGACGCTCGAGTATGACGAGAAATCCGTCAACAAGGGCCTGGCCAAGGAAGGCATGGGTGCCATCCTGGACGCCGCCAAGGCCGCGCTCGAGGGTGTCACCGAGTGGACCGCCGCGAATATCGACGCCGCGCTTGAGCCGCTGCCCGAGCAGATGGACCTTAAGAAGCGCGTGGTGTTCCAGGCCGTGCGCGTCGCCGTCTGCGGCAACATGGTGAGCCCTCCGCTGGGCGAGACCATGGCGCTCGTCGGTCGCGACGACTGCCTGGCGCGCATCGACCGCGCCCGCACGATGGCGCTGTAATCGCTGCGCAAACGTATGTATCCGAGCCCCGTTCACCTCGAGCGGGGCTCTTGTTTCTGTAGACTTATGGGATAGGAGGTGCTGGGGCCGTGGCCGAGCAACTGTCGCTGTTTGGTTCGCCGGAACCGGAGGAGGCTCTGGTGAAGCCCGTGTCTGCCGCTGCCTCGGCTCAGCCTAAGCCTGCACCTGAGCCCATCGCCGCCTATGCGAGCGTGGTTCTCGACATCCCGACGCGTGCGCTGTCCGAGCCGTTTGCCTATGGCATTCCTCAACCCCTTGCTAGCGACGCGCAGATCGGATCCACGGTCCTGGTCCACTTTGGCAACCGTGCTGCCGCAGGCTACATCGTCGACATTGCGCCCGAGCTGGGCGATCTGCAGGGCAACAGCGCGCTCGACCCCGCGCGCATTAAAGCCGTCGAAGCCATCCTCAGCAAACCGCTCTTTGGCGCCGAGGCCGCCCGCATTGCGCGTTGGATGAGCCGCGACTATGTCGCGACGCTTTCCGAATGCCTGCGCCTGTTTTTGCCTCCGGGCGGTAGCCCTCGGGTCGTTAAGGGTGATGACGGGGCGTGGACGGTCGAGCGCCCCGCCGTCAAGCCTATCCAAAACCGCTGGGTCATGCTCACGCCCGAGGGCTTCGACTATACGCCTCCCAAAACGGCGGTCCGCCAGCGTCAGCTCATCGAGGCGCTCCAATGCGGCCCGGTCACGACGCGCGACCTCAACCTGCTCTATAACAGCATGTCGGCGACCATCAAGGCGCTTGAAAAACGCGGTGTCGTGGTGGTGGAAGAGCGCCGTGCGTGGCGTGGCTGCAGCGAGCAGACCACGCTGTCCTCGGCGAGCGGTAAGGCGCCGGTGGCACTCACCTACGGCCAGCAGCAGGCGCTCGCGCAGATTGAGCGCGCTCGTCTGGACGCTCATGGCGACGTGGTGCTGGTCGACGGCGTCACCGGCTCCGGCAAAACCGAGGTTTACCTCTCCGCCATCGAGCGCGTGCTCGAGGCTGGCCGTTCGGCCTGCGTGCTCGTGCCCGAGATCTCGCTGACGGCCCAGACCGTCGGCCGCTTCCGCTCGCGCTTTGGCGAGACGGTCGCCGTGTTCCATTCCCGCCTTTCGGCTGGCGAGCGCCTGGACCAGTGGGATATGGTCGCCAGCGGTGCCGCTCGCGTGGTCGTGGGCGCCCGCTCGGCGCTCTTTTGCCCGCTCAGCGACTTGGGCCTCATCATCATCGACGAGGAGCATGAGACCAGTTACAAGCAGGGTTCCAGTCCGCGCTACCACGCGCGCGAGGTGGCGGCAGAGATGGCGCGGCGTTACCGCTGCCCGCTTGTGTTGGGCTCCGCCACGCCCTCGGCCGAGGCTCTCGACCGCTGCCGCCGTGGCATGTATAACGGTGCCACCTGGACGCGCGTCGAGATGCCCGAGCGCCCGGGACACGCCGTGCTGCCGACTGTCCGCATTGCCGACCTGCGCCGCGAGTTCTCGCATGGCAGCCGCTGCATGTTCTCAAAACCCTTGATGGAGGGCTTGGAACGCGTGGTCGAGCGCCGCGAGAAGGCCATGCTGCTGCACAACCGCCGCGGCTTTGCGCCGTTTTTGATGTGCCGTGAGTGCGGCTGCGTTCCCACCTGCAACCACTGTTCCACCGCGCTCACATATCACGAGCGCACGCATACGCTGCAGTGCCATACCTGCGGTTCGTCCTGGCGCGTGCAACCCTATCCGGCGCCCTCGAGCCGCTGTCCCAAATGCGGCAGCCGCTATCTGGCAAAAATGGGCCTGGGCACGCAGCAGATCGAGGACGCGCTGCACCAGATGTTGCCCGACGACGTCGCCATCATTCGCATGGACGCCGATTCCACGCGCGGCAAGGACGCGCACAAAAAGCTGCTCGAGCAGTTCGATGCGGCTGATTGCGCGGTGCTGTTGGGTACCCAGATGATCGCCAAGG
>DBGBLM010000135.1:0-22931 GCA_048448865.1 Collinsella sp.
CGGATATGAGACTGAGCCGAAGGCGTCGATGACATGCCGGGGGCGGACCGGGACGGGTTAACGGCAGGCCCCGCCGACCGATTGCAAGCGGTCGGCGGGGCCATTGTGGCTCTTGACAGCGGATTGGGTCATATGAGCGAGCGACGTCCAGGACGAACAAGTTGGCATGAAAAAGGCGAGGCATAGACCTTCTGGTCATGCCTCGCCTTTTGAATGACAAATTGTCGTCCTGGGCGGCGCGCAGCGTCAACTGGTTACGCGGTTCGTAGAACCGCGTAACCCCCTAGTTCAGCATTGCATCCATCATCTCGGAGTTGACGGAGTCGTCGGCAGACCACTCGCCGTCGTCGTTGCAGGTGTACTTGAAGATAACCGTGGTCTTCCTGGGCTCGGTGGCCTTGGTCACATCGACCATAACCTGACCGGCCATCTTGTACAGCTCGTCATCGGAAGGAACCGTATCAAGCGCGGCAACCTTCTCCTGATACTGGGTGGAGAAGTCCTCGACGATCTTGTTCATGGACTTGCAGGTGATGGAGACCTCGGCGGTCGCGACGCCCTTGTCCTCGTCGACCGTCACGTCGCCGATCTTGTAGTCAAAGCCCTCGAGATAGGTCTTGGCATACTCCTTGGGATCGATACCCAGCTGCTCGAACTCATCGCCCGAAGCCTCCTCCAGACCAGAGAGGAAGTCGTCGCCACCGTTCTTGACCTCGTCAAACTGCGTCGTAAGATCCTCGGTGATGAGCTCCTCAACCGAAGGACTTCCACAGCCGGAAAGCACGACCACGCATGCAACCAAGACGGCCATGAGGGGCGCAAGCAGCAGCTTCTTTTTCATGTTGTTCCTCCCAATGAGCGGCACCGCGCTTCCCGGACGCGGCACACGTTGTAATAAGTAAGCCCATACTATCCACTTATGAACACCCTCGGCAACGCGAAGGCGCGGTCGGTTCGTTTTAGCGTCCGAACGGTTTGCAAGCCCGCCCAACGTGCAATAAAACGCTTCCCCGCGATGTAATAAAAAAGGTGGCCGGAAAACCCGACCACCCTTGCACATCCTTTGGATGCCACAGTTTACTTGCGGACGACCTTGACGATGGCGTCACCGGCGGCGACGGCGGAGTCGGCCTCGACGGCGAGTTCGACATCGGCAAACTCGGCGGTGTTGGACACGGCCACGACGACGCAGTCCTTGTAACCGGCAGCGGCGATCTTGGCGCGGTCGATCTTGAGTATGGGCTGGCCGGCCTTCACGACGTCGTCGGCCTTGACGAAGCCCTCGAAGCCGTCACCGTTCATGTTGACGGTATCGACGCCAACGTGCACCAGAACCTCGATGCCGCTATCGGACTGCAGACCCACGGCGTGACCCATGGTGACGGTCACCTTACCGTCGCAGGGAGCGTAGACCAGATCGTCCTCGGGCCACACGGCACAGCCCTTGCCCAGAACCTCGCCACCAAAGACGGGATCGGGCACGTCGGCCATCTTGATGACCTTGCCCTTGACGGGCGAGCACAGCACGTCGGCGCCAGCAGAAGCAGAGATGGAGGCCGGAGCAGCGGCAGCCGCGGGCTCAGCCTTCTTCTTGAACATATCAAACAGACCCATACGTTTTCTCCTCTTGATTAAGCGCAACGTTGTGCGCATGCCTATGGTAATTATAGTGCCAAATGGTTCAAATGCTAAGGTGGGGACTCGAATCGCGAGCCCTTCCCGGTAGCGCTCGTGGAATGGAGCGTCTCCTTTGCATCGCGGATCGATAAGCCGAGTATCGCCCGCGCACGGGACGGGCAGAAGCGGGCGCGCCAAACCCGGCACTTCTTTTCGCTCTCGAGTCCTGTCGCCGCCCCGTCCCTGACACTTCCTGATACCGACCGAAACGTGCCAAAATAAAACCGTCCCTTTTTGGTAGGTTTGGCGAGTGTGGATTTTCGGACGCTTAACTAACGAGCGTGGATAATCTCCCACTTTGAGCCCGCACACAGGCCAAAAACGGGAGATTATCCACGCTCGTTCCTGAGTAGTCATTTATGAACGTCCCCAATGACTAGTCCGGCAACGCCGATGCCTTGGCAACGGCAGCGAACGGGCCGCATTCGGAGCAAGACGACGCCGCAGGTAGAGAACGGACAGCGAGCGGGTCGCATTTGAGACAAGGTGACGTGAAACGAAAGGGCGCTGACCTTCTGGTCGCGCCCTTGAAGTTGAACGTCAGATTGTCCAAATGCGGCCCGCGCAGCGTCGAGCAGTTACGGCGTTTGGTAAAACGCCGTAACTAACGTGCTCCGTACTGCTCGTAGTAGGCGTCGATGGCGGTCTTGAGCTCGTCGTCGATGACAACCTTGCCGTCGATCTCGTGATTGTAGAGGGTCTCGACGACCTCGGCCATGGAGACGATGCTCGCGACGGGGAAACCGTACTTGGCCTCGATCTCCTTCTGCGCGGTGGTCACACCGCCCTTGCCGACCTCCATGCGGTTGAGGGACACGATCAGGCCCTTGATCTCGACATCGGCAGCAGCCTTGACCTTGGGATAGGTCTCGTCGATGGACTTGCCGCTGGTGGTAACGTCCTCGACCATGACCACACGGTCGCCGTCCTTGGGCTCATAACCCAGCAGGTTGCCCTTATCGGCACCGTGGTCCTTGGCCTCCTTGCGGTCGCAGCAGTACTTGACCTCCTTGCCGTACAGCTCGTGGTAGGCAATTGCGGTCACGACGGCCAGCGGAATACCCTTGTAGGCCGGTCCAAACAGCACATCAAAGTCGTCGCCAAAGTTATCGTGGATGGCCTGGGCGTAATACTCGCCCAGCTTCTTGAGCTGATAGCCCGTCACGTAAGCGCCGGCGTTCATAAAGAACGGGGACTGACGGCCGCTCTTGAGCGTAAAGCTGCCGAACTTAAGGACGTCGGACTCGACCATAAACTTGATGAACTCTTGCTTGTAAGCCTCCATGCGGGCTCCTCTCGTAATCGCGTACGTGCCTTCCAGTTTAGCGCAGGCGAAGCGTCGATGCGGGCGCGCTTTGGGGCCACGGCATTCTGTAAAGGCTTTGTCAGGGGGAATGGTTTTCCGAACAATGGGGTTGACATGTCAAACCCCCTCATCAAGAATACGGGCGGATTAAAAAGGGGTACGAGATACCCAAAGTGCGCTGCGCTCAGCCTTTAGGAGGTGTGCCATGGAAGGCAGTCCTAGTCGAAAAACCTGCATGTCGCCCTCGGCACGCCGCGAGGACTCCGCACACGCATAAACGCCACCGGCAGATCGCCAAAACCACCGCAAAGGCGCGCTGCACCCTTTGTGGGCTCAAGAGCTTGACGTGAGCGACATCTAGGTTTTTTGAAGCAAATACGACACGTACGCTAACTCCCCTCAACAAGGAGGACCCTATGCTGATGCTCAAAACCGTCACGGTACTCGAAGCCATCTCCAAGCGCCGCCGCACGGCGCGCCCTGCCGCTCATACCGGCCTGTCCAAGAACACCATATTCGCCGCCACCCATAGTGCCGAGGACGCCCTCGTACTGCTTGACGCCACGGCAAACGGCCTCACCGTCGAGCAGACAACTGAGCGCCTGAACGCCGTCGGCCCCAACACCATCGAGGCAACGACCAAAACGCTCGCCCGCCGCATCGCCGACGCGTTCATCGATCCCTTCGCCGGCATCCTCGCCGCGCTCGCACTGGTCTCGCTCTACATCGACGTGCTCGCCGTGCCCGAACCGCAGCGCGACCCCTCCACGGTCATCGTCATCGGCATCATGCTGCTGGTATCGGGCGGCATGAAGTTTATCCAGGAAGCCCGCAGCGGCAAAGCGGCAGAGGCCCTCAAGGACCTGGTCTCCAACACTTGCACCGCCCTGCGCGACGGCGAGCGCATCGAGATCCCCTTCGACGAGCTCGTCCCCGGCGATGTAATCCGCCTCTCTGCCGGCGATATGGTGCCGGCAGACGCCCGCATCATCACCGCGCGCGACCTGTTTGTGATCGAGTCCGCACTCACCGGCGAGAGCGAGGCCGTCGAGAAGACCGCCGCCGTCACTGTCGTCGAGGGTGCCGACGGCTCCGCATTGCCGCTCTCCGCCTGCAAGAACATCGTCTTTACCGGCACCTCCGTGCAAAACGGCGCCGCCATGGCGCTTGTCGTTGCCACCGGCTCGGACACCTACCTGGGCGGCATCGCCAAGATGCTCAACGGGCGCGGCGAAAAGAGCGCGTTTGACCGCGGCGTCTCGAGCGTCTCCATGTTGCTGGTGCGCCTGATGCTCGTTATGGCGCCGGCCGTCTTTGCCATCAACGCCGCCACCAAGGGCAACGTCATCGACGCGCTGCTGTTCGCCACGAGCGTGGCCGTGGGCATCACGCCGCAGATGCTTCCCGTCATCGTGACCACGAGCCTGTCGCAGGGCGCCAAGGACCTCGCCCGTCGCCAGGTTATCGTCAAGGAGCTGCCGGCGATTCAAAACCTCGGAGCGATGGACGTCCTGTGCTGCGACAAGACCGGCACCCTCACCGAAGACCGCATCGTGCTCGAGCGCTACCTCAACACCGATGGCAACGAGGACGCGCGCGTGCTGCGCCATGCGTTTTTGAATAGCTTCTTCCAGACCGGCCTCAAAAACCTTATCGACCTGGCCGTAATCGACCGTGCCGATGTGACGCCCTCGACCGTCGTGCCCGATTCTATGCTGGGCCAGAGTCTGCGCACCCGCTATACCAAGGTCGACGAGGTTCCCTTCGATTTCTCGCGCCGTCGCCTGAGCGTAGTTGTCGCCGACGCCCAAGGCAAAACCCAGATGGTTACCAAGGGCGCTGCCGAGGAAATGCTCGAGATCTGCTCCTTTGTCGAAATCGATGGCATCGCTCAGCCGTTCACCGACGAGAAGCTCGCCCAGATTCGCAAGCAGATCGTCGGACTTAACGCTGAGGGCCTACGCGTAATTGCCGTGGCGCAGAAGACCAATCCGCGCTGCGTGGGCGAGTTTGGCATCGCCGACGAGTGCGACATGGTGCTGATGGGCTTTTTGGCCTTCCTCGATCCGCCCAAAGCAAGTGCCGCGGGCGCCGTCGCCACCCTCGAGGCCAAGGGCGTGGCGGTCAAGGTCCTAACCGGCGACAACGACCGCGTCGCCGCCACCGTCTGCGAGCAGATTGGTATCGATGCGAGCAACGTCTTGCTCGGCTCCGAGATCGATGCGCTCGATGACGCCGAACTTGCCGAGCGCGCCGAGAAAACCCACCTCTTCGCCAAGCTCTCGCCGCTGCAGAAGGCGCGCCTGGTACGTGTCATGCGCGAGCTGCTCGGCCACACCGTGGGCTTTATGGGCGACGGCATCAACGACGCCGCCGCCATGCGTGCGAGCGACTGCGGCATCTCGGTCGATTCTGCCGTCGACATTGCCAAGGAATCCGCCGATATTATCTTGCTCCAGAAGGACCTGGGCGTGCTCGAGCGCGGCATCATCGAAGGCCGCCGCACCTACGGCAACCTGCTCAAATACCTCAAGACCACGGTGAGCTCCAACTTTGGCAACGTGCTATCCGTGACCGTCGCGAGCCTGTTCTTGCCGTTTTTGCCCATGAGCGCTCTGCAGCTGGTGCTGCTATCGCTGGTCTACGAGATCGTGTGCATCGCACTGCCGTGGGACACCGTCGATGACGCCTGGACTGCCCGCCCGCGTGCCTGGGACGCCGCGTCCATCAAGGGCTTTATGCTCGAGCTGGGCCCCGTAAGCTCGCTGTTTGACATCGTGACCTTCGCCGCGCTCTTCTTTGTCGTGTGCCCCGCCGCCGTGGACGCAAGCTGGTCCGAGCTTGCCGCCGCGGGCGACGTCGCGGGTATGGCGACCTTTGCTGCGCTCTTCCAGAGCGGCTGGTTTGTCGAGTCCATGTGGTCGCAGACACTCGTGGTCCACATGTTGCGCTCCCCGCATCTGCCGAGCCCGCGCGACCACGCCGCGCCCGCATTGTGCGTTCTTACCGTGCTGGGCCTGGCGCTCGTCACCTGGCTGCCGGCAAGCCCCATCGCCGATGTGCTCGGCCTCATGCCGCTGCCCACGAGCTTTTTTGGGCTGCTCATTGGCATCGTTACCGCCTATATCGCGCTCACCCAGCTGGCAAAGTGCCGCTACATTGCCCGCCACGGCGAGCTGCTGTAGCAAGTAGACGGAAAACACCCTGCCAGCTGCCGTTGCCACTACCACAGCTGCCAACGCCGCTGCCGCTGCCTCTGCCGCCGCCGCAGTCTATCCCCCCCAGCAGTTGCGGTGAAATAGTTCCTGTTTAAAGCCCCGTGACTTTAATTTAGGGACTATTCCACCGCAACTTATTGGGAGGTTAGCTAGTCCTTGGGTGTCCAGGACCAGAAGAAGTTGATGAGGGCCACGCGCGAGGCGGTACCGGCCTTTTTGTTGATCGAGGAAATGTGGCGATAGAGCGTGGAGCGCGAAAGAAAGAGCGTTGTGGCGATGTCCTGAACGCTCTGGTCCGAAACGACCAAGACCTCAAGAATATCGCGCTCGCGCTCTGTAAGCCCAAAGGTGGCGACGAAGGCATCAAGGCGTTCATCGGACGTGAGCTCCGCTGCCTCCACGGGCTCGGGGTCGGAGCATGTGGGCGCAAGATCCCCACCAAGATCGTCGGTGGCAAGCGGCAGTCCGTCCCGCATCGCGGCATCATCGGCTCGTTGCCCCAACTGCCCCAGCAGCGTAATCGCAATGCCCACAAACATCACGAGCGCCGCACCGACTGCAGCCAGCACATTTTGACTCGAGATAATCGCCACTGCCGGCGCCGTCACGAACATCGAGCACACGTTGTTGACGACGCGACCCATGCACGGCCAAAAATATGACCAGCGCGCATAGAGCGAGACGGCGGCATATTTTGTGGTAAAGAACACCACGAAAAAGCCCGAGCCCAGATAAAAGATGATCGTGGCAGCAAGCTCGTTGCCGCCATTGCCATCGACGATGAGCACAAAGAACGAAAGCGTAGACAACATGGCGGCGCATGTCATGCCGATATTCATATACGAGCGGCCGTGCAGGTCAAATAGTGCGCCAGCGACCAACGAGCTCACGACAAGCAGCAGGCGCGGCCAATCGCCCAAATCGACGGCTCCGACAGCATGCAGGGTCGTGAAGCCCGCGTTGAGAGCGGCGAATACGCCGGAAAGATACGCCGTCGCCACGGTCAGGCGAACTACGGCGCGACGGAATGCCGCCTTTGCCTCGGGATCGTCATGCCACTTGGCGCCATATTCCAGAGCATCTACCGAAAGCCCGGCAGCACTGGGTTCAAAGTTGGGATTGGACTCGTCGCGCAGCTTGGCGCGTCGGGCACCGTGGAGCAACGCCACCTGCGCGATCGCGCAGACGACCAGAACAGCCTGCTGAGGAATGCCGGCAGGCATCACCATGTGGTTGAGCACCTGCACCAGAACGCCCATGGCGTAGGAAAGTGCAGCCGCACGCGCCAAGCAGGGCGTCCGTGCAAAGCGCCGCGCAAAGTTTGCATGGGCAGTCGATCCGCAGTAGCCCAGCGCGCAGCACGCCACCAAACCGCCGGCAATTACCACCTCAACCTGAACCGCCATAATCAACAGCAGCAATGCCGCCACCAGCAAAACGCCCGTAACGTCACTCGTTGCTTCAATGGCATGGGGACGACGATAGTACAGAATAGGACGCACAAAAAAGCCAATCACGCTCGCGCCGATAACAAGGCTCTCATAAATAACAACCTCGTCCGGAGACACGAACTCGGCCATGCGCGCATCAAAAAGATACTCGCACGCCAAAAACGTGAAGAAGAACAGCGCCAGGCATATAATCTCCCGAATGCCCCGACGCAGATATGCGCTTGTGTCTCCCATGTCCCTCATGGTTAACCCCCAGCCGCTCAATTGTCTGGAAAACTATTTTAATAAAGAACCAGTCTCAATATCGAAGCCGAGCTCGAAATGCTGCAAATTTGACCCCAGCCGTTCACGTCACACCGCGGTTTTGAGCCTCATGGACCAGAAGGGGCACACGCGGCCTCTAGCTCGGCAAGGAGTGTCTCCAGCTGCCACTCATTTAAGTACGTCCCCAATGAGTGGCCGAAGAACGTCCCCAATGACTAGTCAAAAATGGGCCATGTGTCCCAGTTGTGGAGACTCCTTGAGCCGCCTGGGTATCGCGAAGGATCGCGCACTCCCCCATCATCAAAAGTGACACACGCTACCAGTTGATGGGAGGCAGCCATGGGCTTCTTTGACAAGATGTTCGAGAAGAAAGAGTGCGCGATTTGCGGTACCGAGCTGGGACTTCTAGGTAAGACAAAAATCAATGAAGGCTACCTGTGCAAAGAGTGCGCCGGCAAGCTCTCCCCCTACTTTCACGGCTATCGCTCCAGCACCGCGGACGACATCCGTGAGCAACTCGCCTACCGCGAGGCCAACGCCGAGCGCCTGTCTTCGTTCAACCCCACGCGCACGCTTTCTGCCGGGCGCACCAATATTATGCTCGATGAGGACGCGGGCCTGCTGATCATCACTTCGCAGAGCCGCTGGCGCGACGCCAATCCCGACATCATCGAGTTCTCGCAGGTACTCGGTTGCGATATGGATATCGACGAGCAGCGCACCGAGATCTATCGCGAGACCAAGGACGGCGAGCGCGAGAGCTACAACCCGCCGCGCTACGACCTGGATTACGACTTTAATCTGACCATCCACGTCAACACGCCGTACTTCACCGAGATCAACCTGCGCGTGAACGACTCCACCATCGATCAGCGCGGCTCCATCGAATATCGCGAGGCCAAGCGCCAGGCAACCGAAGTCCGCGACGCGCTGGTGCAGCTGCGTCAGGAGACACGCGACAGCGTCGTGGCCGCCAAGGCCCCCAAGACCGCGGTGACCTGCCCCTTCTGCGGAGCCACCACCATTCCCGATGCCAGTGGGCGCTGCGAATACTGCGGCGGCGCCATCGGCGCATAGCCCCCGGCACGGAAAGGACCGATCATGGCCTTCGAGAGCGTTAACTATCAGTGCCCTGCCTGCGGTGGCCCCTTGCATTTTGCAAGCGCCGAGCAAAAGCTCGTCTGCGACTACTGTGACTCGCGCTTTGAAGTCGAAGAAGTCGAGGCCCTCTATCGCGAGCGCCAGAACAAGGCCGACGCCAAAGCCGATGCGGCAGCCGCAACGCCCAAGCCCGTCGCCGACGACGCGGTGCAGGAGCTCGCCCAAAACGCCGGCTACATCTGCTCGTCGTGCGGCGCCGAGCTCGTGTCCGACGGCACCGTCGCCGTCACCACCTGCCCGTACTGCGGCAACTCCGCCGTGGCGCCCGGCCAGCTCTCTGGCGACTTCTCGCCCGACCTAGTGATTCCGTTTAAGCTCGGGCGCGATAACGTTATGGCCGCGCTCAAAGAGCACTACAAGGGCAAGATCTTGCTGCCCAAGAGCTTTGTCACCGGCAACCACATCGACGAGGTCCAAGGCGTCTACGTGCCGTTTTGGCTCTACGGTGCCCGCGTGGACGGCGAAGTGTGCTTCGACGCAACCAACGAGACCGTGACCGAGGAATCCGACCGCACCGTCACGACCACCGACCACTACGATGCCTATCGCAAGGGCAATATCTCGTTTAAGCGCGTGCCCGTCGACGGATCGTCCAAGATGCCCGACGGCCACATGGACGCCATCGAGCCGTTTGACTACGACGCGCTGCGCCCGTTCTCGGTCGCATATATGCCCGGCTACATCGCCAACCGTTACGACGAGGACTGCGAGACCTGCAAGGCGCGCGCCGAGCGCCGCATGGAAGAAAGCACGATCTCGGCCCTGCGCGAGACCGTCGTCGACGAATACGACGATGCCACGGTCGAGAGCAAGCAGCTCGACTACACCTGGGAAGACAGCGACTACGCCCTGTTCCCCGTCTGGATGCTCTCCACCTCGTGGAACGGCAAGAGCTACCTGTTTGCCATGAACGGCCAGACCGGCCGCTTGGTCGGCGAGCTCCCCTGCTCCAAGTCCAAGCTCGCCATCGCCTCGGTGCTGTTCTTCGTGATCGGATTTATCCTCTCCCAGATTCTCTTTATGGGGGAATACGCCTTCGATCCGGATTACCTCACCTTTGATATCGAGGGCATCCTCATCAACGTCATCGCGCCGCTGATCATTGTGATTATCGGAGACGTGCTACTGGTAGGCCAGCTCAAGACGGCCAACGAAGCAACCCATGCCGATGAGTATTGTGGCGAGCTCGACCTGACCGAGAAGCACGACACCTTCAGCCACACCGAGACCACCGTTGTCATGAAAGACGACAAGGACGACTAAGCAATCCAACCAATACCACCCGGCCTTTGACGAGAAAGGAAGATTAACATGGGACTCTTGAAAGCTGGATTGGGAGCTGCCGGCGGCGTCATGGCCGACCAGTGGAAGGAATTTATCTATTGCGAATCGATGCCTGCTGACGTCTTGGCCTGCAAGGGCAGCAAACGCACCGGTGGCCGCAGCTCCAACACGCGCGGCGAGGACAACGTCATCTCCAACGGCTCGGTCATCGCCGTCAACGACGGCCAGGGCATGCTCGTGGTGCAAAACGGCAAGATCATCGAAGTCGCGCTGGAGCCCGGTGAGTTCGTCTTCGATACCGGCAGCGAGCCGAGCGTCTTTAGCGGCAACCTGGGCGACTCCATCAAGGAGACCTTCGCCAATATCGGCAGCCGCTTTACCTTTGGCGGCGACGCGGGCAAGGACCAGCGCGTCTACTTCATCAACACCAAGGAGATCGTCGGCAACAAGTACGGCACCGCCTCGCCCGTGCCCTTCCGCGTGGTCGATAACAACATTGGCCTGGACGTCGACATCTCCGTGCGCTGCAACGGCGAGTATTCGTATCGCATCACCAACCCGCTGCTGTTCTACACCAACGTGTGCGGCAACGTGACCGATAGCTATACGCGCGACAAGATCGACAGCCAGCTTAAGTCCGAGCTGCTCACCGCCCTGCAGCCCGCCTTTGCCAAGATTTCGGAGATGGGCATCCGCTACAGCGCCATCCCCGGCCACACCACCGAGCTCGCCCGTGCGCTCAACGAGGTCCTCTCTGCCGACTGGCGTGACCTGCGTGGCGTCGAGATCGTGAGCTTTGGCGTCAACTCCATCGCCGCCTCGCAAGAGGACGAGCAGATGATCAAGGACCTGCAGAAAGCCGCGGTCATGCGCGATCCCACTATGGCGGCAGCCAACATTGCCAGCGCCCAGAGCGACGCAATGCGCGCGGCAGCCGCCAACCCCAACGGCGCGATGGCGGGCTTTATGGGCATGGGCATGGCAGGCGGCATGGGCGGTATGAACGCCAGCCAGCTGTTCGCCGCCGGCCAGGCGCAGCAGCAGGCCGCCCCGCAGCCGGCTCCGGCACCCGCTCCCGCACCGGCTCCCGCCGCACCTGCAGCCGGCACATGGACCTGCAGCTGCGGCGCCACCAACACCGGCAAGTTCTGCTCCGAGTGCGGCAGCCCCGCGCCCGTCCCGGCACCGACCAAGTGGTTCTGTCCCAACTGCGGCAACGAAAACGGCGGCAAGTTCTGCAGCAACTGCGGAACGCCCAGGCCCTAGCCTCTCTATCTGGTAATTGGCGGGGGATCCGCCACCCCCGCATTTGCTTCTGTGGGTTTCGTTCGATAAAGGAGGACACCATGAAGACAACGTTCAAAAAGTCCGTACTCGCATTTCTGACATGCGTCCTGGCGCTCGCCTTTGCCCTGACGGGCTGCAGCGGCGGCGGCAAAGACCCCAAGGCCAACTTCGTCGGCAGCTGGCAGTACTCGGGTGGAACCTTGGACGGCGAAGAGCTCACCGATGAGTACATGGATATGCTCAAGGAGTGGGGCCTCAACTGTATCCTGATCCTCGACGAAGACGGCACGGGCGTCCTCGACATGTTCCTTGAGGTCGCCGACCTGAAATGGGAGGCCAAGGACGCCACCACCGTAACGATTACCGCCGAAGATGAGTCGCACGACCTGAAGCTCAAGGACGACAAGCTCGTCCTCGAGGTGGAAGGCGACAAGCTTATCTTTACGAAGTCCGACAAGGATCTGTCCGGTACGGTGAAGAAGGATCGCGAGAACGCCGAGAAGGAAGAAGAGATCGATGAGGCCGTCGAAGACGACGACGTCCAGAGCATCGAAATCTCCCCCGCCGTCACCGTCGCCGATGACGACCTGTGCACCATCACCATCACCGAGAAGTTCAAGGACGACTGGGGCGACATCGGCTTTGTCGTCAACATCACCAACAAGAGCGACAAGGACCTGACCTTCTACGCTCCTTCTGGCAAGACCAACGTCAACGGCACCATGAAGGAACCCTGGTTCTCGGCTCACCTGATGCCCGGCACCAACGCCACCGAGGAATTCACGTTCTCGAGCGGCGAGCTTGACAGCCTTGACGACCTCGTCAATACGACCATCGGCATCGACGCCTACCTGACCGATTCCTATGAGGACGTCGCCTCCTACACCGCGACCATCGCGTAGCGACACGTAACATCAGCCGCGGATTGGCGGACACATCCGCGCACTTGCCAGGCGGGGCCGCAGGAGTTGATCCTGCGGCCCCGCCGCTTTATGCCGATGCGTAACGAGCGCTAGCGCTCCATGTTGGGAACGATGCTGCCCTCCGTTACTGCGCGCACGGCCAAGCGCATGATGTTGTCGTAGCCGGTCTTATTGAGAATCTCCGAGATGCGGCGTTTGATGGTGCCCTCGCTCATAAACAGCTCGGCCGCGATCTCGCGGCGGCTCTTACCCTCGCAGGCAAGGCGCAAGATCGACAGCTCGACATCGTCGAGGGCCGCCGTGCCCGAGAAGATGCTCTCGGGCGGCTTGGGAAACGTGCAGTAACCCGCCAGCGTGGAGCGCATCACGGCGAATAGCTCGTCGATACCGACGTTCTTGTACACAAAGCTGTCGACGCCCGCCTCGCGCGCCTGGTCCACAAAGGTGATTTCGGGCATACCCGTCATGATAATGACGCGGCACTCGGACAGTTGTTCTTTAATGCGCGCCGCCGCCACGATGCCGTTGGAATCATGCTCGGTGCATACGTCCATCAGTATCATGTCCGGGCGCTCCTTAAGCACAACGTCCAAGGCATCCGAGGCGTCGGCGATCGCGGCAACAACCGTCATGTCGGGCTGGTCACCGACGGAGCGCGCGAGGCTCTCGCGCAAGATAGCCTGGTCTTCGACGATTAACACGCGAATCATGAACTTCTCCTTTGGACCGTGGCGTTGGAGGCGAGCGGGATGGACACCGTAAGCGTGAAGGGCGGGGCGGTGTGGACTTCCAGGCTGCCGCCCAGATTCTGTGCGACATGCCTCATACCTGGGATACCCGTTCCCTCGCGATACGATACGGGTGCAGGCGCACCGTCGTTAGAAACGGTCATCCGCGCAACAGCACCGTCTTCCGACGTCTCCTGCCACAGACGCACGTGGACCCGATGCGTCTGTGCATGCTTGGTGGCATTGGTCGAGGCCTCGCGGATAATCTGCAAAAATGCGGCGGCGACACGCGCGTCCTCAGGCAGCGCACCCTCAACATCGATCTGCACACTCACCAGGCCAAAGGCATGGACGATATCTCCCAGTTGCTCTGCCGGTTCGGTGTCGCCCCCGCTGCGCAGATCGGCAGCGATTGAGCGCAGCAGCGGGTCGATCTGCTCGAGTGACTCGTCATCCAGGCGCCCCTCCTCCAGATAACGATGGAGGATGGACAGGCGCTGCCCGATCACGTCGTGCACGCGAGCGCGCATACGCAGATAGGCCGCATTGTCAGCAACTTTTTTGACTTCTTCGATCTGGGCTTGGAGCTCTTGGCCCGCAAGCTCAAGCAGGTGGTTGGCTTGCGCCAGGCGATCATGAGCATGCGCATACTCTGTTACATCCAGGCCGATAATGCGCTCGAAGAGGCGGCCCGAAACCATAACGTCATCGTGCACAAACAAGCGAATCTCGGCGGGAGAAACCTCGACCACCGCCCGCGCCTCACCAAAGCGGTCCAGATTAATCCGCACGCGGTTCTGGCTGCTTTCGGGCATTTGCATGCTGAGTTTGCGCAGGTCGTTCCATGTACCGCTCATATCGCCTAGGTCGGTGGGCATATGAAGCTCCACCAGGTTTTTTCGCATGCAGCGGTTCATGAGCAGCGGACGGCCCCTCGGGTCCAGATACAGGATGCCCACGGGAATCACGTTGATGGTTTCGATCGTCGAGAACGCGGTGATATCCTCCTGGCGGTTGCGGACATCCATCAAGAGCGCCGCGATGGAACGGAACAGGAAAAACGCTCCCTCTGCGATAAGGACAACGGTCCACGCCGAGCCCATGGCAAAAACCACCGGCGGCGTAACGGTGACAACAAGCAGCAGCTCGACCAGCATGACGGGGCGACGATAGCGCACCATAAGCACCACGCCGTAGGCAAAGATCACGGCATTGAGCCACAACGCTCTGCCCATTGCCCTGGCGCAAACGTCAAGCGGCGCCACCAGATATGAGCCAGACGACGCGAACAAGATGAGCGCCGAAATAATTAGGTGAAGCACAAGGCTCGCCTCGTAGGCACAAATCACCTTACGGTTATAGGACGAGCGGCGCGATGCGATGAGCGGGACGTGGATCGTCTGCAGACACGCAGCCAGGGCAAAGACAACATCGAGCGCAACGATTTGGGGAAGAATGAGCGAAATCTGCATCGTCACTCACCCGCCCTCGGCATCAAGACGATCATGCGCAGCTGGCCGGGCTCGCCCTCAAGGCGGTATGCCACGTTGCGCCCTTGCAGAGCGCTTTCGAGCTCTTGCGCAGCGGGTGTCTGCGAAAGATCTGCATCATCGTTGGAAAAAAGCGCGGCACGCAGCTCGACACTGCATCGGTCATGATCGCCCAAGTGATACATAAGCGCCGGATGGTCGGTGGTGTAGGCAAAAAACGCAAAGTCATACACGCAGTCGTACAGGGCGCTTACCGTACTGGCGTGCATCGGGCGCCGTATGGCGATAATCGAGGCGCAATCGATATCGATGGTGCGCAGGTCGCTTGCGAGCTCGTTGGCAATGAGCTGAATGCGGTCGCGATCAAAACCGCTCTCCCCGTGCTGTGCCAACGTGAGCGACCCCTTGCGCTTGCAATAGGCGACGAGCATCTTGGCGCGCTGCAGCATGCGGTAACGCTCGTGCGAAGACGATTCATCGGTCAACGGCGGTAGCGAGCTCAGCAGGTCGTACATCCCTTCGAGCGCGCGGGCAAGCGCCTGGTCCACGTCTTGGACCAGCAAGGTCTCGGCCTCTTGGTCTGCCAGGTGCGTCTTAAGGTCGTAGTCGGCGACGAGCAGCTCGTTTTGACGCTGCAGCTCCATGCGACGATGTGCCAGTTCACGGTTAAGCTCGTTGAGATCCGACACGTCTTGGGCAAGCAGGGCCGATCCGCCCAGCAGTGGAAAGGCACGGTACATCACATCGGGATCGGACGCCACGGCAAAGGCATGGGCGCGGCCGTGCGCCTGGGTCCGCAACTCCTCGCGCACGCCTACCGGCATTGGCTTTGACACTGGCGTGGCATAGACTTCCTGCAGGTCGCGCGTTAGAACTTTGAGGTCAAGCGGCAAGGTGTCGAAAATGCCGGCGATGTCGTGATATGACGGAATGACACCGCAATCGAGACAGATTTCCATCGCCGCCACGCACAAGACGCAATAGATGAGCGAGAAGTTGAGCCTCCATGCCCAGGGCACACGCAACGCATATGAGATGGCAAAGAACGCGCCGCCCAGCAGCACGAGCGCCGCCGTGCCCGAGAAACGTTGGATGCGAAAGGACGAGGACCGGCCCACCAGGATAAAAAAGGCCACAAAGTTAAAGGCCGTCCACACGAGGACGGCGAAATAACCCCAGCCGTACGTGTAATCGTTGCTCCAGGTGTCGCTTGTACGGTCAAAGTGGAAGACCTGCTGGTGAAAATCGTTGGTGAGCACAAATCCGATAAGCAGGATAGCCATAATCCACAGCGCAGCGCAGTAGCGGCGACCCAGGCGGTGTTGCTCCAGGCCCGCAAGGCGCAGACCACACAACTGGTAGAGCAGCGGAATGAGCGTCATGGGCACGTAGTACAGGTACCACAGCACGGTGGCATAGAACGGCGTGAACGACTTGTACTTGAGAATGACTTCGATCATCCACAGGGTGCAGATGGTGGCGATGGCAACAAGACGACGGCGCAACACATAGTCCAAACAGCGCAGATAGACCGATACGCCCCAGATCGAAAATGCAATTGCGGCAACAAGCAACGGCAGAGAGCTCGAATGGACGAGCGCATCCACGACCTCTTCGGACACCTCGCTATAGGCGGGCACGGCGTTAGAAAGTTTGGGGTCGAAGGCGAACAGCGCCGGCAAGACTGCCAAAAGCATGAGGAACAGCGCGGTGATGGCGCCGGCGATAGCAAAGACGCGGTGGCGGTACACCTGATGTGTTATGCCAACAAGGAATCTCGGCATGGCGAAGAGCCTGCCGCCCCTGGGATCCGCCACGGGTGCGGATCGGGCGGCCGCGTGGCCGATATGTCGCTCGCGGGTACCCATAGCGCTTTTAGTGTACCGACAGGCGGGCTCAAAAAGCGGGCCACATGTCCCAAAATCCGCAGACGGCAAGGCGCCCGGCAGCCTCCCCCGTCTGGCACTTCCCGATATCCGCCCGCCCCAAACCACCGCAAAGGAGACAGGCACCTTTGTGGTGGTTTGGGGCGATGCGCTAGTCCACGGTGATGTCGATATTTTTGCCGATGAGACCTACGTAGCCGCCCTCGGCAGCCTTGGGGCTGTCGGCGTGGCAGAGAACCCACTTGTCGGCCTTCCAGTAGCAGTAGCTGTCACCGGCGGTAGGCATGTCGGCCGCAGCCTCGGGGCGCGGACCATTGGTGCCAGCGGGCAGCGCCACCATCACCTGAAAGCCGCCTTCGTCGACCATGCACGGCGTGTAGTGAAGCGTGGTGTTGAAAACCTCGACAACCTTGCCGGCCGGCACGCGGAACGCCTTGACACACGCGGTGTCGAGTTTGCCGTCCTCGATCTCCCAGCGATGCGCCACGAGCAGGATAAAGTCGCGCGCGCCCAAGTTGAACTCGCTGGCACGGTGATACTCCAGGCAGTTGAGACGCGTGTTGTGGCCGTTGCACCAGCCGAGCTGGAAGGGACGGCCACCAAACATGAGAAAGCCAAGCTTGTCGGCATCCTTGACGTCCTCGAGCTCCGGCGCGCTTGCTACGTACTTGCTGCCCTCGGGAATGGGCGTGGCAGAGAGCGCCTCGAGCACGGGCGACGTGAGCTCGGACGGAACGTTATCCCAAACGTTGCCATAGGACTTGAACTCGGGATCGTTGACGGAGTAGATATGCATGTTCGCTCCTGTTCGTTTATGTGACAGTATGAACATTCTAGAACAAACATAAGCGATTTTAAACGCTCGCCCCGACCAATCAACAAAAAGGCGCCCCCGCATAAGCGAAGGCGCCCAATGCGCGCGTTTTGGACGATAAAGCCCTTATGCCTGCTGATAGTGCAGGTGCTTCTCGTCGATATCAGCCAGATCGCGGTCGAGGTAGCGGCGCGCGAGCCAGTTAGCCATGGGAAGGTTCTGGTCCAGGTAGTTGCCGCACTCCTCGGGAGCGGCACCGGGGACATCGCCCTCAAAGTCGGCGACAAACTCAAACAACTCACGCACGAGCGGCAGAATCTCCTCGCTCGTCACCTCGCCAAACACGACCAGGTAAAAGCCCGTGCGGCAGCCCATGGGGCCAAAGTAGACAATGCGGCCCGACCACTCGGCATGATTGCGAAGGAACGTCGCGCCCAGGTGCTCAATGGTGTGGCACTCGGCGGTGTTCATGACCGGCTCCTTGTTGGGCGTGGTCAGGCGCAGGTCAAAGGTGGTGACGGCGGCCCCGGTCGCCGGATCGCGGTCGATGCGGCTCACATACACGCCGGGCTCAAGCAACAGATGGTCAACGGAAAAGCTCGCAATGCGCTCCATGGCAGATCCTCTCGGTAGTCAATTTGGGACGGGCTCTTTTAGCTGGTTCGAATGGTCGCACCAATCATAACAGTCAAAAAAGCCCCGTCCCAAAAAGACAACTTAGCCCAGGACACGGGCCATACGCGTCTTGAACTCGGACAGGAAGCGCGGGGCGTCCACGGTCAGTGCCACAAGCGCGCTCTTGTCCGGATCGGACAGGCGGCGCTCATCGCAGATGGTGCGACCGCGGTACTCGCCCAGCAGATCAACACGCAGGTTGCAGCCGAGCGCACCTACGAGCGTGGGGTCGATCGCCACGGCAACGGCCAGCGGATCGTGCAGCGCACAACCACCCAGGTAGGGTGCGTTCATCTCGTACGAGCCAATGTAGTGCTCGACCATGCTCGCAAATGCGCAGCCCGCCATGGTGCCCGAGCCCGTCCAGCCGGCAATGTCGCGGCGTGTGAGCACCACGCGATGCGTCGCGTCCAGACCCACCATGGTGAGCTTACGGCCCGAGCGCAGCACCGCGTCGGCTGCCTCGGGGTCGCTCGCCATATTGGCCTCGGCGCCCGCGCTCACGTTGCCGGGCACGGTAAGGGCGCCGCCCATCACGACCACGCGGCCGATGGACATCATCGCCGCCGTATCGCGCTCCAGGGCGAGCGCCAGGTTGGAGAGCGGGCCAGTCGCTACGTAGACCAGATCGGGACCATAGGTGCGCGCGGCATCGATCAGATAATCGACCGCAGCGTTGCCGTCGGCCGAGGTCGCCCCCACCGGCTCGTAGGGCGACGCGGGCACGCTCGCGCCGCCGATGCCGTTCTTGCCGTGAATGAGCGCGGTGGACGCCGGCAGCGTATAGGGCTCAGTCGCCTGCAGAGGACGGTCGGCACCCAGGTACACCGGAACCTCGGGGCGACCCAGCAGATCGAGCACCGCCAGGCAATTGTGCGCCGATTGCTCGACGCGCACGTTACCAAAGCACGTGGTGATGCCCACGAGCTCCACCTCGGGGCTCGCGATGGCATAGGCCAGCGCCATCGCATCGTCAACACCCATATCCAGATCAAGGATCAGCTTCTTGATTGCCATTGTTCTACTCCGCTTCTCCGTCTTTATCGTTTAACCAAACCAATGTTCAACTTCGGCGCGCGTGGGAATCGATTGCTGAGCGCCCAGGCGCGACACCGTCACTGCCGAGGCGCGAGCACCCGCGGCCATGCACTCAAAGAGCGGCAAGCCCTCTAGGCGAGCCGCCGCCAACGCGCCGATAAACGTATCGCCGGCGGCCGTGGTATCGACTACCGTACTCGAAAGTGCCGGCATGCGCAGCAGCTCACCGCCATCGCCGAGCGTAACCGAGCCGGCACCGCCCAACGTGATGACCGCAGCTCCGGCACCCTTGTCGAGCAGCGCATTGAGCGCGGTGACGCAACTCGCGTCATCCGTGGGCAGAATGCCCGTCAGCACCTGGCACTCGGTCTCGTTGGGGCAGACCAAGTCGACCGCAGGCCAGACCTCCGCAGGCAGCTCGCAGGCGGGCGCTGGATTAAAGACCGTATAGAACCCCAGCTCGTGAGCGCAAACAAGCGCCTCGGCCGTCGCTGCAAGGTCACATTCGCCCTGGGCGATAAAGACGCTTCCGGCAGCCGGGGCAATCTCGCTGGCGTCGCCGTCGAGCTCATGAGCCACCAGACGCCTCAGCGCGCAGGCAACGTCCGCGCCCGCAAGCGCATGGTTGGCGCCCGGTGACAGTACGATGCGGTTGTCGCCCTCGCAGCGAATGATGGTCGCCGTTCCCGTCTCCACGTCATCGCGATGCACTACAAAGTCACAGTCCACGCCGGCGTCTTGGAGCCCCACCACGAGCGACGCGCCGAACGCGTCGCGACCGACCGCGCCGATCATGTGCGTGCACGCGCCCATACGCGCGGCAGCTACGGCCTGATTGGCGCCCTTGCCGCCGGCGTTGGTGATAAACCCGCTGCCGCCGACGGTCTCGCCCGCGCGCGGTATGCGCTCGCACGCCACCGAAAGGTCCATGTTCATGCTGCCGAACACCGCAACGATGCCGCGATCTGCCATGGAAACCTCCTCATCTGCGGGCTTTGCACCCACCGTCGACCGTCGATTGCGCGCCTTCGCACCTCTATAACTTTAGTTCACTTTGATGTGAACGCACCCTTGAGGTTCCGCCAGCAGCAAGCATTCACAGGAGCAGGCAGCTACAATGAATACGTGCTGATTATTCTCGTCATTGGATGATGTTTTATGGAACAATTCTCGCAATCGGGCTCGCGCGGTCGACGCCGCACGGGCAACGAGCCGGCGCCGCACGAACGCGTGAAGAGCGAACGCCGTGCCAACGAGCCGCGACGCACCACGAGCCCCCATCGCGCTTCTGCCAACAACGCGGGCCGCGCCAACACTCCCGCCGCGGAGCAGACGCCTGCTCGCCCCAAGTCCCGCTACATCCCTGCCCTTGACGGCCTGCGCACGCTTGCCGTCGTCGCGGTGGTGCTCTATCACCTCAACCTCACGTGGGCGCAGGGCGGCCTGCTCGGCGTCACGATCTTCTTTGTGCTTTCGGGCTATCTGATCACACGCCTGCTACTCAACGAAGTCGCTAAGACCGGCCGTATCGACCTCAAGAGCTTCTGGATCCGCCGCATCCGTCGCCTGGTCCCCGCCGTGGTGACCGTCGTGGTGGTGACCTGTGCGCTGTGCACCGTCTTCAACCACGTGATGCTCACCAAGATGCGCCCCGATATCCTGCCGTCGCTGCTGTTCTTCAACAACTGGTGGCAGATTGCCCAAAACGTCTCGTACTTCAACGCCCTGGGCGATCCCTCGCCGCTTACGCACTTTTGGTCGCTTGCCATCGAGGAACAGTTCTACCTGATTTGGCCGCCACTGCTGTTTGCCATGGTATCCACGCATGTGAGCAAACCCAACACGCGCCGCGTGGTTCTGGGCCTTGCCGCGGTATCTGCCCTCGCCATGATGGTGCTTTACAACCCTGCCGCCGACCCCAGCCGCGTGTACTACGGCACCGACACCCGCGTGTTCTCGCTGCTGCTGGGTGCCTGGATGGCCTTTATCCCCGATCGCGACCTGGCGCCGGTGCGTCTCGCTCGTCGTTTGGGGCTCAATCGCCTGGCCGGCGCCGCCAAGCACGGCAAGAACGCCGAGGGCAAGCCTGGCGAGAAGGCCGACGAATCAGCCGAGACCGGCCCGGCACAGCCGAGCGCCCTCGTGCGCTTTTGGTCCTCGCCCGCATCCATCGATGTGTTGGGCCTCGTGGGTCTGGTTAGCCTTGCCGCCATGGTCGCGCTCACCAACGGCTACACCGCGTTCCAGTATCGCGGAGGCACGCTGTTATGCTCCATCCTCACACTCATGGTCATCGCGGCCCGCGTGCAGCCCCAGGGAATGGTTGCCCGCGCGCTGTCCGCCGAGCCGCTCGTGTGGGTTGGCAAGCGCTCATACAGCATCTACCTGTGGCACTATCCGCTGCTGTTGCTTATGAACCCGGTCGCCAACATCAACGATACACCGTGGTGGCAGTACATTTTGCAGGTGCTGTTGGTGGTCGCCGTGGCCGAGTGCTCCTATCGCTTTATCGAAACGCCGTTTAGGAAGGGTGCCTTCGGCCGCACCGTCGCCGAATTCCGCGATGGCACCACCACGCCCGCCAACTGGGTGCGCGCGCACGTCCCTGCCTGTGCAGCCTGCGCTGTCGTGTTGGTCGTTGCACTGGGCGGCCTGATCTTTGTGCCCGAGACGTCTGCGCTGAGCGGCGAGGGCGCCGAAGTCCTCAACAAGGAAGCCAAGAACACCGCGCCCACCGACCAGCAGGCGGCCGACGACACCGACAAGGACAACGACGGCTTCCCCGATGGCTCCTACGATCTGTTGATGATCGGTGACTCCGTGTCGCTGCGTGCCGTGGACACCTTTGACGGCGTGTTCCCGCACAGCCATATCGATGCCGAAAAGGGCCGCCAGTTTGATGCGGGCCGTGCGACATTTGAGGGCTATCTCCAACAGAACCTTGCCGGCAAGATCGTGGTCTTTGCGCTGGGCACCAACGGCTTGGTAACCGACGACCAGATCGACGCCATCATGGCCGATGCAGGAGATAAGCGTATTGTGGTGTTTGTGAACACGCGCAGCCCGCAGCCGTGGGTTGGCTCTACTAACCAGGCCATCGCCAACGCCGCTACGCGCTACAAGAACGTGCGCGTTATCGACTGGTACGGATACAGTACCAACCGCAACGACCTGTTCGATGGCGATGGCACGCACCTATCGACCACTGGCGTGACTGAGTACCTCAACTTGATCCACGACGCAGTCAAGAAGGACCTGCCCGTGCATCCTGAGGATCACGTCAACGATCCGCAGCCGGCAGCCGTCAAGTCTGCCACCGACGCGCTCGTCAATGCGCTCGCTCTCAAGCCGCACAAGCTGGGCACCGACAAGTAGCCCGCAGCACAAACTTCCCACATCCGGAAGGGGGGGGGCGCCTGCCACGGCAGACGCCCCCCTTCCGGTAGTTGGGGACGTTCCTTATGTGCCGGCACCTAGGGACACTCCTGACACAGCCGAGGAAGACCTCTACGGATGAATTCCGGGCCGCTCCGTCGCTCCAGACATCGTTTCCGCGCCTCGCGCCTGCCCCAAACAATCAAAACAAGCCCTTTTCGCCGCACCCTCAAAGGTCTGTGGGCAAAAAAGGGCAAATATGAGTACTGTTACCATTTCAGTAGCAGGCAAAACCACCCAAAATGACGTCCGAGCGACCCCTACAACCCCCTAAAGCAGCCAACCTGACTGGTT
>DBGBLM010000136.1:0-10490 GCA_048448865.1 Collinsella sp.
GCGCCTATACTTCGGCGTGAACACGATGTGGTACTTGCACATCCACTTCGTGTGGGAAAGGCTGTAGGCCTTCTGGGCCATGGCGACCACCCCTTCGACTCGAATTCTTGACGGCCTGAACAATCGTCAATATCGGTCGGAAGGGTGGCTTTGTAAAGCCGTTTGTCTCCACCCGCGTAGCGGGTGGTTTAAAGCTGGCCGCTGCGCGGCCAGCGGACTAAAGTCTTGAACAAAAACGGGAGCCGGATACCATCCGGTCCCCGTTTGTTATATCGACAACTTCGACGCGCCGCTACGAGATATTGCCCAAGAACGCCTTGGTGCGCTCGCTCTTGGGGTGGTCGAAGACCTCGCTCGGCGTACCCTCTTCCACGATAACGCCGCCGTCCATAAAGACGACGCGGTCGGCAACGTCGCGAGCGAAGCCCATCTCGTGCGTCACCACGATCATGGTCATGCCGTCACGTGCCAGGTCGCGCATAACGCCAAGGACGTCGCGGACAAGCTCGGGGTCGAGTGCCGACGTGGCCTCGTCAAAGAGCATCACGTGCGGATTCATCGACAGGGCGCGGGCGATGGCCACGCGCTGCTGTTGACCGCCCGAAAGCTGACTCGGCATAAAATCGATGCGCTCGGCCAGGCCGACCTTGGTCAGCTCCTCGACGGCAATCTTCTCGGCCTCTTCCTTGCTGCGCTTGAGCACCTTTTGCTGCGCAAGCATGACGTTCTTTTTGACCGACAGGTGCGGGAATAGATTGAACTGCTGAAACACCATGCCCAAGTGCGTGCGTACCTTATTGAGGTCGACGCCCTTAGCGCACACATCCACGCCCTCGACGACAATCGAACCACTCGTGGGCTCCTCAAGGCGGTTAATGCAGCGAAGCATCGTCGACTTGCCCGAGCCCGAGGGACCCAAGACCACAACAACCTCACCCTTATGCACATCCAGATCGATGTCGCGCAGGACCACGTTATCGCCAAAGGCCTTCTGGAGATTCTTGATGCTGACGACGACCTCGTTCGAGTTATTGGTTTCGCTCATAATAGAACCTCCTTACAGACCAGCGATATGGTCGGCGGGCGTCGCGACAACCTGTCCGGCGCTCTTGGTGGGACGCTTCTTTTTGGTTTCGGCCGTACCCAGCAGCCTCGCCTCAAGACCGCTCACCAAGCGCGCAAGCGGCAGGGTAATGACCAGATAGAACAGGGCGGCAACCACATACGGTGTAATGGAGCCCGTCGTGGCCACGATGGTGCGGGCGTTCATGACGATCTCGACCACGCCCACGGCGGCAAGCAGCGACGTATCCTTGTAAAGCAGGATGAACTCACTGGTCAACGTAGGCAGGACATTGCGAAACGTCTGCGGAATCATGACGTAGAGCAGCGTCTGGAAGGCATTCATGCCCAGCGAGCGAGCAGCCTCGTTTTGGCCCTTGGGGATCGACTGAATACCGGCACGGAAAATCTCGCACAGGTACGCAGACGAGTTCATGGCCATGACGATAACGCCCAGTACATAGTCGTCAACCTTGACGCCGGCCAGCGGCAGGCCAAAGAATGCGATGTAGATCTGCAGGAATGCCGGCGTACCACGGATGATATTCACATAGATGCCGGCAAGGCAACGCAGGATGCGCGACTTGGAGATGCGCATGAGCGACAGCGCAAAGCCAAAGGGAATGGCCAACGGAAACGCCACGAGCACGATCGAGAGCGACATGAGGAAGCCTTTGAAGACAATCGGCAGGCTCTGGACCAAAATGACCGGGTTCAGGAACAGACGAAGGAACATGTTGGAGTTCCATGCCTCGACCCACGGCTGTTCCTTAAGGTCGGCCAGGAAGTTATCGAATGCCGTCACGCCCTTAATCTCGACGGAAGGAATCTTGGAAATCTTCTTGGTCGAACCGTCGGCGAGCGTATAGGTGCCGCTAAAGGCCTCATCGCCGCCCTCGACGGGAAACGTCACGCCGTAAACCTCGACACGGAAATAGCCGCCGGCAGGCGCCGTCTCGCCAAGGTTAATCTTGAGCGTCTGGCCGTCAGCCTTGCACGTAGGCTTCATGGGCGTACGATCCATGAGGTCCTCGCCCGAGAGCATCGTCAATCGCGTGTCATCGGTACCAAACGTCGTACCGTCGACAAACGTCAGCGAAAGACCGCTCAGTTCCTCGTCGGCATCGGCCTGGACCTCCCAGGTGATGCGGGTTTCGGTGCCACCGACCACGTCGCTACCCGAACCGGTATTGGGTCGGGCGGTAATCTTTGCGGTCTCAAGCGCCTGGGCGGTCGTGGGCGCATATGCCCCCGCGCACACCAACGCGAGCGCCACGGCCATGACGCAGGCTAGCTTTTGGAGCAAGGCGGGCAGTGGAAAACGCTGCTCCGCGGCCCCTTTGTTCAGTCGAGACAAGGTGGCTCCTATCGTAGAAGTTGCCGGCAAAACGAGACGGAAATGCTCTCCGTCAAGAGAAGCGCAAAGGCCCTCTCCGCCAAAACGGAAAGGGCCCGCGCGCAATCAAGTAGCTATTTTACTTGATGTTGTACTTAGCCATGAGGGCGTCGACGGTACCGTCGTCGGTCAGGTCCTTGATGGCCTGGTTGATGTCGTCCTTGAGCTTGGTGTTGCCCTGGTTGATGGCGATGGCGTACTCCTCGCCGGTGCTGATCTGCTTGATAGTCTGGCAGGTGTTGAACTGCTCGGCGGTCAGCTGGCTGGCAACGGAGCGGTTGGTGACTACGGCGTCACCCTTATCGGACTGCAGGGCGCTGAAGCACTCGGTAGCGTCCTTGTAGGGGACGATCTTGGCCTTGGGGAAGTTCTCCTGGGCAAAGGCCTCGGCGGTCGAGCCAGACTGGACGATGATGGTAGCGTCGGCGTTGTTGAGCTTCTCGCTGTAGTTGTCGGCCGTGATGTCGGTGTTATCGACCTTGGTCACGATAGCCTGATCGTCCATGTAGTAGGAATCGGAGAAAGTGACTTCCTTCTCACGCTCGGGTGTGTCGGTGATAGCCGCGATGGAAACGTCATACTTGGCACCCGAAGCGACGCCGGGGACGAGCGTGTCGAAGTCGTTGTTGACGTACTCGACATCCAGGCCCAGCTTGTCGCCGATAGCCTTGATGAGCTCAAGGTCAAAGCCCTGATAATCGCCGTTGTCATCCTTGTACTCAAACGGAGCGTACTCGGCAGAGGTGCCGACGGTCAGCGTGCCGTCCTTGACGAGCGCGTACTCCTTGGAGCCGTCGACCTTCTCGACCTTTACGTCGTCAGAGCTGCTGGAACCGGCATCAGAACCAGAGGTGGCGTTGGACGAACCGCAGCCCGTCAGAGCAAGGGCGAGCGCCATAGCACCCGTGGCGGCAAATGCGCCAAGCTTCTTCAGCTTCATAATCAGTCTCCTTCCAATGACCCCGTGTAATTCAGAGGTCTGCAAAAACTGAGGGTTATTATGCACCCGCTTGGAAGAATCCGCAATTAGAAAACTGATTGAAACAAACCCATAACGTGAATGGAGCACTCCACTTTATGACAGTCATTACTGCTGCAATGACCTTAGCAGTTTGATTTCAGCCGCATAACCTGCAAGTTCGTTCGGTGTCTCCAAAATGAATGGCAATGCGCGCAAGCGGCCATTCGATACAATATTCTGCATAACCTGCATACCGCCGCCAAACTCTTCACTACCCAGGTAGCCCTTGCCGATGCACTCGTGGCGATCCTTATGGGCGCCGCAGGGGTTCTTGGAGTCATTGATATGCACGGCGCGCAGGCGCTCGATACCTACCACACGATCAAACTCGTCAAGCACGCCTTCAAGATCGTGGACGATGTCATAGCCGGCGTCATTCACATGGCAGGTGTCCAGACACACGCCCAGCTTGTCCGATAGCTCTGGACGCCTGGCAGTAGCACCCTCGATAATGCGCGCCAGCTCCTCAAAGCTGCGGCCCACCTCGGTGCCTTTGCCGGCCATGGTCTCGAGCAGCACCGTCGTCTGCTGGCCCTCAAACATCACCTGGCACAGGGTGTCGACGATCATCTGAATACCGGCGTCGGGGCCCTGCCCCACATGCGCACCGGGATGGAAGTTGTAGTAGTTGCCGGGCAGCGCCTCCATGCGCCGCAGGTCCTCTGCCATGGCCTCCAGGGCAAACTCGCGCGCCCGTTCTTTGGCCGAGCACGGATTATAGGTATACGGGGCATGAGCCACGAGCGGGCCAAAGTCGTTTTGCACCATAAGCTCGCGCAGGGCCGCCACGTCATCCATGTCAAGGTCTTTCGCCTTGCCGCCGCGCGGGTTGCGCGTAAAGAATGCAAAGGTATTGGCGCCAATGGATAGCGCCGTCTCCCCCATTGCCCGATAGCCCTTCGTCGTCGAAAGATGACACCCAATCGTCAGCATCTCCAGCTCCCCCTCATCAGTTGCGGTGAAATAGTTCCTGTCGATGCCTTATTCTGCCGCAAACAGGAACTATTCCACCGCAAGTTATAAAAGGGGCATCAGAGATGCGGGCCGCCAAGCACTATGGCTACGGGCGCCAGCGTCATAATCCCCTATGCGTCAGCGCCAAGTCCTAGAGGGCTAGACGGATTGCATCGATAATACGCGCGCAGCGCTGTGTGACGGCAAGGGGCATGACAGGACTCTCGAGTTTCCCCGCCCGGATGAGTTGGGTCGCATGCTGGATTTCGCCATAGAAATCATCGACCTCAAACGGGGCATTTATTTCGAGCATTCGTCCGTCGGAGTACTTCACATGGGCGAGCTCGGGGCGATGGAGGCGTTCGATTTCCAACGAGCCCAGCTCGCAGACAATCGTTATGCGGCTTTCATATGCTGCTTTGCCGTCGCACACCATATGAATGGGTATACCGCCGACACTCATACGGATCTCATCGGCCCAATCCACGCGGCCGCCCGATACGTCACGCCAGCGAACTTCACGAGACGAAACATCGCACGCACCCGCAAGCAAATCCTCAAACCACCCGACCGCATAGCAGCCCATGTCATATAGACAGCCACCCTGCAACGGGTCGAGCAGATAACTCGAAGGGGGCTCACCATAATCGAGTTTTTGCACGCTTTCAATCGAGACGATACGGCCGAGCTCGCCCGACGCAAGCAAGCCCTTCACGCGAGTACGCATCGGACAAAACCGATTTTTCATCGCCTCCATAAACAGCACGCCGCGCTCGCGAGAGGTGGAGGCAATCGAGAGAGCCTCTTCCTCACTCAAAACGGCCGGCTTTTCGCACAGTACGGCCTTTCCCGCGCGCAGTGCCCGACAGACCCAATGCGCATGCATGCCATGTGGAAGAGCCAAGTAGATTGCGTCGACATCGGGGTCGGCAATCAACGCATCATAAGCCGCATCGCCGCTATCGTCAGCCGTGGCATAACTGTGCGCGGCATCAATCGAAAACGCCCTGCAAAACTCCTCAACATGCGAAGGAGTGCGACCGGCGGCAGCCACAAGCCGTGCTCCGTCCAACTCCTTGAGCGACGATGCAAATCGATACGAAATGTGCCCAGCGCCCAAAACGCCCCAACGAACCTCACGCAAATCATCACATGAATCCCGATGGCCCACGACAGCCCCCTTCAGTTGCGGTGGAATAGTTCCTGTTTAAGCCCTATTCTGCCGCAAACAGGAACTATTCCACCGCAAGTTATAAAAGGGTCATGAGGAGCGCGTTTTGCCGAAGGCCTTAAGCACCGCCGTCACGGGGCCAGGCTGAAAACGGCGGCGTACGTCGTCCAAGCGCCCGGGGATATCGATGTGCTGAGGGCAGTGCCGCGCGCATTTGCCGCACTTAACGCAATTGCTCACCAGCTTGGGCTCGTTCGTCCGCACCGCGCTCGCCGTAAAGTATTGAGACAGCCCCGTAAACCAGCTGTGCGCATAGCTTGCGTTGTAGGCAGCAAAACACCCAGGGATATTGATGCCTTTAGGACACGGCATGCAATAGCCGCATCCCGTGCAGGGCACGCGATTCGATTTTTCAAACTCCCTCAGCACGCGCGCGATGGCATCGAGCTGAGCAGCCGTCATCGAATCCGGCAGGGCCCGATCGGCCAACGCCGCGTTCTCATCCACTTGCGCGGTATCAGTCATACCCGAAAGCAGCATCGTCACCTGAGGATGGTTCCACACCCACGAAAGGCCCCAAGCAGCCGGCGTCTTCAGATACGGATCGCGTACGCCATCGAGCACGGCGCGGGCCCGCGGAGGCTCTTGCCCGCCAAGCGTCCACCCAAAAGCGGCTCCATCACAAACACCGCGAGCCCGCGCTCCGCGGCCGCCATGAGTCCTGCCGTTCCCGCTTGGTAACGCTCGCCGGCATAGTTGTACTGGATCTGGCAAAAATCCCAGTCATATGCGTCAAGCACCGTCAGGAAATCCGCCGCGCTGCCGTGATACGAAAAACCAATCTGGCGAATGCGCCCCGCCGCCTTTTGACGCGCGATCCAGTCCTCGATGCCCAACGCCACCACACGTTCCCACTGGGCGGGCGAGGTAATGTTGTGCATGAGGTAATAGTCGATATGGTCGGTCCGCAGGCGGCGCAGTTGCTCGTCGAAGAACCGGTCGAAATCCTCCGCGCATTTGCACGAAGCATGCGGCAGCTTGGTCGCGAGCAAAACCTGGTCGCGTAAGCCTAGGCGCTCAAGCGAAGCGCCCACGCAAGCCTCGTTGCCGGGATAGAGATAGGCCGTGTCCAGGTAGTTAATCCCCTGCTCCACCGCACGGGAGATGATGGCGTCGGCTGTCTTCGCATCAAGGCGTCCCGGCGCACCGGGAAACCTCATGCAGCCCAGCCCCAACGCCGAGATACGGTTACCGCTTTTGGGGTCAACGCGATATTGCACGGCCCCTCCTCCCCCATCGAAGCCCTGATAAGGCGAAACAAACCTGTCACGTCATCGAAGCACATCGGAATCGCAATCGAGAACGTATCGTAACGCAGCAGAAATCAGGCCGTCACGGCACCGCTTTAACATCAGCAAAAAGCCCGACGAAAGGAGACGAGCGTGACCACACGAGAGGATGCCTGCCCCTACCCCGGCGAACAATACATTCTCTCGGTCGACCGTTACCAGATCGAGGTCATGGACCATCTGGACGAGCTTCCCGCCACAGGCGCCGTCATCTTCTGCACCTTCCCCAAGGTGCGCGATGGCGTTGGATATCCCGCACGCGTTTTTGCCATCTGCCCCGCGGCATAAGTTCCCATGCGTTTGTTCTTCTAAATTCAGCCTCCGGTGCACGCTACACGCCCCAGCGGCATACAATCCATCAGGTGCCCCGCACGCGGGCGCCTTTTTGTGAGGAGATGATTCACATGCAGATCAACAAGGTCGCCTTTATCGGCAAGGGCGGCGTCGGGCTACTCTACGGCAGCATGATCGCCCAGGCACTCGGCGACGATGCCGTCGAATACGTCATGGACGACGCCCGTTTCGAGCGTCACGCAGGCGACGCCCTTACGGTCAACGGCGAGCCCTGCGCACTCAAGTCCGTGCGCGCCAGCGAGGCAACGCCCGCCGATCTGGTCATTCTCACGGTCAAGACGACTGGACTCGACCAGGCGCTCAAGACTATGGAACACATCGTGGGACCCAACACGCTCATCGCCTCGCTGTGCAACGGCATTACGAGCGAGCAAAAGATTGCCGAGCGCTTTGGCTGGAAGCACACCGTCCTGGGTATCTGCCAGGGCATGGACGCCGTATTCCTCGACGGCGCGCTCACCTTTACCAATGCGGGCGAAATCCGCTTTGGCGCGGCGGCCGGCACGGATCCCGCAACCATTACCGCAATCGACGAGCTCTACACGCGCTGCGGCATCGCCCATACCGTCGAGAGCGACATTGCGCACCGCATGTGGGCCAAACTCATGCTCAACGACGGCATCAACCAGACCTGCATGGCCTACGGCGGGACCTACGGAAGCGCCACGGAGCCGGACTCCGAGCAGCGCCGCTGCTTTGTTTCCGCCATGCGCGAAACGCTTGCGGTCGCTAACGCCGAGGGCATTGAGCTGACCGAAGCAGACCTGACGCAGATGGTGCACCTCATCGAGGGAATCGACCCCGCCGGTATGCCCTCGATGGCGCAGGACCGCATCGCACAACGAAAAACCGAAGTCGAGGAGTTCGCGGGCACCATCTGCCGCCTCGCGGCCAAACACGATATCCAAGTGCCGCAAAACGATTGGCTCTACCAGAGGATTCGCGAAATAGAAAGCAGCTGGTAGCCTCGGTCGCATCGCGACGCGCGCAATACAAGCAGACAGCCCTTCGCGAGGATTCCGTCATTCGCGAAGGTCTGTTGCATTTAGCCCGAGGCTAAAACTGAGGTTTATTTTGCGATTCCGGAACCTCCTCCTCGTCATCACGGCAAAGTAGCACGCCGGCGCTTCCCAGCAACGTCACTGCAATCAAGGCGCCCACAACCACAGGAGCGGCGCCTGCAGCGGACTGCGAGCCGGCAGCTAACGCCGCCGTCGGACCAAGGCAGCCAAGCACCAATGCGACGGCGGCAATAGCAATATCTCGAGCGTTCACAAGACCACTTCCTCCACGAGAAAGACCTTATTTCTCATGAACTAGTGTGCCCCGCGCCCATATGCGCGGCGTACTGCCACGGTAAGCGCTCTGTTAACTCAAACGCATACATAGAACGGGCGTCCTTACGTTGCCCTAAAGCTCGGTAAAGACGCCCGTCCGTCAAATATCCGTGATGCAGAAAAATTACCAGCCAGTGTAGTAATCGGTGGTTCCGGCAGCGCAGCCGGAGTCATAGACCTTGCACTCGCCCTTGGACCCGGTAAACGTGGAGCCCTGGGCCTTATCGCCCGCGGCAACGACGTAGTAGCCATCGGAATCGCGCCAAAAGCCCTCGGCGTCCTGCGTCCATTCGCCCGTGCGGTGGTGATACAACACGTTGCTGCTGTAATAAGTCTCGCGGCGGCCGTTATAGTTATTGACGCCGCTCGAGCGCGTCAGGCCCGAGCCGTTCGCGTAATACGCAGCAGACGCGTAAGACGAGCCGGAGCCGGCGTTGTAATACGAAGCCTGAACGGCCTCAGCGGCCTCGGCTTCGGCTGCGGCAGCCTCGAGCGCCTCGCACTTGGCATCCTCGAGCGTAGAGCGAAGCTCGTCGAGCTCGGTCGACTTGGCGTCGACCTCCCCCATCGTCAACAGGCTACTCGCGCCGTCGATGCAGCCCTGCAACACAGCGCGCTCGTCATCGGTAGCATAGTCGCCATACATATTCATAATGATCTGAGCGCGCATCTCCAGGGAATCGCGCTTCGCCCCCATCGAGGCGTTCCACTCCTGCATAGAGCCATAACCGTCACCGCGGTAGTCGACGGGCTGCACCAGCGTCGCCTCGGACGGCGTAGATCCGACCGTATCGGATAGTGTTGCCGCGTGGGCATCAGTTGCGCCGGCGCCCGCCAAAAGTGCCACGGTCAGAGCGGCGGAAAGGGCGGCGGCTTTCGGTTTTCGTGAATCGATCCTCATGTAGCTGGAAACCTCCGTAGTGTGTTTTTGCTGCGTTTGGGCTGCGTGTGATTCGATCGCGCTGCATAGTACCCCGAGCAAATCGCGACCTGCGGTTTTACTCAAAAGGCGCACGTCAATTGCGTAAAACTCACATCCTCTCAACAGGAGTTTTCCACAACTCAAATGCATAAATCGTGTCAAAAACCCTGTTTTTGCACCCTCTCTATGCAAAAAAAGGCGCCTGTGCAACCATTGTTCGCACAGGCGCCTTGAGCAGGCATTTTATGCAGTTATACCTATCGAGTCGCAAGGGGTCCTTGCACAAGTCGCCTTACTCGTCCAGCGCGGCGAAGGCCTGCTTCAGATCCCAAATGATATCCTCGGCGTTCTCGGTACCGATGGAAAGACGGATCGTGGAGGGCGTGATGTTCTGCTCGGCGAGCTCCTCGGCAGAGAGCTGGGAGTGCGTGGTGGTAGCCGGGTGCACGACGAGCGACTTGACGTCGGCCACGTTGGCGAGCAGCGAGAACACCTGCAGATGATCGATGAACTTCCAAGCTGCCTCCTGGCCACCCTTAATCTCAAAGGTAAAGATCGAGGCACCGCCACGGGGGAAGTACTTCTGATAGAGCTCGTGATCGGGGTGCTCAGGCAGGCTCGGGTGGTTCACCTTGGCGACGTGGCTGTCACCGGTCAGGAACTCAACGACCTTCTTGGTGTTCTCGACATGACGGTCAACGCGCAGCGACAGAGTCTCGGTGCCCTGGAGCAGGACCCAGGCGTTGAACGGGCTGATGCAGGCGCCCTCGTCACGCAGCAGGATAGCGCGGACATAGGTTGCGAAGGCGGCGGGACCGGCAGCCTCGGCAAACGAAACACCGTGGTAGGAGGGGTTGGGCTCAGCAATCTGGGCGTACTTGCCACTCGCCTTCCAATCGAAGTTACCGCCGTCGACGATCACAC
>DBGBLM010000137.1:0-8145 GCA_048448865.1 Collinsella sp.
GTCATCTTGGCCCCAGTACCCTGCGACGCCCATGTCGGCATTCTCGATGTCCTTGAGGACCGTGCCCACATCGGCAAGCAGGCGGTCGCCTTCGGCCTGTCCATACCATTCGTTAAACAGGCGCATGTGGCCCATGTCGACCGTGGCGATGCACCAGGCGCCGTCGCGTCTTGCCTCGAGAAAAGCGTTGGCGCGCCGCATAAACTCGCTGGGTCGATAGAGACCCGTGAGCGAGTCGATACGTTCGGCGATGGCGCTTTTGCGCTCAGCCTCGGGTATGGGGAGGCTGTCGTTGGGAACAAGCCCGCCGGCCGTGCGAAGGCGACGGTTGAGTTCGCCTAAAACGGCGGTCGCTTGATGGGTTAAGTGCTCGTAAAAGGCCGGGACGACAAGGCAGACGGGAGTAATGGTGTCGCCTGCGATTCGAACAGGAGCGAAAACGGCCTCTTTAAGGTGGCGGGTCAGTTGCTCGAATGCCTCGTGGTCTAGGTCGTTGCTGAGCACGACGAACTGAACGCTTCGTGAACGGTAGACCCGGCTCCTGCCGCGAGTGATCGACAGCATACGGCCTGCGTATTCGGCAAGCATGTTGTCGACGGCCTCGGCCCCGTAGAGCTCGTTGAGCTTTGTCGTGCCACGAACGCGCACCGCTATAAGCCCTGTCTCGCAACGATCGCGGCGGCAGGCGTCGATGGCGTTGGCCAGCATGCGCTGCGTTCCGAGGCCTGTGGCGGCGTCGACGGTTTCGGCAAGTGAGTGGTTGACGAGCTCGCCGACATAGAGCGAGGGGACATTTCCGTCGCCGTCGATACGAAACCCGCGAGCACGGCAAAGGACGTAGTCGCCGACGGCGTTGCGCACACGATACTGCATGACGCGACGGTGCTTGGTGCCGTTGTAGACTTGGTCGATGTCGTTGATGCAGGCCTCAAGGTCGTCGGGATGGACGCGCGTTTTCCAGTAATCGCGACAGTTGTCTATGTGCTCCGAGGGAAGGCCAAGATCGCGCAAGGCACCTTGTGACCAAAGGGTGCGATGTTTGTCCAAGTTCTCGATAAAGAAATATCGGCCCTCATTGAGCATCGAAAAGGCGTCAAAAATTCGATCGCTTATTTCGAAGTCGTCGGCGTGAACTTGCGTGATATTGCGTCGATCGAGGTGCATGGCATGACGTAGCTTGTAGTCGTACATGCGATGGTCGGCATCGAGCGTCATGCGATTGGAAGCTTCGCCCAGGGCGGGGTCGGCATGTGACACTCCGTAGCTAAACGAGTGGGGCATCTCGGAATCGTTGTTTTTGAGCAGAACCGTTCGGCAGTGTTTCAGACGTTCGGCGAGGTCGTCCTCGGTTGCAATCGTAGATAGGATGGCAAACTCGTCGCCGCCTATGCGAAACGCCGCTTCGCCCACCTTCATATACAGATTAAGATAGAGACTTACCTGCAAGATATAGCGGTTGCCCTCGTCATGGCCAAAGACGTCGTTGCAGTGCTTGAGATTGTCGATATCGATGAACGCCATGGTAACGGGGGCGTCCTGCTCCCAGAGTTCTTCGAGGGAGCGGGCAAAGCCGCCGCGGTTACCAAGCCCGGTAAGCTGGTCGGTAAAGGCGGTCCTGATCAGATCGTCTTGACGTTCGAGAAGGTCGCGGACGGTCTTTTCGAGCGTTTCGGTGTAATTGCTGACAGTTTCCATGTTCTAAGTGGCTTTCTGAGGTCGGGGCGGATTGCGTCGGGCGAGCTCGTTGTGTACACGCGTCGTTGCTCAGCGCTTTGCATGTATCCAGGCCCCCGCCTTGCCGCGTTGTTGAGTTAATTTGCCGGCTAATGTTCGCTGTTGATAACAGCTGAGTAGTGTAAACAATAGTGCACAATTATATATGGGTGCACATGCTGTGGGCGGCTATTGTTCGACAGGCGGTAGCGCGACGATGCGATGTTCGATAAAAATGCGACTGGGACGATATATGTTGACTGGTATACTTGTCCCGTTTGAATTTGTGGGGACGGAGATGGTCGCATGGCACAGTCAAATACGACGCGCACGGTGGGGCTGGCACTCGAGGGAGGCGGCTACCGCGGTATGTATACGGCGGGCGTGCTCGACGTTTGGATGGAGCACGGCTTAACTTGCGACCATATGGTGGGTGTCTCGGCGGGCGCGGCGTTTGGCTACAACTTTAAATCGCGCCAGATCGGCCGCGCCATTCGCTATAACAAGGCCTATTGTGCCGATAAGCGCTATGCGGGTGTAGCAAGCTGGCTGCGGACCGGCGATATGTTCAATGCCGATTTTGCCTATCACGAGGTGCCCATCGAGCGCGATCCCATCGATTTGGAGACATATCGCGCCTGCCCCATGCGGTTTACGTGCGTGTGTACCGATATCGAGACGGGCAAGGCCGTCTACCACGACCTGCCCTATGGCGATGAGCACGATATCGAGTGGATCCGGGCGTCATCGGCGATTCCCGTGGCGACGCGCCCTGTCGCCATTGAGGGCCGTAAGTACCTGGATGGCGGCGTGGCTGATTCTATTCCCAGCGCATGGCTGTTTGCGCAGGGGTATGACCGTAATATCGTGGTACTCACGCAGCCGGCGGGCTTTGTAAAGCAGCCCAACAGCGTGATGCCCATGCTGCGTCGCGTGTTCCGTCACTATCCGGAGTTTGTCGCAGCGCTCGAGCATCGGCATGAGGTCTACAATGCCACGCTCGATGACCTGGCACGTCGCGAGGCCGCCGGCGAAATCTTTGTGGTGCGTCCGAGCGAATCGGTGAAGGTGCCGTCGCTGTGTCGCGAGCCCGATGAACTTGAGCGCATCTACCAGATTGGTCGCCGCGATGCGGAGGCGACTTTGCCGGCACTGGAGGCATATCTGGCAGGGTAGAGGCTGCTGCCGCCATCTCGGCGGAAAGCGCATCCCGGAATGGAGATCCAAACTGGGATGCGCTTTCCATTGCTGAAGATATGAGGCTGCGAATCAGTTGCTCGGCCTATGCCTATGCCTGCTGCCAGGTGTCTACGAGCTCCTTGGCCGCGGCGTAGGGGTCATCGGCGCTGCAGACGGCACTCACCACAAAGAAGCCGTCGACGCCGGTGGCCTTAAGCTGCGGCAGGTCGGCCGTCTTGACGCCGCCGCCCACCACGATGGGCACGGGGCTTGCCGCGTGAAGTGCGGCCAGGTCCTCAAAGCTCTTGGTGATGATAGAGCCGTCGGCCGCGCGTCCGCAGTCGCGCTTGGTCTCGGTCTCGTGGAGTGGGCCGATGCCCAGGTAGTCGACTAGGCTCATGTCGGCGGTCTTGACGTACTCGAGCATCTCCTCGCAACGGGCCGAAAGGCCCACGATGGCGTCGGGACCCAGCAACTTGCGACAGACCTCGACGGGAATATCGCTTTGGCCCACGTGCACGCCGTCGACGGCAATACCCTGCTCGCGTGCGGCAAGCACACAGTCCAGACGGTCGTCGATCAGCAAGGCGACCTGACCGGTCTTGCCGGCCTGAGCGATTGCCTGCGCGGCGTCGCCGGTCAGCGCAATGATCTCGCGGGCGCTTGCCACCTTGGAGCGCACCTGGATGCAGGTAAAGCCGGCGTCGAGCGCCTGGGCCACCACATCGCCCACGGGGCGCCCGAGCGTGTTTTCGGGGCCGAGTACCAGATAGGCCGAGATATCAAGGTTGTCGCGGATGCTCATCGTGCTTCCTCCTGCTTCTTGATCTGTGCTTCCATGCGCTCGAGCTTGCCGGTCATGGTGTCGGTAAATCCGGGCCGGATATCGGCTTTGAGCACGACTTCGGTGCGGATGCCCTTGCTCGCCAACACAAAGGTTGCGTCGCGCACGACCTGCATGACCTCGTCCCAGTCGCCCTCGATCTCGGTGAACATCGAGGTGGTGCGGTTGGGAAGGCCGCTCTCGCGAATGACGCGCACGACCTCGGCGACCTCGGCGGATAGCTCATCGCCGGTGCCGCATGGGGCGATGGCCACAGCGACGAGCGTGTTCATGCCGGCATTGGTTGCGGGCTCGGACATGGCTTATGCCTCCTCGAGCTCGAGTCGGTTATCGGCGATGTCCTGGGCGCTCGCGCGGTAGAGCTCATCGATAAAGGCGACCTTAAAGCTCGCCGGGGCGTCGGCGACAGCGGCGGCACGCGAGCCGGCAACGTTGTAGACGGCGGCACCGCAGACGGCTGCCGTAAACGGATCGGCGGCGCAGGCGTACACGGCCAGCACGCCGCCCTGCGAGCAGCCGCAGCCGGTGATCTTGGACATGAGCGGGCTGCCGCCGTGGGACTTGGCCACGGTCGTGCCGTCGGTGATCAGGTCGACTTCGCCCGAGACCACAACGGCGCCACCGGTGTAGCGGGCGAGCGCCACCGCGGCATTGCGGGCGGCGTCTACCGTGTCGGTGGTATCGACACCGCGTACGCGGCTCAGATCGGCCGCCTCGCCCTCAAGACCCCACAGGCCGGCGAGCGCGATGATCTCGGAGGCGTTGCCGCGCACGATGGCGGGCTTATACTGCTTGAGCTCGTTTACCAACTGGGTGCGCAGGCTACCGATGCCCAGGCCCACCGGATCGAGCACCCAGGGCTTGCCGGCGTCGTGTGCCGCCTTCGCCGCGCGGGGAATCGTTTGCTCGTAGATGGGGAAGAGCGTGCCCATGTTGAGATAGATGGCGCCGCCGCCGGCAACGAGCGCCTCGCCCTCGTCGGGCAGATAGACCATGGCGGCCGATCCGCCCACGGCGAGCTGCGCGTTGGCGACAAAGTCGATCGTCACCGTGTTGGTGATGGAGCCTGCCATCGGATTGGTGGCGCGAATCTCATCCACGGCCTTGATCACATGTTGCTTAAGCTGTTCCGAATCAATCACTGCACATGCCTCCTTGGCATAGAAAAGGGGCGCTGTGCATAGACAGCGCCCCTGTAAAGGCGGCATGCTCCCTACGCCAGCATTAACTGACAGGTTCAAAGGATTGGGCCCCATGCCCTCTCAGCCTTGTGGTTTGCACCGCCGGCACTCCCGCATCGAATCTGTTGTTCCCTATACTAGCGCACCGTTACAATGGTTGCGGTGAAAATGACTGGGGGACTCTATGATCAAACTTGTGCTGACCGATATGGACGATACGCTGATTCCAGCCGGGCGTGACGGCGCCAGCGACTACGCCATTGAGGGTATTCATGCCATGCAGGCGGCGGGTCTGCACTTTGGGCCGGTTTCGGGTCGTCAGCCGTCCGCGATGGGCTGGATGTTCAAAAACCGTTCCGAGTGTTTTTCGACCGGTGCGTTCTGTAACGGCCAGGTGATGTTTGTCGACGGCGAAGTAGTCGCTTCGCGCGCAATCGACAACGATGCTCTGATACGTTTGGCTGACTATCTGGAGCAAGAAACCGACGATACATTTCTAAAAGTCTACAGCCTGGGCGATGACTTTTGGGGTAACGATGCCTATTGCGTGACGAGCAATCCCGAGCGTGTACGTCGCGCTATGGAGTCGGGCGGCAATGCGTGGCTCAAAGGCGAAGAGGCCCCGTGCCGTCCCGTCGTCGATGACGCGCCGGTGTTTAAGGCGAATATCTGGAGTGCCCGTTCGCGTGAGGAGCTCGCGGAGCTACGCGAGCGCGTTGCCGTTGAGATGCCGGAACTCTCGCTTGTGTTTCCCAACAACCGAGTGCGCCTGTTCGACATCCTTCCGGATGGTTGGGACAAGGGCTGCGCTGCGCTGGAGCTGGCGCGCGCCTTGGGCCTGACGCCCGACGAGGTGGCCGTATTTGGCGATTCCGATAACGATCTGCCCATGATCGATGCCGTTCCCAACTCCGTTGCAGTCGCCAATGCCAACGAGGCCGTCACGGCTGCCGCGCGCTGGCATATCGGCGCCGCGGCAGATGATGCGGTCGCCGGGGCTCTGCATCAGATTGCCGCCTGCGCCGCGACGGGGGAGATGCCGCCGTTTATGCGTCAGGAGGGTGCAGCCGACGCGAATCTCGCGAACAGCTAAGGAGACAGCCATGAAGCTCCAGCAGCTCAGATATGTCGTCAAAGTTGCCGAATGCGGCAGCATTACCGAGGCCTCGCGCCGTCTCTTTGTGTCGCAGCCTTCGATTACCGCGTCGATTCGCGATCTCGAAAACGAGATGGGTGTGCACATCTTTGAGCGCACCAACAAGGGCGTCATTGTGTCCGAGGAAGGCGAGACCTTCTTGGGCTATGCGCGCCAGGTACTCGACCAGGCCGACCTGCTCGAGGGTAAGTACAAGGGCGCATCCGAGCAGGTGCCGCACTTTAGTGTGAGCTGCCAGCATTATTCCTTTGCCGTCAACGCGTTTGTCGACGTGATTCGCGAGTTCGATGCCGCGCGTTACGACTTCACCCTGCGCGAGGAGCAGACTCACGAGATTATCGAGGATGTTGCGCATATGAAAAGCGAACTGGGCATCCTGTACTTATCCGAGCATAACCGCGAGGTCATCGAGCGCATGCTGGTGGCCAACGAGCTCGTGTTCGAAGGACTCTTCTGCGCCACGCCGCATGTCTTCGTCTGCGCCGACCATCCGCTGGCGGACCGCTCCAGCGTGACGCTCGAGGATCTGGAAGACTACCCGTTCCTGTCCTACGAGCAGGGCAGCTACAACTCGTTTTACTATTCCGAGGAGCTGACCTCGACGTTCGAGCGTCGCAAAAATATCCGCGTGCGCGACCGTGCGACGTTGTTCAATTTGGCCATGGGCCTCAACGGCTACACGGTATGCTCGGGCGTGATCAGCCACGAGCTCAACGGTCCCGGCATTATCTCGATTCCGCTCGACGTGGACGAGTATATGGAGATTGGCATCATCACGCGCAAGAACACGACGCTCACGCGCTACGGTCGGGCCTATATCGACGCGATTCGTCAGCATATCTAGGCCGCTGTACTCCGCACGGTTCAAGTCTCTTTATGGCAGTCCAGACTGATATAGGAAGCATCTATATCAAACTGTTATAAACGTATATTTTACGATGGTCATATGAGCGCTCATACTCTGTCCCAGTAAAGCAACCAATGCAAAGGGAGATATCTATGAGCACTTCGATTCAACCGAACGCGCCGTTTCGCGCCGATATCGTCGGCAGTTTTCTTCGTCCGCAGGCTGTAAAGGACGCCCGTGCCGCCTATGTCGCGGGTAAACTCGACGCTTCCGGCCTTAAGGCCGTCGAGGACGACGCCATTCGCGATTTGGTGGCCAAGCAGAAGGCCGCCGGCCTGCGGGTGATCACCGATGGCGAGTTCCGCCGCAGTTACTGGCACCTCGACTTTATGTGGGGGCTCAACGGCATTGAACGCCGCACCTCACGCACGGGTTATATGTTCCATGACGAGGAGACGACGGCCGACACCGCCGTGGTTACTGGTCCCATTAGCGGCGAGAACCACCCGTTCGTCGAGCATTTTAAGTTCGTCAAGGCGCTTGAGGGGGAGGGCCAGGTCGCACGCCAGACCATTCCGGCGCCGATCCAGACGTTCTCTGAGGTCACACTCGATCGCTGCGACGGCCAGCAGGAGAGCCTGCGCGCTGTCTATAAGACCGATGAGGAACTTGCCGACGCCATTGCGGCCGCTTATCGCACGGTGATCACCGACCTGTACGCAGCAGGCTGCCGCAACATCCAGTTTGATGACTGCACCTGGGGCATCTATTGCGATACCGACTTTGTGTCCAAGACCGGCATGAGCCCGGTCGACCTGCAAAAGGTAAGCGAGCTGGGCGTGGCGCTCAACAACGCCGCCATCGAGGGCAAGCCCGACGATCTGGTTATCAACACGCACGTGTGCCGCGGCAACTATCACTCCACGTATGCCTTCGAGGGTGGTTACGATCCCATTGCGCCGTACCTGTTCGCACATGAGAACGTCGACGCGTTCTACCTTGAGTTCGATACGCCACGCGCCGGTGGCTTTGAGCCGCTCAAGTACGTTGCTCCCGGCAAGAAGGTCGTGCTGGGCCTGGTGACCACCAAGGCGGCTGAGCTTGAGGACGAGGACGTTATCGTCGAACGTATCCACGAGGCCGCAAAGTATGTGCCGCTCGAGAACCTGTACCTGTCGCCCCAGTGCGGCTTTGCCAGCTGCGAGATTGGCAACAAGCTGACCGA
>DBGBLM010000138.1:0-3386 GCA_048448865.1 Collinsella sp.
ACTCATCGTACTCGAGTTCCTCGGAGCCCATGGCGGGGCAGCCGAAGGCGAAGGCATCATATTCGGCGGCCTTGTCGGCAGAGAAGTCGGCGCAGGAGATGACCTCAGTCTCGGCACCAGCGGACGTGGCGCCTTCGGCGACGAGGTTTGCCATGGCCTCGGTGTTGCCCGTGCCGCTCCAGTAGACGACGGCAATCTTGCTCATATGTTTTCCTTTCGGTTGTGCGGTGTGCGGCCGCGTTTTGTATGCTCTATCGGGTTGCCTGGACAAGTTGTCCCAGGGTGCAGCCCTGTTGATAGATGTAGGTAAGGTATTGCGTGCATGCGCGATAGGAATCGAAGGTCGTGAGCGCCTGCTCAACGTTTGTGTATACCTTCCATGCGCCAAAGACCTTATAGTTTTCGCCGTGCTGGACGATAAACTGATGGACATCTTCGTAGGGATAGCCCAAAAAATAGCCAATTTCGTGGGGGAACTCGCACATGCATCCGGTATCGCAGTGCCTATTTCGCGCAAGCGCGCAGACGCTGCCGTCATAGGCGCTTTCTGCGGCATTGCTGCTTGCCAGCGTGATGCGCGCGGCGAGATGCACCAGGGATGCGGGCAGGTTGTGGACATCGTAACCTTCGGCGGCAAGCGCCGTCGTGGCGCGGGTGTCGGAGAGGTATCGCATGAGGTCCGCAGGGCGGTACACATAGATGAGCGCTCCGCAGGGGCGCCAGACCAAAACGCTCATATGGATTCCGAGCGGCTGGAGCTCGCGGTTGCATTGGGCTATGACGGCGAGCAGGCGAGAGCGTCGCTCTTCGATATGGGCGGCGTCGGGCTTTCCGTTTTGGTTGGCGTAAACGCCGGGATAGGTAAAGAGTGAAGCCGGCTTGATACCTGCGAGCGTAGGGGAGCAGTTGCGCACGACAGCCGTTTGGTATGTTGGGATGTCAATGGTTCGAGTCACGATGCTCCTTTCGGGACCTCTGTTGTTAGCCTAGGAAAACTTATACACGAAAGTAAGCCTTGGTCAACTAAAAAGTTTGAAGAGGGAAACTAATTGACCGAACGGACATGATTTTGGGTTAAGATGGGGACACCCCATGGGGGTATCTAGATAGGGCTACTTGAAAGGGGAACGCATGAGTGACTTGCTCAACCCTGCGAATCTCATCGTGCTTGCCGTGATTGTCGTTGGCATGTTCTTTGGCCTGCGTCGCATTGTCGCTTCGACACACGGAAAGAGCTGCTGCAGCGATGGCGCGAGCGGTAAGAAGGCCAAGAAGGTAGTGGTTGCGGATACCGATCCGTCCCACTACCCCTATAGCGATGAGTTGCTCATCGGCGGCATGAGCTGCGATGGCTGCGCTCAGAATGTGGCCAATGCCCTCAATGCGCTGAATGGTGTGTGGGCAACGGTGACGTACGCGGACCACACGGCGCGCGTGCGCTCCAAGCGGCCAATCGATCGCGGTGTCCTTGAGGCGGCCGTGAAGGACGCGGGCTACTACGTCATGACGCTGTAGGCGTCGCCTCGGATGCATTTCCTTGTCTAGGCTCGTCCGCGCAGTTCGATGTCTTGAATGTCATCGAAATCGATGGCGATGTCTTTGAGCTTGAGCAGCTTGAACGCAGGGAGCACCTCATCAAGGATGCCCGTGCGAGCGCGATAGCCGTACGTATCGTAATAGGTGACGCGCACCAAGTCGCCGCGTTTGAGGCCCTCGAGCTTTTGCGAAAGCTCGAGGGCTTTTTCTTCCGTGAGTTCGCATTTTGGCTCAGCGGTGATCTCTTGTTTACGCACGAGTTCGTAGTATCCCGTGAGGGCGGCAAAGGGCATAAACTGCGCGGCACGGCCGGCACGGACGGCGCCGTTGGCGGTGAGCTTTGAGTCGGCGGAGCGACGTCTTCCCTCGGGGTCTGCTAGGCGTTCAAAAGGTGTCGGTGGCCGCATCGGCTGTTGTTGGGACTTAGGCACGATGTCCTCCTACCTGATCGTTGCGTTCGCGTGCGGTGGCGCCGGCGGTAAAGCTCAGCCCCTTGACGAGCGCGTTCTTGCCGTACTTGCCCTTTACGGCCAGGACGGCGCGCGCCAGGTCGCGCTCGCGCTCGTCCGCCTCGATATCGCTAAACAGATCGATGGTGGAAAATTCCTCGGGCATGAGGTTGCCAAATCCCAGGTTGATGCGCTTGACTGGTCGTTTGGGATCGACAGTCTGCGCCCAGAGCTCATCGAAATATCCCATGATTTTCTTAAACGAATTGGTGCGCTCGGGCAGCTTTCGCGAAGCGTTGGAGTGCGCAAAGAGTGCGGCATAGCCACCGCGCGGTTTGCCGCCATGCTCTCCCACAAAGATGCCATCGATTGCCTGCGCCTCGCGCACCAGGCGGCGCCGTTCGTCATCTCGCTGGACGGGCTTGGGCGCACGGGGCGCGAGCTCGGGGCCGGCGGTTGCGGCGGGTTCGATGCTCGACGTGCTCGAACGCAAATGTCCGCATCCGTCTACATATTGCGCTGTGCCGCTGGCGTCGAGGCGGCGTATGTCGGCGCGCTCGCTCGCGTAGCCTACAAAGAGCGAGATGCTGTCGCACACCACGTGCTTATCGACTAAGTCCAACACGGCGTTGTCGACCATCTCGCGCAAGACGGTGTAGGCCTGCTCGTAGGCATAACCCTTCGAGAGCACCTGTCCTGTGGTGGTCGAAGTTGCTTGCGGGCGATAGGCTTGGATATCGGCGATGGTTGTCGGCTCGCGCCCAAAGGCGTGGTCGATGAGATATTCGGCATTAACGCCGAGTTCGTCGTAGAGCAGTTTCTCGTCGAGTGCGGCGACGCCCATCAGGTCATAGACACCGTATTTCTCGAGACGGGCCGCCACGCCGGGGCCGATGCCCCAGATGTCGGTGATGGGGCGATGGGGCCAGATCTCCTTGCGAAAGGTCTCGTCGTCGAGTTTGCCGATGCGACTGAGCACGTGCTTGGCGGTGATATCGAGCGCAACCTTGGCCTGGAATAGGTTGGGGCCGATGCCGACCGTCGCCGTGATGCCGGTGCGCGCCAGGACCTCGTCGCGCAACATGCAGGCGAACCCTTCCGCATCGGTGTGATAGAGGTCCAGATAGGGCGTCACGTCGATAAAGCACTCGTCAATTGAGTAGACGTGAACGTCTTGCGGACTCACGTATTCCAGATAGATACCGTAGATTTGCGCCGACACCTCCATGTAGTGCTGCATGCGCGGTACGGCCGTGATGTAGTCGATGCCGTCGGGAATCTCGAACAGACGGCAGCGGTTGTGTATCCCGAGGTCCTTCATGGCTTGTGTGATGGCGAGGCAGATGGTCGTGCGCCCGCGCGATTCGTCGGCAACAACCAGGTTGGTAGTGAGCGGGTTGA